>JAYROM010000176.1:0-32435 GCA_041911695.1 Aeromonadaceae bacterium
CGACCAGTGCAACAGAGAGCAAACCGCCGATGGCCCGCAAGGGATCAGGTAAGGGTGAAAGGGTGCGGTAAGAGCGCACCGCGCGACTGGTAACAGTTCGTGGCACGGTAAACTCCACCCGGAGCAAGACCAAATAGGCCCTCATTGGCGCGGCCCGCGCTGAGGGCGGGTAGGTTGCTGGAGCCAGCGAGCGATTGCTGGCCTAGAGGAATGGCTGCTACCGCGCAAGCGGACAGAACCCGGCTTACAGATCCACTCCCCCTATGCCAAGTCGCCCGATCAGCGTGCTGATCGGGCGTTTTTTATTCAGTTGCGCTGTCGGGGATTGCCTACCGGGCACGGCTTGTAAAAAAACGTGACCTGTTTCACGACTATGCAATCTTCGGCTTTCCTGACAGCCATCTGAAATTGTGTACAAAATTTCATGCGGTCCGGCTTGAGGCCACGATTTTACTGGTGTCCAGCCAGTGGGGCGACTTGCAAAGCGCATGACCCATCCTTACACTCTGGCGTGGAGAAAAGTGGTGGAAAGTGGATTAAAACACCAGGACGGTCGACATGCTGCGCGGCGCTCATGCCATCACGCTGGATAATAAGGGACGCCTGGCTATCCCGGCCCGTTACCGTGACTGGTTGCGGGAGGAGTGTGATGGCCAGTTGATCTGTACCCTCGACCTGGTTCACCCCTGTCTGTTGCTCTACCCATTACCCGAGTGGGAACACGTCGAACATCGATTGCGACAGCTGTCCAGCCTGCAGGCGGACGAACGTCGCCTGCAACGTCTGTTGTTAGGCAATGCGGCCGAGTGTGAACTCGACGGAAATGGGCGTATTTTATTGCCGGCCCCCTTGCGCCGACATGCCCGGCTGGAGCGTGATGTCATGCTTGCCGGGCAACTAAACAAATTCGAAATCTGGGATGCTGACCTCTGGCAGCAACAGATCGCCGAAGACATAGCGGCCTTGCCGCATTCAGACTGGCAGCAGTCAGATAAATTACGGGATTTCACACTCTGAACATGCAACAGACCTTCAGCCACGTGACGGTCATGCTCAACGAGGCCGTGGACGCGCTGGCGATCCGCCCGGATGGCATCTACCTCGACGGTACTTTTGGTCGCGGTGGCCATTCTCGACTGATTCTGTCCCGCCTCGGGCCGCAGGGGCGCCTGCTGGCCATTGACCGCGATCCGCTGGCGATTGCCGAAGCGCGCACCATTGATGATCCGCGGTTCGAGATCATTGCTGGTCCCTTCTCCGGCATGGCGACCTATCTTGCCGAGCGTGATCTGCTGGGCAAGGTCGATGGCATCCTGCTCGATCTGGGGGTCTCCTCGCCGCAACTTGATGATGCCGAGCGTGGTTTCAGTTTCCAGAAAGATGGTCCGCTGGATATGCGTATGGACCCGACCCACGGGCAAAGCGCGGCCGAATGGCTGGCTCATGCTGAGGCGGATGATATCGCCTGGGTCCTCAAGGAGTTTGGTGAGGAGCGGTTTGCGCGCAAGATTGGTCGCGCTATCGTCCAGGATCGCGATACCACCCCGTTTACCCGCACTCGTCAACTGGCCGAGCTGATCGCCCGTCTGATCCCGAACAAGGAAAAGAACAAGCATCCGGCGACCCGCAGTTTTCAGGGCATCCGCATCTATATCAACTCTGAACTCGATGAAGTGGCGCGTGCGCTGCAGGGGGCCTTGTCGATTCTGGCACCGCAGGGGCGGCTGGCGGTAATCAGCTTCCACTCGCTGGAAGATCGCGTGGTGAAGCAGTTCATTCGCCGGCAAGAGAAAGGACCGGAAGTGCCGCATGGCTTGCCATTGACCGAAGCACAAATGGCGGTCGACCGCACGCTGCGCAGTATCGGCAAGGCACAGAAGCCGTCTGATGCCGAAATTGATGCCAATCCGCGCTCGCGCAGTGCGGTGTTGCGGGTGGCGGAGCGACTGGGGCCGGTGTGATGGAAAACCGTATCAATCTGGCGCGCGAGATCCTGCGCGATCTGGGACGACACAAATTTCAGCTCATTCTGTGGCTGGCGATCCTCGGTACGGCGATGACCATCATCGTGATGACCAATGAGACCCGACTGCTCACCATCAATCTGAATCAATTGCTGGAAGACCGCGACAAACTGGATATCGAGTGGCGCCACTTGGTGCTGGAGCAGAATGCGTTAGCCGAGCACTCCCGTGTGAGTGATATTGCCCGTGACAAGTTAGAGATGGCGCGCCCGTCGCCATTGAAAGAGCAGATTATTCGCCAGCCATGAGCATGATGATGAAAGTAAGACGCAAAGCAGCCGGAAAACCGGACCATCGTATTCCGGAGTGGCGGTTTTATACCGTTGTCGGCTTTATTTTGCTCGGATTTGCCGGACTGGTGATGCGTACCGCCTGGATCCAGGTGATTGCGCCGGACCGCCTGCGTCAAGAAGGGGATGCGCGTTCACTGCGTACCACCGCAGACGAAAAAGTGCGCGGCATGGTCACCGATCGTAATGGTGAGCAGCTGGCGGTGTCGGTGCCGGTCGAGGCGGTGTGGGCCGATCCGAAGACCGTGCATGAGAGTGGCAGCCTGGATAATACACGGGCCTGGCAGGCTCTGGCCGAGGTGCTTGGGCTTACCGTCAAAGACCTGACCGATCGGATTGCCGATCCGCACAAACGCTTCGTCTATTTGCAGCGCCAAATCACCCCGGCGGTGGCGGATTATGTCTCCAAGCTCAAGCTGGATGGTATCTATCTGCGCCAGGAGTCGCGGCGTTACTATCCGGCAGGTGAGATCAGTGCGCATATCGTCGGCATGACCAATATCGACGGTTCCGGTATCGAAGGGGTCGAACGCACATTTAATGATTGGCTGACCAGCGTGCCGGAAGAGCGTCAGGTGCGTAAGGATCGCAAGGGCCGGGTCATCGAAAATATCGGCGTGGTCAAAGAGGGCAAGAAGGCCAACAACCTGGTGTTGAGTATCGACCAGCGCCTGCAGTCACTGGCTTACCGCTCGCTGAAGTACGCCACCGAAGTCAATAATGCCACCTCGGGCTCGCTGATCCTGGTCGATGTCACCACCGGCGAAGTGCTGGCGATGGCCAACAGCCCCTCCTACAATCCGAACAACCGCGGCCAATACGAAGGCTTCCGTGCGCGTAACCGCACAGTGACTGATACCTATGAGCCGGGCTCTACGGTCAAGCCTCTGGTGGCGACCAGTGCCCTGATGCATAACGTCACCAACTGGCGTGAGGTGTTTGACACCCGGCCGTTCAATATCGGCGGCAAAACGGTGACCGACTCGCACCGTATGGCATCGGGCGCCTTGGGCGATATTCTCAAATACTCCTCCAACATCGGCATGGCGCATATCGCACTGCGCATGAATCCGCAGGATATTCTCGATACCCTCACCGCATTTGGCTTGGGTGCCGCATCAGGCACTGGGCTGGCCGGGGAGACCACCGGCATGCTGCCAATCCGTCGTCGCTGGTCAGATATCGAACGTGCGACCCTCGGCTTCGGCTATGGGCTGCGTATCACCCCGCTGCAATTGGTCACCGCCTATGCCACCTTGGCTAACAAGGGGCTACGCCGGCCGATCTCGATCCTTAAGGTGAATGAACCGCCGAAGGGTGAGCAGGTGGTGCCAGCGGAGATTGCCGAGCAGGTGATGCTGCATCTGGAAGCGGTGGTAGAGGGCGGCGGTACCGGCGGTAAGGCCGAAGTGCCGGGCTACCGCGTGGCCGGTAAGACCGGGACCGCCAAGGTGGCGGTCGCCGGTGGCTATGGCAAGGACTATGTCGGGACCTTCGCCGGGTTTGCACCGGTCTCCAATCCGCGCTTTGCCATGGTGGTTATCATCAACGAGCCCAAGGCTGGTCACTTCTACGGGGGGACCGTTGCCGGTCCGACCTTCGCCGAAGTGATGGCCGGGGCGCTGCAGCTCTATAATGTGCCGCCGGATGCACCGCAGACCCTCGATCCGGCCAAGGGAAAAGACAAGCTAGCCCGTCAGGAGGTTAAAAATGTCCCTCACACTTGATGCCCTGGTCGCAGGACTGGGCATCAGCGCACCGGCTGTGCCGTTGCGCCATATGCACCTCGACAGCCGGGCCGTTCAGCCCGGCGACCTGTTTGTGGCGATTCCAGGCCACGTCAGCGATGGCCGCGATTTTATCGACGCGGCGGTGGCGCGAGGGGCGGCGGCCGTGTTGCAGGAGGCAGAAACCGCAGGGCTGGTGGCAGATGCCGCAGTGCCAACCATCGGTATTCCGGATCTGGGCCGCAAATTGTCACACCTGGCTGGCCAATTTTATGGCGAGCCGGGCCAGCAGTTGCAACTGGTTGGCGTGACCGGTACCAACGGCAAGAGCACGACCACCCAGCTGATCGCCAACTGGCGCAGCCTGCTCGGCGGTGTCGCCGGGGTAATGGGCACCATCGGCAATGGCTTGTTCGGCGATCTGCATCCGACCGAAAACACCACGGCCAGTGCGGTGGCGATCCAGGCTGAACTGGCGCGCGAGCTGGAGCTCGGTGCCTCGTTGGTGGCGATGGAGGTGTCGTCGCATGGTCTGGTGCAGCAGCGGGTGGCGGATTTGCCGTTCGCTGCGGCCACCTTTACCAACCTGAGCCGTGACCATCTGGATTATCACGGCACCATGGAGGCCTATGCCGAGGCCAAGCGCACCCTGTTCAATATGGTGCCGGCCGACCATTGCGTACTGAATGCGGATGATGCGGTGGCGCGGCGCTGGCTGGTCGAATTGCCGCAAGCGGTGACCTACAGCCTGTTGCCGCAAAATGCACCGCGCGGCGCCCGCTATGTCGAAGTGATGAGCATGCGCTTCCACGACCGCGGTTTCAGCGCCAACCTGCGTACCTCATGGGGCGACGGCGTGCTGTCCGCGCCACTGCTTGGCCAGTTTAATGTCGCCAATACCCTGGCTGCGCTGGCCACCTTGCTGGTGCTGGGTTATGAACTGTCGGGGCTGCTGGCGGTTTCCGATCGTCTGCATCCGGTCACCGGGCGCATGGAGTGCTTTGGTGGCGGCGAGCAGCCGCTGGCGGTGGTCGATTATGCCCATACCCCGGATGGTTTGGAGAAGGCGCTGGCAGCGGCGCGTCTGCACTGCCGTGGTCGTATCTTCTGCCTGGTCGGTTGCGGTGGCGATCGTGATCGCGGTAAGCGGCCGATGATGGCCGGTATTGCCGAGCAGCATGCTGACGTGGTGATCCTGACTGATGATAACCCGCGCACTGAAGAGCCGGCGGCGATCATGGCCGATATGTTGGCCGGATTGCGCCATCCGGCCGGGGTGCGCATTGCCCATCAGCGTGAAGACGCCATGCGCCTGGCGCTAGACGAAGCGCAAGCGGGTGACCTGATCCTGATTGCCGGCAAAGGCCATGAAGACTACCAGATCATCGGCAAGACCCGTCATCACTATAGCGACCGCGAGACCATCGCCCGTCTGCTGGAGGCGCGCGCATGATTCCGCTCTCCCTACAGACCCTGGCGGAAGTGCTCGACGGTGAGCTGCGCGGTGATGCGGTCACCATCAGCGCGGTGAGTACTGATAGCCGCGCCTTGCCGGCCGGCGCCCTGTTTGTCGCGCTCAAGGGGGATCGCTTCGACGGCCACGATTTTTGTGCCACTGCGGTCGCGGGCGGCGCGTGCGCCCTGCTGGTCAGTGACTGGCAGCAGGAGGCGGTACCGCAACTTAAGGTGGCAGATACCCGCCGTGCGCTCGGCCTGCTCGGCGCCTATGTGCGCCAGCAACTGCAGCCGCAGACCCTGGCCATCACCGGTAGCTGTGGCAAGACCACGGTCAAGGAGATGTGCGCGGCGATCCTTGGCCAGCGCGGCGAGGTGCTGGCGACGCGTGGCAACTTGAACAACGATATCGGCGTACCGCTGACCCTGCTGCGCCTTGAGCCGCAGCATCAGTATGCCGTGCTCGAACTCGGTGCCAACCATCTTGGCGAGATTGCCTGGACCACCGCACTGGTGCGCCCGCAGGTGGCGTTGATCAACAACGTGGCCGCCGCGCATCTGGAGGGCTTCGGCTCACTGGACGGGGTATGTACCGCCAAGTCGGAAATTTTCCAGGGTTTGCCAGCCGATGGCGTAGCCATTGTTAACGCCGATAGTGAATTCTTCCCGCGCTGGCAGCGCGAGCTGGGTAGCCAGTTGCGCAGCTTTGCCCTGGATAATGCTACGGCGGACTATCGTGCCGAGGCCATCAAGGCCAATGCGCAAGGCGGTCACGACTTCCGTATGCTCACTCCGCAAGGGGCGGTCGAGATCTCGCTATCGGTGCCGGGCCGCCATAACGTGGGCAACGCCCTGGCGGCGGCGGCGCTGACCCTTAACCTCGGTGTGACGCTGGACGAGGTGCGTAGCGGTTTGGCGTTAATGGCACCGGTCAAGGGGCGGTTGTGCGTACAATCCCTGCCCGGGTTGACGCTGATCGATGACACCTACAACGCCAGTGTGGCCTCGGTGCTGGCGGCGATTGATACGCTGGCGGCGATGCCGGGCCATCGTGTGCTGGTATTTGGCGACATGGGCGAGCTGGGTGAGGCTGCCGCCGAACAGCATCGTCTGGTCGGCGCGCATGCCCGCCAGGCCGGGCTGCAAGCGGTCTATACCGTGGGTCACTGGGCGGCATTGACCGCCGAGGCGGCCGGTGGCCAGCATTTTGCTGACAAGGCCAGCTTGCTGGCAGCGCTGCCGGCGTTGCTGAATGCACATCAGGATCTGGTGCTGCTCGCCAAAGGGGCGCGCAGTTCCAAGATGGAAGACATCATTGAGTTTGCGAGAAGCTTCAAGGAGCAGGCATGTTAGTCTGGCTGGCGGAACTATTAACGCCCTATTTTACCCCGTTTCACGTGGTCTCTTATCTGACCTTCCGCGCCATCATGGCCATCCTCACCGCGCTGGCGGTGGCATTGTGGATGGGGCCGCACGTGATTCGTCGCCTGCAACTGCTGCAAATTGGCCAAGTCGTGCGTCACGATGGCCCGGAGTCGCATTTCAGCAAGCGTGGCACGCCGACCATGGGCGGGATCATGATCCTCTCCTCGATCGTGATTGCCGTGCTGCTGTGGGCGCGCTTGACCAACCCCTATGTCTGGGTGGTGCTGTTCGTGCTGGTGGTCTATGGCGCCATCGGCTTTGTCGATGACTACCGCAAGGTGGTGCGCAAGGATACCAAGGGGCTGATTGCGCGCTGGAAGTACTTCTGGCAATCGCTGGCTGCACTGGTGGTCGGGATTTACCTGTACTGGATTGGCAACGGCGGCGCGGAGACCGCGCTGGTGGTGCCGTTCTTCAAGCAGTTCATGCCGCAACTCGGCCTGCTGTTTATCCCGTTCTGTTATCTGGTGATTGTCGGTTCCTCGAATGCGGTCAACTTGACCGACGGGCTGGATGGTCTGGCGATCATGCCGACGGTGATGGTGGCCTCCGGGCTGGCGCTGGTGGCCTGGGCCACCGGTAACGTTAATTTCGCTAACTACCTGCATATCCCCTATGTGGCCAATGCCTCCGAGCTGGTGGTGGTCTGCACTGCGATTGCCGGTGCCGGTCTGGGCTTCCTGTGGTTCAACACCTATCCGGCACAGGTCTTTATGGGCGATGTCGGTTCGCTGTCGCTGGGCGGTGTGCTCGGTGTTATTGCGGTGCTGATTCGCCAGGAGTTCCTGCTGGTGATCATGGGCGGGGTGTTTGTGATGGAGACCCTGTCGGTGATCCTGCAGGTCGGCTCCTACAAGCTGCGGGGCCAGCGTATCTTCCGCATGGCGCCGATCCATCACCACTACGAGCTCAAGGGCTGGCCGGAGCCGCGCGTCATCGTGCGTTTCTGGATCATCACCCTGGTGCTGGTGCTGCTGGGTCTGGTGACCCTGAAGCTGCGTTAACGGAAGGGAGCGCCTGATGAACAAGGATATCGTCCTCGGACTCGGCAAGACGGGCCTCTCCTGTGTGCACTATTTTCTGGCGCGGGGCATCACCCCGCTGGTGATGGATACCCGTGCCGAGCCGGCCGGGCGAGATCAGCTGCCTGCGGGGGTGCCGGTGCATTGCGGCGGGCTGGATGAGGCCGCGCTGTGTGCAGCGGATCTGATCATCTCCAGTCCGGGCATTGCGCTGGCCACACCTGCATTGCAGGCGGCCGCAGCGGCTGGCGTCGAGATCATCGGCGATATCGAGTTGTTTGTCCGTGAAGCTCAGGCGCCGATCGTGGCGATCACCGGCTCCAACGGCAAGAGCACCGTCACCACGCTGGTTGGCGAGATGGCGGCCGAAGCCGGCTGGGCGGTCGGTGTGGGGGGTAACATCGGCACTCCGGCGCTGGATTTGCTGGCCAGCCCGGCGCAGCTGTATGTGCTCGAACTCTCCAGCTTCCAGCTGGAGACCACCTATAGCCTGCAGGCGGCGGCCGCGACCATTCTTAACCTGAGCGAAGACCATCTGGATCGCTATGACGGCATGGCCGGCTATCTGGCCGCCAAGCAGCGCATCCATCACGGCGCTCAGCATATTTTGACCAACCGCGATGATGCGGCGACGCTCCCGGTGGCGGGTGCCGTATGGCAGTCCTTCGGGCTGGATGGTCAGTCGTATGGCCGCGTCGAACGCGACGACGGCTTGTGGCTGGCAGTGCACGGTGAGCCGGTACTGGCGGTGAGCGAACTGCGGATTGTCGGTGCCCATAATCAAATGAATGCGCTGGCAGCGATGGCACTGTGTGATGCGGTCGGCGTGCCGCGTGCCGCGCAATTGGCGGTACTGCGTCGCTTTACCGGTCTGCCACACCGCTGTCAGTTCGTGCGCGAGCACGCAGGCGTGCGTTGGCTGAATGACTCCAAGGCGACCAATGTTGGCTCGACGCTGGCGGCGGTGGCAGGGGTGGCCGAGAGCGTGCAGGGTAAGCTGGTGCTGATTGCCGGTGGTCAAGGCAAGGGGCAGGACTTCTCGCCATTGCAGGCGCTGCTCGGTCATGGCATCGACCATATGCTGTGCTTCGGTCAGGACGCCGATGTGCTGTGTGCCCTAGGGCCGCAAGCCGAGCGGGTCGCCGACCTGGAGGCTGCCGTCGCGCGAGCCGCTGCGTTGACCGGCGCTGGCGATTGGGTACTGTTGGCCCCAGCTTGTGCCAGCCTGGATATGTTCCGTAATTTCGAGGCGCGTGGTGATCGCTTTTGCGCCTTGGTGGAGGCGCTATGAGTCGTCTCGCCAATGCCGGGGCCTGGGTGTGGCGGCTACTGGTGCCGCAGCGCACCTCCATGTATGACCGCTCGCTGCTGGTGCTCGCCTTCAGCCTGATGGCCATCGGCCTGATTATGGTGGCGTCGGCCTCGATCACCGAAGGGATGGCGTTACAGAACGACCCCTTCTTCTTTGTGAAGCGCCACCTGCTGTTTTTGGTGCTGTGTATCGCGGCGGGCACGGCCACGCTGTATGTGCCGATGAAGTTCTGGCAGGAGTGGGGGGCTCGCCTGCTGGTGCTGTCGATCTTCCTGCTGGTGGTGGTGCTGGTGGCCGGGCATAGCGTAAACGGGGCGCGGCGTTGGTTGCCGATTGGCCCGTTTAACCTGCAGCCGGCCGAAATTGCCAAGCTGGTGCTGATAGCTTATCTGTCGGGTTATCTGGTGCGCCGCATCGACCAGGTGCGGCACCAGTTCTCCGGCTTTGCCAAGCCGCTGGCGCTGGTGTTCTGTATGGCGGTGCTGTTGCTGGCGCAGCCTGACCTCGGCTCGGTGGTGGTACTGTTTGTCACCACGCTGGGGCTGCTGTTCCTCGCCGGGGCGCGGGTTATCCAGTTCGTGCTGATGATCATGATGGGGGTCGCCGCACTGGTGATGCTGATCCTGTTCGAGCCGTACCGTATGCGCCGCGTGACCTCGTTTATGGATCCGTGGGCCGATCCGTTTGGTAGCGGCTATCAGCTGACCCAGTCGCTGATGGCGTTCGGCCGCGGCGGTTTCTTCGGCCAGGGGCTGGGCAACTCGGTACAGAAACTCGAATACCTGCCAGAAGCACATACCGACTTCGTGTTCGCCATTCTCGGCGAGGAGTTGGGTTATGCCGGGGTCCTGTTTGTGCTCGCCATGCAGCTCGGCATGGTGTTCAAGGCACTGCAGATTGGCCGCAAGGCACTGGCGCAGGAAAAACAGTTTGAAGGGTATATGGGCTGTGGCATCGGCATCTGGTTTGGCTTCCAGACCGTGATCAACGTCGGTGCGGCGGCCGGGATGCTGCCGACCAAGGGGTTGACCCTGCCACTGGTCAGTTATGGGGGCTCCAGTCTGATTGCAATGAGCATGGCGGTGGCCCTGTTGTTGCGTATTGATTTTGAACTGCGTCGCGATAGCGCCCAGGTGCTACCTAAGGGGACAGCATGAGCAAGCGCTTGTTGGTGATGGCCGGCGGTACCGGTGGCCATGTGTTCCCAGGCTTGGCGGTCGCCGATGCGCTGCAGGCGCAGGGCTGGACCATTCACTGGCTGGGGACCGCCGACCGTATGGAGGCCGATCTGGTGCCGGCGCATGGCTATCCGATCTCCTTTATCCCGGTGCAGGGGGTGCGCGGCAACGGGGTGCGCCGTCTGCTGGCTGCACCGTTCCGCATCCTCAAGGCTATCTTGCAGGCGCGCCGTGTCCTGCGCGAGTTTCGCCCCGATGTGGTGCTCGGCATGGGGGGGTTTGCTTCCGGGCCGGGTGGCGTTGCGGCCTGGTTGGCGGGCATTCCGTTGGTGCTGCATGAGCAGAACGCCGCCGCTGGCATGACCAACCGCCTGTTGTCACGGCTGGCTAACCGGGTGTTGATGGGGTTTGATGGCGCGTTTGCCCCGGCGGCCAAGGTACACTATGTCGGTAATCCGGTGCGTGATGCGGTGGTCGCCTTGGCGCAGGCCGACCAACCCGCGTGGCAAGGCGAAAGACCGCTGCAGGTACTGATCGTCGGTGGCAGTCTGGGCGCGCGTATTCTGAATCAGGTGGTACCCGCCGCGCTGGCTGGTGTTACCGGGTTGACGGTGCGCCACCAGACGGGCAAAGGCAATCAGGCCGCGGTAGAGCAGGCCTGGCAGGCTGCCGGCGGGACGGCGACGGTCAGCGAATTTATTACCGATATGGCGGCAGCGTATGCCTGGGCCGATCTGATTATTTGCCGCGCAGGCGCGCTGACGGTGGCTGAAGTTGCCGCCGCCGGGGTGCCGGCGATCTTTGTGCCGTTGCCGCATGCCGTGGATGACCACCAGACCCGTAATGCCGAGAGTCTGACCCGGGTAGGTGGCGCACTGCTGATGCCACAGTCCACCCTGACCGCCGACAAGCTGGCGGAGACCGTGCGCAGCCTGCAGCAGCAACCCGCCCGTCTGCAGGCGATGGCGACGGCAACACGGCAGCATGCCATCCTCGATGCAACCGCACGGGTGGCCGCTGTTTGTAACGAATTGACTGAATGAGAGAACAAGCATGACCAAGGTCGAACTGGCAAAGCTGCGCACCATGATTCCGGAGATGCGTCGTGTCCGGCGTATCCATTTCATCGGCATTGGCGGCGCCGGCATGGGCGGCATTGCCGAGGTGCTGGCCAATGAGGGCTACCAGATTTCCGGGTCGGATATCGCCGCCAACCGGGTCACCGAGCGTCTGGCAGCGCTGGGGGCCACCATCTTTATCGGTCACGAGGCCAGCCATGTGGCCGGTGCCAGCGTGGTGGTGGTATCGACCGCGATCCACACCGATAATCCGGAAGTCCAGGCGGCCCGCGAACAACGTATCCCGGTGGTACGCCGTGCCGAAATGCTGGCTGAATTGATGCGTTACCGTTATGGCATCGCGATTGCCGGTACCCATGGCAAGACCACCACCACCAGTCTGGTTTCCAGCATCTATGCCGAAGCCGACCGCGATCCGACCTTTGTCATCGGCGGTCTGCTCAACAGTGCCGGTACCAATGCCCGCTTGGGCTCCAGCCGTTATCTGATTGCCGAAGCCGACGAGAGCGATGCCTCGTTCCTGCACCTGCAGCCGATGGTCTCCATCGTCACCAATATCGAAGCCGACCATATGGATACCTATGGCGGTGATTTCAATCGCCTGAAGGCGACCTTCATCGAATTCCTGCATAACTTACCGTTCTATGGGCTGGCGGTGGTCTGTATCGATGATCCAGTGATCCGCGGCCTGCTGCCGGATATCGGTCGTGCCACCATCACATACGGTTACAGTGATGATGCTGACGTGCAGGTGATGGATTTCACCCAAGAAGCGCAGCGCAGCCGATTCCGTGTGCGTCGCCAGGACGGTTCGCTGCTCGAGGTGACCCTGAACCTGCCGGGGCGCCACAATGCCCTGAATGCAGCGGCCGCGATTGCGGTGGCGACCGAAGATGGCATTGAAGATGAGGCGATCATTGCCGCGCTGGCGCGCTTTGAAGGGGTAGGGCGCCGCTTCCAGCACTATGGCACCTATCCGGTGGGTGACGGCAATGCGATGCTGGTCGACGACTATGGCCACCATCCGAGCGAAGTGCGGGTCACCATCAATGCCGCGCGAGCCGGTTGGGCCGATCGCCGTCTGGTGATGATTTTCCAGCCGCATCGTTATACCCGTACCCGTGACCTGTACGAGGATTTTGCCGAGGTACTGTCAAAGGTTGACGTGCTGATCGTACTGGAAGTGTATGCTGCAGGGGAAACGCCGATTCCGGGTGCCGATGGTCGCGCACTGTGCCGCTCGATTCGTCAGCGTGGCCAGTTGGAGCCGGTTTTTGTCGCCACCCCGGCCGAAGTGCCGGCGGTGTTGGCCGATCTGCTGCATCCGGGCGACCTGGTATTGACCCAGGGCGCCGGGAATGTCGGTGCTTTGGCGCGTACGCTGGCCGATTTGCAGCTTGATGTGGGCCAGATGAAGCAAAAGGGGTGAGCAGCATGCCGGCTTTTGGCTCCAGGCGTTTTGACCAGCGATCAAGGGTCGATATAATGGCCCGTCTGACGCGGGTTGGTATGGAAGAATCAGCCGGTGCGAGATAACGGTAGGAATGACAGGCGCAACAGAATGAGTGAAGTGGTCACGCGCACCCGCGGAGAGTTTCTGTTTGGTGTGCTGTTTTTTGTGGCGGTGTTGTATGGCTTGAGTTCGGCCGCCATCGATCTGAAGCGCTGGTTTTTTGAGGAAGACCGCATTCCGGTGGAAGGCGTGGTATTGCAGGGCAGCCGTGACTATGTCACCAATGCGGATGTGCTGGGGGCGTTGCGTGATGACGCGGCGACCAGCAACTTCTTCACCCTGGATGTAAATGATGTACAACAGCGAATCGCAGATCTGCCTTGGGTATATCAGGCCTCGGTACGCAAACGCTGGCCAGCGTTGTTGTATGTCTATGTGGTAGAGCAGTCGCCGCGGGCCATCTGGGGCAACGACCGACTGCTGAGTGACAGGGGCGGTATTTTCAAGGCGCCGTTAGAGCGTCTGAAACGCCCCCTGGTACGTCTGTCCGGCCCGGATGACATGGCCGACCGGGTCTGGGACGAGTACCGGCGCTTTGAACAGATATTGGCCCTGAACGGCTTTCATATCGACTCCATGAACCTGACCCCCCGCCATGCGTGGGAAGTGCAGCTCAAGGACGGTCCGAAGCTGATTTTAGGGCGAGGGGATGCCACAGCACGTCTGCAGCGTTTCCTGGAAGTGTATCCGCAGATCGAGCCGCGTGAGCGTATTGCGTATCTGGATCTGCGTTATGACACCGGATTTGCTGTGGGCTGGAAACCAATTGAAGGGACTGGTAATGACCAAGACCGCGGAAAGAAACCTAATAGTCGGACTTGATATCGGCACCACCAAGGTGGCGGTGCTGGTGGGCGAAGTATTGCCCGATGGCGAATTGAACATCATCGGCCTGGGTACCCATTCGGCCCGTGGCATGGATAAGGGTGGTGTCAACGATCTCGAGTCAGTGGTCAAGTCATTGCAGCGCGCCGTAGATGAGGCCGAGATGATGGCCGATTGCCATATCTCCTCGGTATTTCTCGGTGTCTCCGGGCGACACATCGAGTGCCGTAATGAGAAGGGCATGGTGCCGATCTCCGATGAGGAGGTCACGGAAGAGGATGTCGAGAACGTCATTCATACCGCCAAATCGGTACGTTTGCCGGATGATCACCGCGTGCTGCATGTGTTGCCGCAGGAGTTCTCCATCGATTATCAGGAAGGCATCAAGAATCCGGTCGGCCTGTCCGGGGTGCGCATGGGGGCCAAGGTGCATTTGATCACCTGCCACAACGACATGGTTCGCAATATTGAAAAATGTGTGGAGCGTGTTGGCCTCAAGGTTGACCAGATGATCTTCTCGGCGCTGGCCTCCAGTTATGCTGTGCTGACCGATGACGAGAAAGAGTTGGGTGTCTGCGTGGTGGATATCGGCGGCGGCACCATGGACATTGCCATGTTCACCGGTGGCGCCTTGCGCTATACCAAGGTGATTCCGTATGCCGGTAACACCGTGACCAGCGACATCGCCTACGCCTTTGGTACACCGCCGCTGGACGCGGAAGCCATCAAGGTGCGCTTTGGTAGTGCGCTGGGGCGCCTGGTGAGCAAGGAAGACAACATCGAGGTCCCGAGTGTCGGTGGACGCTCCTCGCGCAGCCTGCAACGGCAGACGCTGGCCGAGGTGATCGAGCCGCGATATAGCGAGCTGCTTGGCCTGGTGCAGGATGAGATTACCCGTATGCAGGCGGAACTGCGTGGTCAGGGGGTCAAGCACCAGCTGGCCGCCGGGGTGGTCCTCACCGGTGGTGCGGCGCAGATCGAAGGTATCGTTGAGTGTGCAGAACAGATTTTCCAGTGCCAGGTACGAGTCGGTGAACCCGGCAACATCCGTGGCCTGACCGATTATGTAGAGGCACCAGCCTTTTCTACGGCCGTGGGTCTGTTGCAGTATGGCAAGCTTCACCAGTCCAAGGGTGGTCGAAGCAGCAGGGATACCAAGCCCAAAGGGGTCAAGGACAGTGTGGGCGGTATGTTCCACCGTCTGACCAACTGGTTGCGCGGCGAGTTTTGATATTTGCGACTAAGCAAATCATGCGGAGAGAGAAACATGTTTACTTTTGAACCGGTAGGAAGCCAGGGTGACGATGCCGTCATCAAAGTCATCGGCGTAGGTGGCGGCGGCGGTAACGCTGTTGAGCACATGGTGCGCGAGAGCATCGAAGGGGTACACTTTATCGCCATCAATACGGATGCGCAGGCGCTGCGCAACTCCGGTGCCGAAACCACAGTACAGATCGGCCAGACCATCACCAAGGGGCTGGGTGCCGGTGCCAATCCGGATGTCGGTCGTGAAGCCGCGCTGGAAAACCGTGAAGACATCAAGCAGATGCTGGAAGGCTCGGACATGGTGTTCATCGCTGCAGGCATGGGCGGTGGTACCGGGACCGGGGCCGCGCCGGTGGTTGCTGAAGTGGCCAAGGAGCTGGGTATCCTGACCGTGGCCGTGGTGACCAAGCCGTTCAATTTCGAAGGCAAGCGTCGTATGAACTTCGCCCTGCAGGGGATTGAAGAGCTGTCCAAGCATGTCGACTCGCTGATCACCATCCCGAACGACAAGCTGTTGCGGGTATTGGGCAAGGGTGTGAGCCTGCTGGATGCGTTCAAGGAAGCCAACAATGTACTGCTTGGTGCGGTGCAGGGGATTGCCGAACTGATTACCCGTCCGGGCCTGATTAACGTCGACTTCGCCGACGTGCGGACCGTGATGCGCGAAATGGGTACCGCCATGATGGGGACCGGTTATGCGCGCGGCGACGATCGTGCTGAAGATGCCGCAGAGAAGGCGATCTCCAGCCCGCTGCTGGAAGATGTGGATCTGGCCGGTGCCCGTGGCATTCTGGTCAACATCACCGCTGGCATGGACTTGACCATGGAAGAGTTCGAAACCGTGGGTAACGCGGTCAAGGGCTTCGCCTCGGAAAACGCCACCGTGGTGGTCGGCGCCGTGATCGATCCGAACATGCAGGACGAACTGCGTGTCACCGTGGTCGCCACCGGTATTGGTACCGAACGCAAGGCTGAAATCACCCTGGTGAAGAATGCCCAGCCGGAACGTCCGCTGCGTTCGCGACTGCAGGATAACCCGATGTCCCAGTTCGAAGAGCCGCGTGCCAAGGTCGGGAATGCCGAACCGGTTGTCTCACCGAGCCCGCGTCAGGAGCCGGACTATCTGGATATCCCGGCCTTCTTGCGCAAACAGGCAGATTAACCGGAGGGTGTGACCGTCTGATGACGGGGCACATGACAAAAAGACCTAACCTGTGTTAGCATCCGCAGCACGGGTTGGTCCGACCACCCTCCGTATTGAGGTAACATCATGATCAGACAACGTACTCTGAAGCAAAGCGTGCAGGCGACTGGCGTCGGCCTGCATTCCGGTCGCAAGGTGACGGTCACCTTCCGCCCGGCGCCTGCGAACACCGGGATCGTCTACGTGCGCAATGATTTGCAGCCGGCAGTCGAGATCCGTGCGCAAGCCGATGCGGTACGCGATACCATGCTGTGTACGGCACTGGTGAATGATGACGGCGTGCGAATCTCCACCGTGGAGCATCTCTCCGCTGCGCTGGCCGCGTTCGGCATCGACAATCTCATTGTTGAGGTTGATGCGCCGGAGTTGCCGGTGATGGATGGCAGTTCGCATCCATTCATCTTCTTGCTGCAGTCAGCAGGCATTGAAGAGCTGAATGCCCCCAAGCGCTATCTGCGGGTTCGCAAGACCGTGCGCGTGGAAGAGGGTGACAAGTGGGCTGAGTTGAAGCCGTATGCCGGGGGTTTCCGCATGAACCTGCGCATCGACTTTACTCACCCGGTGTTTGATCCGTCCCGTCAGGCGCTGAGCCTGAATTTCAGTGGCCAGTCTTTCGTGCGCGAGCTAAGTCGTGCCCGCACCTTCTGCTTTATGAAGGATGTCGAGTACATGCACTCGAAGAATCTGGCGCTGGGCGGCAGCCTGGAGAACGCCGTGGTCCTCGACGACTACCGTGTGCTCAACGAAGAAGGGCTGCGTTACGAGGACGAGTTCGTCAAACACAAGATGCTGGACGCGGTGGGTGACCTGTATATGGCCAACCACACGCTGCTCGGCGAATTCAGTGCTTATAAGACCGGCCATGCGGTGAACAACAAACTGTTGCGCACCCTGTTGGCTGATGCCGAAGCTTGGGAAATGGTCACCTTCGAAGCGCCGAAACAGGCCTCGCCGGTGCCGTTTGCCGACGGTCGTCTGGTTTACGCCTGATCACGATAGGTTGATGGCCCGCTGGGGCCATCTTTTAAGGCACCGGCGCTCTCTCCCCGGTGCCTTTTTGCTTTTCTGCGCGGGCACTTATTGCCTGCATGTGATACGCTCGGCAACCGGAACCGGGTGATGCCTGCCTGTATGCGGCACGGACTTGATTTTTGTCCACCGCGTCACCATATCCCTGATGAGCCCTGACCCGCGGGAACCGTCCTGCGTCATGCCTTGGTCTGCCATGGTGAGCCGATTCGGTATTCTGTGTCGACGGAGTGTGACCCGGATTGATTTTCTGCACAGAGTCTTGACCTGGCAGCGCGAGTCGACTGTCACCATCAGGTAAGATAACAAGCAATAACATTGCCACCGCGTGATATGCATTGGACCGCGGTGGTTTCACGGTGTTGAGTTGAGGTGGCTTCCCTCCCGGGGTGAAGCGAGACAATAACCAGAGAGTTGGTTAAAGATGATTACAAGTTTACTTACCAAGATCGTTGGCAGCAGTAATGATCGGACGCTAAAAAAACTGCGCAAGGTTGTTAAGCAAATCAATGCCATGGAGCCGCAGTTTGAATCCCTCTCCGACGCTGATCTGAAAGCCAAGACGGCTGAGTTCCGCCAGCGATTGGATCAGGGCGAGACCTTGGAGCAACTGCTGCCGGAAGCCTTCGCCACCGTGCGTGAAGCCTCGCGCCGTGTGTTTGGCATGCGCCACTTTGACGTCCAGCTGATGGGCGGCATGGTGCTGAACAATAACCAGATTGCTGAAATGAAGACCGGTGAAGGGAAGACCCTGACCGCGACCCTGCCGGCCTATCTGAACGGCCTGACTGGCCGCGGCGTGCATGTGGTCACCGTTAACGACTACCTGGCCAAACGTGACGCCGAGTGGAACCGTCCGCTGTTTGAATTCCTCGGTCTGTCGGTCGGTTGCAACCTGCCAGGCATGACCCACGAAGAGAAGCATGTCGCCTATGCGGCCGACATCACCTACGGTACCAACAACGAGTTCGGCTTCGATTACCTGCGTGACAACATGGCGTTCGCGCCGGAACAGCGTGTCCAACGTCCGCTGTTCTATGCCCTGGTCGACGAAGTGGACTCGGTGCTGATTGACGAAGCGCGTACCCCGCTGATTATCTCCGGCGCCGCCGAAGACAGCTCCGAGCTGTATATCCAGGTCAACAAGCTGATCCCGTTACTGCAGAAGCAGGACAAGGAAGACACCGAAGAGTATCGCGGTGACGGCCACTACACCGTGGACGAAAAGGCGCGCCAGGCGCTGCTGACTGAAAACGGTCAGATCTATATGGAAGAGTTGCTCAAGCAGAACGGTCTGATGAGCGATGACGACTCCCTGTTCTCCGCCTCCAACATCACCCTGCTGCATCACGTCAATGCAGCCCTGCGTGCGCACACCCTGTTTGAGCGCAACGTCGACTACATCGTCAAGGACGGTGAGGTAGTGATCGTTGATGAGCACACCGGTCGTACCATGTCCGGCCGCCGTTGGTCTGAAGGTCTGCATCAGGCCATCGAAGCCAAGGAAGGGGTGCGCATCCAGAATGAAAACCAGACCCTGGCCTCTATTACCTTCCAGAATTACTTCCGTCTGTACGAGAAGCTGGCGGGGATGACCGGGACTGCGGATACCGAAGCCTACGAATTCCAACAGATTTATGGTCTTAACACCGTGGTGTTGCCGACCAACCGTCCGATGATCCGTAAAGACATGGGCGATCTGGTCTACCTGACCGCTGATGAAAAGTACGCGGCCATCGTGCAGGATATCAAGGATCGGGTGGCCGAAGGGCGTCCGGTTTTGGTGGGCACCATCTCTATCGAAAACTCTGAACTGATCTCCAATGTGCTGAACAAGCAGGGCATCAAGCATCAGGTGCTGAATGCCAAGTTCCACGCCATGGAAGCGGATATCGTCGCTCAGGCCGGTCGTGCCGGTGCGGTCACCATCGCCACCAATATGGCGGGTCGTGGTACCGACATCGTGCTCGGTGGTAACTGGCAGGCCGAGCTGGCCAAGCTGGAGAACCCGACGCCGGAGCAGGTTGCCGCGATCAAGACCGAATGGCAGACCCTGCATGATGAGGTGATTGCTGCGGGTGGTCTGCACATCATCGGTACTGAACGCCACGAATCGCGCCGTATCGACAACCAGTTGCGTGGTCGTTCCGGTCGTCAGGGTGACCCGGGTTCCTCGCGCTTCTATCTGTCGATGGAAGATACGCTGATGCGTATTTTTGCCTCCGACCGTGTCACCGGCATGATGAAGAAGCTGGGCATGGAGTATGGCGAGGCGATCGAACATCCGTGGGTAACCAAGGCGATCGAGAATGCGCAGCGTAAGGTCGAAGCGCGCAACTTCGATATCCGTAAGAATCTGCTTGAGTTCGATGACGTCGCCAACGACCAGCGTAAGGTGGTCTATGAGCAGCGTAACGAACTGCTGGATGCTGGCAATATCAGCGAAACCATCTCCGTGATCCGCGGTGATGTGCTGAATGCAGTGATCAGCGAGTACATTCCGCCGCAATCGTTGGACGAAACCTGGGATGTGCCGGGGCTGGAACAGCGCCTGCAGCGTGACTTCAGTCTGGATCTGCCGATCGCCAAGTGGCTGGATGAAGACGACAAGCTGTTTGAAGATCTGCTGCGCGACCGTATCGTCGCTGAAGCTGACACTATCTACCAGTCGAAGAAGGCCCTGGTGGGTGATGAGGTGATGCAACAGTTCGAGAAGTCGATCATGATGCAGAGCCTCGACAACCTGTGGAAGGAGCATCTGGCGGCGATGGATCATCTGCGTCAGGGTATCCATCTGCGCGGTTATGCGCAGAAGAATCCGAAGCAGGAGTACAAGCGCGAGTCGTTTGAACTGTTCACCCAGATGCTGGAAAGCCTGAAGCTGGAAGTGATCACCATCCTCTCTCGTGTGCAGGTACAGGAACGCGATGTCGACGCGATTGAAGAGCAGCGTCGTCGTGCCGAAGAGGCGCCGCGTAACTACACCCATGCTGCGGCCAGCGCGATGGCCGGTGACGAGGACGAGTCGGCGGCAGCCGGCGAGGCGGAAGGGGCCGCACCGGTCGCCGCTGAACCGTATGTGCGTGGCGACAAGGTGGGTCGAAATGATCCGTGCCCGTGCGGCTCTGGCAAGAAGTACAAGCACTGCCACGGTCAGCTGAGTTAAGCTAATGCGGTAGGTAAACAAGGCGGCTTCGGCCGCCTTTTGTTTTCCGGTCTCGAGCGTGGCGCGTGGCCGGAGCATGACAGGTAAGGAGTCGGTGATGTCAGCGCGCAAGAAACGGGTGCATGTAGCGGTTGGGGTGATTGAGAATGGTCAGGATGAGATTCTGATTAGCCTGCGAGGCGCCAGTCAGCATCAGGCCGGCAAGTGGGAGTTCCCGGGCGGCAAGGTGGAGGAGGGAGAGGCCGTTGGCAAGGCGCTGGCGCGCGAATTGCGCGAGGAGTTGGGGATTGAGGTCCTGGCCTGTTCGCCGTTAATGACAGTCAGCCATGACTATGCGGATAAGGCTGTGCTGCTCGACGTCTGGCGGGTGACCGCCTTTATGGGCGAGCCGCAGGGGCTGGAGGGGCAACCGGTACGCTGGGTGCCGCGCCATGCGCTGGCTGATTATGAGTTTCCCGAGGCCAATACGCCGATTATGCTGCGAGTCTGTGCCGGGGCCTGATCGGCAGGGCTTAGCTTAGGGCGCCAGCAGGTCTTCGACCACACCGGGCAACCAAGCATCCAGGCGTTGTTCGGTGAGGTCGTACTGGCTGGTTTCATCCAGTGCCAGGCCAACAAACCACTCACCATCGGCGGTCAACGCCTTGGAGGCGTCAAATTCGTAGCCCTCGTTGGGCCAGTAGCCGACCAGTTGGCAGCCTTGGGTCAGCAGTTGGTCATGCAGCAGTCCCATCGCATCCAGAAACCACTCGCCATAACCCGCTTGGTCACCGAGACCAAACAGCGCCACGCGCTTGCCGTGCAGATCAACCGTGGTCAGCGCCGCCCAACTGGCTTGCCAATCCTCCTGCAATTCGCCGAAATCCCAAGTGGAGATACCGAGCAGCAGGCAGTCATAGGCGGTCATCTGGCTAACCGGGGTCTCTTTAAGGTTATGCAGGGTCACCAGATCTGCGCCCAGACGGGCCTGGATCTTTTCGGCCACCATTTCGGTGTAGCAGGTGCTGGAGCCGTAAAACAAACCGATTTTCATATCATGCCTGACTGATGAAACACGCCGGCGATGGTAACAAAACCGGGCTGAGGTGGCGAGGGCGAGACCGCCGAGCGGTGTGCTCGGTCGCCACGGAAAGGATGCGCCTGTTGGCAATGCCAGTCAGTGAGCGACGCAGAGATAGCCGGTTGAGCCAACCGTTGGCGGCAGGGATGCCGCGGATTACTTCTTGGGCGGATCGAACAGATGATTAAAGCGTTCGTAGATCAGATCGCGCTCCTCGGGGGGTAACTGATAGAAATAGTGGGTAAACATGCGCAACAGTTGCGAGCGGTTGCGGCCATCCTCTTCGGCTATTCGTTTTAGATTATCAATGCTTTCCAGACTCATCGAGTAAGTGGCTTTCTTGAAGATGGCGCGCAGGGCGGCGGTCTCCTCATCTTCATCCTCCTGCTCGTCAGGCAGCATCAGGCCACCGCGTAACTGACCCTGGGCATAGAGTTCGGCTTCATTGATAAATTCATCCAAGGTCGGTCGAGCCGCTGCGGCCGGTGTCTCTTGGCTGGGGTTTTGCCCTTTTTTTTTCAGATCCGAGAGGCCCATACCTGCCTCCTAGAGGTTAAGAAACTCTTTGGCGATCGCTCGGATCTCCTCGGCTGCCTTGCCTTCAGGCTCGATCTCCATCACCGAGAGGCCGCGTTCTTCGCTGTCGTCATAGACATTACGGCTGTAGATGATGTTCTCAAGTACCTGCACGCAGAATGTCCGGCAGACCTCCTTGGCCTCCAGAATGCGTTTGGCCTGGTTAGGCAGCGCCGGGCATTGGGTCATCACCACAGCGGCATTCAGTGACGGATTGACCATCTTGCAGGTGGTAATGATGTCTTCCATATGCGGTAAGGTCTTGAGATCGCGGCGTTTCGGACGTAACGGGATCAGCGCATGCGACGCCACCGACATGGTCGAGCGCAGGGCGCGGTTGTCCTGACCGCCGCAATCTACTACCACAAAGTCGTAGCGGCTTTTCAGGCTGAGCAGATCTTCACGGATATTGCCATACAGTTGTACGCAATTGATCGACGGCAGATCGGTATTGTCCTTGCGCTCCTGGATCCAGTCCGAGGTCGTGCGCTGCGGGTCGCAGTCGACCAGCAGGACGTCGCCCTGATAATGCCGGCGGAAATAGACCGCCAGGTTTTGTGCCAGACAGCTCTTGCCGCTGCCACCTTTTTCACCACCGACGAGAAGTATCATAAGGGCTTCCCCCAAAACGGGTTCGGGAACTGTCATCGCTGGCTTGAGTATAGATAAAGAATGGCAGGGTGGGGGAGGAAACCGGGTGTCGGCAGGGACACCCGGCGATGTGGATAGCCTAGAAACTGGCGCTGACGATCTCCTTGCTGAACGACTTCTCGCAATAGCGGCACTTCAGACGGACCACGCCGTTGACGTCGCGCACGGTGAAGTGGCTGGCGACCGGCTCGCTATGGCTGATGCAGTTGGAGTTCGGGCAGGCGAACACGCCGCTGATCTGCTCGGGCAGACGCAGCTGATGCTTCTTCACCACTTTGAAGTCTTGGATAATGTTGACCGTGGCGTGCGGGGCAAACAGCGCCAGCTGGTTGGCCTGCATTTCGGTCAGCGAGGTGTTTTCCACCTTGATCAGATCCTTGGCGCCGAGGGCCGCGGACGGCAGATTGAGGCCGACAGTGATGCGTTCGCGGGTATCGAGCAGGTGGAACAGTTTCAGGATCTTGATGCCCTGACCGGCCGGGATATGGTCGATCACGGAGCCGTTGCAGATGGCTTCGACCTGCAGTTGTTTCTTCTCGGACATGGGGCGCTCCTTAGACAGTTTCGTTCAGCACGAGGGCCAGCAGGGCCTGGCGGGCATACACACCGTTTTCGGCCTGTTCGAAGTAGTAGGCATGCGAAGTGGCATCGACATCAATATGGATCTCATCAACGCGTGGCAGCGGGTGCAGGATCTTCATATTCGGTCGCGCCGTGGCCAGCATGTCGGCGGTGAGCACGTACTTGGCGGCGATATGGCGGTACTCGGTCTCGTCAAAACGCTCTTTCTGCACCCGGGTCATATACAGGATGTCGAGGTGCGGCATGATCTCCTCGATGGTTTCATGCACGCTGAACTCGACCCCACGCTCAGTCAGCTCCTCGCACAGGTAGTCCGGCATCGCCAGCGCCTCCGGGGAGACCAGATAGAGGCGAGCGCCGAACAGGCTGAGGGCTTGCGCCAGCGAGTGCACGGTGCGGCCATATTTCAGGTCGCCGACGAAGGCAACGTTCAGACCATCCAGCCGCCCCTGGGTCTCATACAGGGTAAACAGATCGAGCAGGGTCTGGGTTGGATGCTGGTTGGAGCCATCTCCGGCGTTGATCACCGGTACGCGCGAGAATTCGGCCGCCAGACGGGCGGCGCCCTCCTTCGGATGACGCATCACAAAGGCATCGGTATACGAGGTGATGATGCGGACTGAGTCTGCCAGGGTCTCGCCCTTTTTGGCCAGCGAGGTGTTGCCGGCATCGGCAAAACCGATGACATTGCCACCGAGGCGCTGGACTGCGGTCTCGAACGACAGACGGGTGCGGGTCGAGGCCTCGAAGAAGCAGCTCGCCACCAGGCGGTTGCGCAGCAGGTCATGACGGGGCTCCGCCTTCAGGCGGGCCGCGGTTTCCACCACCAGTTCCAGTTCAGGGCGACTGAGGTCGGAGATGGAAATGATGTGCTTCTGGTAGAGGGGATTGGCCATTGTCCGGGGTTCCTCATGGCAGGGGCAGGCAGAAAAAAGCCCCGAAAACGGGGCTTAAAGGATCAGGCAGATCGTGCGGGAACAGCGACACACCGGGCTGACAGAGGCCCGGACGCGACGGTAGGAAAACGTTTGAATAGGTCATCCCTGGTTCTCGCATCGATATGTGCGGCGGCGATTATAGAGCAAGCCATGGTCTTGGATAAAGGCAGGATTGGCGCCATTTTGTGAGCTGGCTCGATCTCTGGTTGGCCGGCCGGCTATTTGTTGCGCACTCGGTTCGCCAAGCAGGAAAAAGGCCTTTACCTTTAGAGGTCAGTTTGTATAATGCGCCTCGTTGATTGCAGGGGCGTAGTTCCAATTGGTAGAACAGCGGTCTCCAAAACCGATGGTTGGGGGTTCGAATCCCTCCGCCCCTGCCAAGATACAGAAAACCCGCCGAAAGGCGGGTTTTCGCTTTTCTGCACCAGCCATTTCCACCATCGTGTTCTCGCTTCTCGCTTCTCGCTTCTCGCTTCTCGCTTCTCGCTCTCAGCGCAACTTACGCAGCAGCCGGCCACGCAGGCCGGTATCGAACATCCACACTTCATCGAAGATCTTCATCAGTGCGGGTTTGCCGTGGCGTGACAGGCAAATAGCGTGGAAGCGATTGCCGTGCTGTTTCAGGTCCTGCACCTGAGCCAGCAGCGGGGTTGGCAGGCGTTGAGCAATAAAGTCAGACAAGACGATGGCATCCGCTTCATGGAAGTCGCGCTGTTGCATGTCATCCAGCACGCTGCCCATGCACGGCGCCAGATCGGTACCGCCATGAAAGCTCGAACCAAGAAACTGCACCGCTTCCTGCAGACCGGTCGGGCCGGTGACCGCATAGCTGACCACATCGGTGGAGAACAGCTTGATGATGCAGTGCCGCCCTTCGGCGAGCGCAATCTGCAGCAGGGCAAAACAGAACCCCTTGGCTGCCTGCTCCGGGTAACCACTCATCGAGCCGGAGGTATCGATACAGACGATAAAGGGCCCTTTCGGCTGTGGCGTGATGCCTTGACTCGGCTGATCGACCAGTTCGGTGACCTGCGTCGGCTGAACCCCCATAAAGTGGTAGTTGAGTAACCGACGTTCAGCAAATTGACGGTAGAACTGGGTTTCCAGCTCCGGGCTGGTCAGAAGTAGGGTTTCTGAAGGCAGCAGGTGGTTCAAGGCATTGCTGTGGTGCACGCCGACCAGATCGTCGGGGACTTGATCCAGCGGTTTGTGCTCGGTGACGGCCATTGGCACCGGGGTCAACTGGCCGGTGACCGCAGTATCGCCGGCCCGTGCGCGGCCGAGCTGTTCGGCAATTTGCCGCAGTTGCGGGTTGCGCAGTAAAAAGCGCGCATAGTAGTGCAACCGCTGACTGTCGGCGGGTAACAGCCGGGTGGCGGTCAGATCCCAGAGCTGGCCGGGATGATCCGGGTTCAGGGTCTCCTCCACGGTGCCGGCATCGCGGATGCGCGACTCGAGCTCCTGCAACATGCGGTCACGCTCTTCATCGGCCAGCGCAATCTCCAGCGACATCAGTCGGCTGAGCATATCCTCGCGCCATTTATCGAGAAACAACTGCTTGTGCAGATGCGGGTTGGACGCCTGTAGTTGCTCAAGCAGATGACAGGCCGCGTCATAAAACGGGCTGTTGCTCAGGGCACTGAGCAAGCGCGGCGTTGCATCGTGAAATTGGTGGGCGGGCAGTTGTTTGAATGACTGATAGGCCAGGAACTCCTGCTCCAGCGCATCGGGTACCGGCTGGTGGCCAATCTGGCTACTCAGGCCACGTTGCCATTCGCTGAGTTGCGCACGCACCTTGTCTTCAAGGCCGGGCTTCTTGCGTAAAAAACCGATGATATGCGGTGAGGCAATCACACTGCCCACCATGTCACGTAACAGTTCGGCATCGCTGAACGACAGCAGCGCCGACAGCGTGCTGATATCGATCATGGCTTGCTTCCTTTGCCAGCAAATTGCTGCAGGTGGGCCAGTGCCCCGCGCGCCTCCTGCCACTGGGCCAGCAGGGCGCGTTCGCGTTCGGCCAGATGCAGCAGGCTCTCTTCAATCTGCAGCAGCCAGCCGGCATCCAGAAACAGATGCGGGCAGTGTCCGGCAAAGCGCTGGCGCTGGCGTTGGATGTCGCGACGCAGGCCGTCGAGGGTCTGTTCATGGCCGGTCAGCGACTCCTCCCAGCGCTGTAATTGCCAGGCGGCAATTCCTTCTGGTCGCAACACCGCGACCGGTACCGGCCGGTGCGCCGGATCGCGCACGATCAGGCGCTGGTTCTGATCGACATCCAGCTCCAGCGGGGTGGCGCGGTTATCTTCATGCAGACGCACCGGCACCGGGCCGCCTTTTCGCAGCCCCTGCAACAGATCGCTTCGGCTGATCTCGGCATGGCGGGTTTCGCGCTCCGGTTGCTGCGGATCGAGTTGGCAGACGGTCAGGAATAGCAGGCGATAGCGGGGCTGGCGCGGGTCGAGGCCCGATTGACGAAAATCGATCTGCCAGGCGCCACTTGGCCGTTTAAACAGCGGATTCTGATGTGGCACCAGGCGGCAACCCAGTTCCCGTACCACCTCCTGCTGGAAGGCCAGCAGCGCTTGCGCCTGTTGTTGTAATGCAAACAGCAAGCGCTCCTGCTCATAGGCCTGCCGACAGGCGTAATCCTGCAACAGCTGGTGGATCTGCTCACGGGCATGTAGATCGTGCCACAGGCAGTCCTTAAGCAGCAGCAGGTCGAGCGGTACCATCCGTTCGCGGCCATTGAAGAAAGCGCTGGCCTGGAGCAGACGCAACGCCTTCTTCCATCGACGGTCGGAGACATACAAGGATTGGGGATGTTGGCTGTCGGGCTCGGCATTCAGGGTGGCCAGTTGTTCACGCAATTGGAACAGGGCGTTGAACAGGCCATCGTCGAGCGGTACGCGACCAAGTTGACTTTGCCAGGCGACATATTCGTCATCGTTGATCTTGAGCGCTTCGGGGACCGGGTCCTTGTTGCCCTCTTGCTGACCGACCAACATGGCGCGAAAGTTTTGCTTGTCCTGGATGCGGTCCAGCCATAGGCGCAGCAGCATGCGGTCATACAGGGCTTCCAGCCCGCTCTGGCTTTCCGGCAGTTCGTTGGAGGCGGTGATCAGCACACGCATCGGTACCGCGATTTCGCGTTCGCCGTTACGAAAACGCCGCTCGTTGATCACGGTGAGCAGGGTGTTGAGAATCGCCGGGCCGGCTTTCCAGATCTCATCCAGAAAGACCACCTCAGCATCCGGCAGGTAGCCATCGGTCAGACGCAGGTAACGGCCTTCATCTTTCAATGCTTGAATGGAGAGCGGACCAAACACCTCTTCCGGGGTGGAAAAGCGGGTCATCAGGTATTCGAAGGTGCGACTGTCATGGAAGGCACAAATCAGTCGGCGGGCAATCAAGCTCTTGGCGATACCGGGCGGGCCGAGCATAAACACGCTCTCGCCAGTCAGGGCGGCGAGCAGACAGATGCGTACCGTATCCTTACGTTCATACAAGCCTTGCGCCAGGGCATCAATCAGTCGGCTGATCCGATCCTGTAGTCGTGGTTCTGTCATGCCATCAGCTTCCATTAGTCATGGGAAGGGCCCGCTCTCCCTGATGGATCAGACAGCGGGGATATAGGCTTAATTGTTGTGATTGCCTTCACAAACGCAAGCACAACCTGCATCCAGATTGACCCAGCGCAGTCATGCACGGCCAAGGCGGCGCAAGCGAGACCGTAACCTGCTACAATGTCAGCCATTTTTAATGCGACACCCCCTCTCGCTGAGGGACAAGGAGCACTCATGCTGGAGCCAAGACGCCTGCAGATGCTGGCGGCGATGGGACTGACCACCTGGCAACTGCGTAAACCGGATTGCCTGCCCTGGCAAGGGGGTGATCCGGCCATCGATGCCAGCGCGTACCCGGAGGCCTCCACCAGTGCGCCCACCGCTGTGCTGGCGCAGCCTTGTCTCGGGGTCGAGGGGGCAGCGCCGGCCTGGCTGGCCGATCTGCAGCAGCTGCTGGCTGGGGTGGGGGTGCGGGTGGACAGTGGCGCCCCACAACCCGGTTGGGGGCGCTTGCTGATGCAGCCGCCGTCCCGCGACAGTGCCCCGTGGCCGGGGGTTGATCTTCCCGGCTATGCGGGCAAGCGCGCCGTATGGCAGGCATTGTGCGCCAGCGGGTGGCTGCATGATTGAGTGTCGACCATTAAGCCCAGCGGATGTGCCCGCCATGCTGGAGATAGAGCAGGTCGCGCATGTCCATCCCTGGTCGGCCGCGCTGCTGGCCGACAGCTTTGGTGAACGCTATCTGGCGGTCGGGCTATGGCAGATAGCGCCGGATCAGGACGCCGTGCTGCAAGGCTTCTATATCGCGGATGGCTTGTTGGATGAGAGTACGCTGCACAATATTTGCGTGCATCCACGGGGTCAGGGGCAGGGCTGGGGGCGCCAGCTGCTGGAGGATTACCTGCAACGTTCGGCGTTGCGCGGTAGTCAGCAGTGGTGGCTGGAGGTGCGGGCCAGCAATACCCGTGCCCGGCAGCTCTATGAGCGCGCCGGTTATCAGCAGGTCGGGCTGCGTCGTGGCTACTATCGTCAGGGCGATGGCCGTAGCGAGGATGCCTGTGTCATGCAACGCCTATCCAGTGCGGATCCGCTGGTATGAGAGCCGCGTGGCTACCCTGGCTGTGCTGGATCGCCACGGCCCCGGCGGCGGTTTATAAATATGTCGATGCCGGCGGCATCGTCAGTTATACCGACGACAAGACCCTGGCGGCCCCCTACGGTGGGCAGGAGCTGGAGTATCTGGATCCGGATCCCGACAAGGTCAAGCTGCGCTACAGTCCGAACGGCAACCTCTACATCATCAATGAGCTGTATGGGCCGGTCACGGTTACCCTGCTGTTCAGTACCCATGACGGCTTGAGCCTGAGTCGACCACTGGATGAACCGCTGGTTATTCCTGAGCGCAGCGAACAGTTTGTGGCCACCCTACACTACCAGGGCAATGCCCCGTTGCAGATCCGCCATCAATTTGTCATGGGTGCTCCATCGCGGCAGACCGATGGCCAGTTGCGGGTGCCGTTTCGTGGTCGCTTCCGCGTGTCACAGGGGTTTGAAGGGCGGTTTAGCCACCATCTGCCGGGCAATCGTTATGCACTGGATGTGCCGATGCCGGAGGGGACACCAGTGCTGGCCGCGCAGGATGGGGTGGTGGTCGATCTGCGCATGGGCTTTCGCGGATCGAGCCTGGATCCGGCAGCGCGGGCGCGCACCAACTATATCCGCCTGCTACATGCGGATGGCAGCATGACGGTGTATGCCCACCTGCGCACCGATTCGGCGCGGGTGGCGGCCGGGCAACCGGTGCGTGCTGGTGAGATGATCGCCGAATCCGGCAATACCGGCTATAGCACGGCCCCCCATCTGCACTTCGCGCTACAACGCAATGACGGCCAGCGTCTGGTGTCGATACCTTTCCGTCTGAACGGCCGCGAACCGCAGCAAGGTGACTGGTTGTCTGATCAGTGACTTAACGCGATTAACCCGCCGCAGCTATCACTTTTAAGCCAAAAGGCTAACACCTGTACGCCAAAATATGGGATTCTTGCGCGCCTTGCCCGTCCTGACGGGATTATTGGTCGTACAACTGTTAACTGACAGGTTTTTTGTTAAATGAATGAGCTGCACCTGGTTCGCGTTTTCCGTAAACGTGTCGAAGGACTGAAAAACAAGCCGGCCTTACGTGTCCAGCAGGATGGACAATGGCGGGATATCAGCTGGCAGGCCGTTGGCCGCAGCATGGATTATGTGGCGCAGGCGTTGATTCGTCTTGGCCATCAGTCCCAGCAGATGGTGGGGATCTTTGCGCGCAATATGCCAGAGTGGACCCAGGCTGATCTGGGTATCTTGGCCGCGCGCGGCGTGGTGGTGCCGATCTATGCCACCAATACGCTGGAGCAGACCCGCTATATCGTGCGCGACGCCGGGATTCGTATCCTGTTTGTCGGCGAACAGCCGCAGTTTGATCTGGCGCGCCGCCTGCTCGACGATGGCGAGATTGACCATATTGTCTGTTTTGAACCGGCGACCAACCTGCGTGGCTGTGAACGGGCGATGACCTTTGCGCAACTGCTGGCCTACGGTAACCATGAGGCGTCGGCCACGGCGTTGCAGCAGCGCGCGGCGCAATACCGGATGGATGATCTGTTGACCCTGGTCTACACCTCGGGCACCACCGGTGAGCCCAAAGGGGTGATGGTTGACTACGACAACCTGGCCGCTGTGCTGGTGATGCATGACCAGCGGGTCACCGTTGGTCACGATGATGTGTCGTTGGCCCTGTTGCCGCTTAGCCATGTCTATGAGCGTTACTGGAGCTACTATGTGCTGTATCGCGGGGCGGTCAACGTCTATATCCGCGATCCACAGGCGGTGATGTCGATCCTGGCCGATGTGCGGCCGACCTTGATGTGTGCGGTGCCGCGTGTCTATGAAAAGGCCTACACCATCATTCATGGCAAGGCCGACAATGCGCCATGGCCGCGCCGCAAGATCTTCTACTGGTGCCGCGAGGTCGGTCTGCGCATGCTGGAGACTCGTCAATCCGGTGAACAGCCAAGCCTGTGGCTGCGTCTGCAGCACAAGATTGCCGACAAGTTGTTGTTCTCCACACTGCGCAACCGCTTCGGTGGCCGCGTGCGTTTCCTGCCGGTGGGTGGCGCGCGCTTGTCCGATGAGATCAACCAGTTCTTCAATGCCGCTGGACTGAATATCAAGTGTGGCTACGGCTTGACCGAGACCTGTGCCACCGTCTCTTGTCCGACCGAGGATGATCTGGCGATTGGTACTATTGGCACCCCGCTGGATGGTCTGTCGATTCGTCTCGGCGAGGATGGCGAGATCCTGGTCAAGGGGCCGACCGTGATGCGCGGCTACTACAACAAGCCGGAGGAGACCGCCAAGGTGTTTACCGAGGATGGCTTCTTCCGTACCGGCGATGCCGGTCGTCTGGATACCCGCGGCCGCCTGCTGTTTACTGAACGCCTGAAGGAGTTGATGAAAACCTCCAATGGCAAGTATGTCGCACCGCAGGTGGTGGAAGGGGCGCTGGCGACCGATCCGCTGATCGAGCAGGTGGCCGTGGTGGCTGATGCCCGTCATTTTGTGGCGGCGTTGATTGTGCCCTGTGCCAACGGGCTGGAAGAGTTGGCGCGCTCACTGGGGATTCCATACCAGAATCCGGCTGAGTTGCTGCGGCACAGTCAGGTAATGGCCTGCTTCGAGGCGCGCATCAATAGCCTGCAACAGCATCTGGCCAAGTGGGAACAGGTGAAGAAGTTTACCCTGCTGCCGCGTCCGTTCTCGATGGAGCAGGGGGAGTTGACCCCAACGCTGAAATTGCGCCGCAAAGCGATTGAACAGGCATTCGGTGCCGAGATAGAGGCGATGTATCGCGCGGGCTAATGCGCGGGCGTACTCAGCAGGATGTGCACACGGCCGGTGCCTTTGTCACCGGCCGTGCTATTTTTAGCAAGGTGTTACGACAGGGGGCTGACGCTGGCGCGGGCCGACGGTTTGCCCTTGCGACAAGTAAGGGCTTGTTGGGGTGGTGCCTCCGGTTTTTATTGCCGGGATGCCATCTCGCGGCGCAGATGCCCCAATCAAGACCAATTTCTTCTAGCTAAGTCGTTTACACGCGTTTTTTTTCAGGCACATACCGGCTACAGTGTTAGACCCGTCCAAGGGCGTACCTGCAGTGACCCCTCCTGGCAACGGGTTTATCTGTTCTTTGCGCGCGTCATGCTGTGGTGGTGCGTGCAGCGCGAACAGGACTGGTCAGGTGTCAGTGGACCGGGAAATAGGAGATAATTTCCGGCCGACTGACCTGTAGACGTTGGCAGGGCTGACCTGACACGGCACCTGCGGCGACGGTCTGGTGTGTGACATACCGGGGTCGCGATCCTAAACCAATATCAGGGAATAGACATGCAGATTGGAATACCGAGAGAAAGTCTCGCCGGTGAGACCCGGGTGGCTGCCACCCCGTCTACCGTCGAGCAACTGCGCAAGCTCGGCTTCGACGTTGTGGTTGAAGCCGGTGCCGGGGCGCTGGC
>JAYROM010000177.1:0-10637 GCA_041911695.1 Aeromonadaceae bacterium
AAGATAACCCACAAACTAGCATTACTGATTTTGCTCGGTTTTATCAGCAATCTGGTCATCGCGATCATCGGGCTTCGTCAGTTGGCCGGCACCAACGAAGACCTGCAGTACATCATGACCAATACGGTGCCCAGCTTCACGGCACTGAGTAAAATAGATCACAGCTTCCTTGAGTCACGCATTGCGCTCCGTACTCGAATAATGATGAAAGACCCGGCACAGCAACAGGTTCAGGAAGAGAAGTACCGTTCGCGTCTGCTTGAGGCGCAACAGATGACGGAGGACTACCTGAAAAATCTGATCTCGGATCAGACAGATCAAGGTCTGATCGAGCAAGCGCAGCAGGGTCTCAAGCAATATACTGAAATATCGCAACAAACCATGGATCAGATTAAAGCAGGGCAATTAGATGCCGCCATGGCCAAGCTGGATTCAATGGCAGCGGTGGCAACAGAAATCTCGCAAACCTTGGTCAAGGATGCCGATTACAACCGGCAGTTAGGCGACCAACGTAATACCCAGGCGAAAGAGGATTACAGTACCGCCCGCACCATCATGATGGGGGTGGCCTTTATCACCATCGCGCTGCTGATTGGCATCGGCATGCTGATTTATCGCCAAATCAGCACTGGCCTGCGGAATGCCAACCAGACCATTGCCCGGATTGAAAATACCCTGGATTTCACCCTGCGCGCTGAGGTGCAGGGGAATGATGAAATCAGCGTGATGTTGCGCGCCTTTAACCAACTGATTGGCCGGATGCAGACCAACCTGCGTGAACTGCTGGCCGGAGTGGATCGCATCACTGCCAATGCGGATCGGGTGCAAGAGTCAGCCCGTCGCGTCTCGGATGGTTCCAGTTCACAGAATGCCTCGACCTCGCATATGGCCGCCTCGGTCGAAGAGATGACCGTGAGCATCAACCATGTCGCCGATCAGGCCAAGACCACCAGCGATCAGTCGGGCGAAGTGGGTTCGCAAGCGGAAGCCGGGCAGGTGGTGATCGGCCATACCGTCGACAATATCCATGCGATTGCCAATGCCGTGGAAAGTGCCGCCAAGGATATTCGCCAACTCGAAGACAAGGGGCGTGAAATCGAGTCGGTGATCAACATCATCCGCTCGGTGGCTGAACAGACCAACCTGCTGGCACTGAATGCGGCAATTGAAGCGGCGCGCGCCGGCGAGCAGGGTCGCGGGTTTGCCGTGGTCGCCGATGAGGTGCGCAGCCTGGCCTCGCGCACCGCCACCTCGACCCGTGAAATCAGCGACATCATCAAGGCAATCCAGGATGTGGCGTCAGCAGCGGTACACCGCATGCAGGAGGCCACCGTCAAGGTTGAGCAAGGGGTCAGTGGCGCGGGTCAAGCCAACGACACCATGGCCGAGATCTGCCGCGTCGCCAGCCACAGCGTCTCGCTGGTCGCCGATATCTCCAACGCCATCCGTGAACAAGGGGCAGCCACCAACGCCATCGCCCAGCAGGTGGAAAACGTCGCCAATATGGTCAATGAGAACACCGAAGCGGCCAATGACACCGCCCGGTTGGCCAATGAGCTGGCGGATATCTCGACCGAGATGAAGCGTATCGTCGCGGCATATCGGTTGTAGGAATATTCCCTCCCCAACGGGGAGGGAATACTCAATACGCCGCATAAACCGTTTATCCATTCCCTCCCAAACGGGGAGGGAATCCTAAATTCTCCGCATAAACCATTCATCCATTCCCTCCCCAACAGGGAGGGAATATTAAATACGACGCATAAACCATCCATCCATTCCCTCCCCAGCGGGGAGGGAATCCTAAATTCTCCGCATGTTGATATTCATAATCTGGATCCGGTAGGCAATCTGCCGTGGGGTCATGCCCAGCAGGCGGGCGGCCTTGGCCTGTACCCAGCCGCACTTCTCCAACGCGGCGATCAGCCGTTGCCGTTCATCCAGCTCCTCTTCGGTGCCGGACAGGGCGGTCGGCCTTACCACCGGCGGCGGTGGCACGGCGCCCGGCTCCTGGTGGTTGAACAGGATAACGTCGCGATCAATCAGCCCGGATTCAGACATGATCGACGCGCGCTCCAGACAGTTTTCCAACTCGCGCACATTGCCCGGCCAGTGGTAGCCAACCAGCAGACGTACCGCGCCGTCGCTGATCTTGAGCTCGCGCCCCTGCTTCTGCGACAGCTTCTGCAACAGGAAGCGCGCCAGATCGGGGATATCCTCCAGCCGCTCACGCAGCGCCGGCAGGTGGATCGGCATGACATTCAGGCGGTAATAGAGGTCTTCGCGGAAGTTGCCCTTACGCACCTCCTCCTCCAGATTGCGGTTGGTGGCCGCCACCACGCGCACATCCACCGACAGCGTATCGGTGCCGCCAACGCGCTCCATCTCCCCTTCCTGCAGGATACGCAGCAGTTTGGCCTGGAACGAGGCACTGATTTCACCGATCTCGTCAAGGAACAGGGTACCGCCATCGGCCAGCTCGAAGCGCCCCTTGCGCTGTTTGACTGCGCCGGTAAAGGCCCCCTTCTCGTGGCCGAACAGTTCACTCTCCAGTAACGAATCCGGCAGCGCGGCACAGTTCAGTTTGACGAACGGCCCGCTGGACCGCGGTGAGTTGTAATGGATGGCATTGGCGATCAGCTCCTTACCGGTGCCGCTCTCGCCACGCACCAGCACAGTGGTGTCCCACTTGGCCACCTGACGGATGGAATCAAAAATCTGCCGCATCACCGAGGTCTGACCGACCATATTGTCGAAGCCATATTGATGGCGCACCTTGCGGCGCAGGCTGTCGCGCTCGCTGCGCAACGCCTCGTTTTCCGAATGCGCCTGGCCGACCAGTCGCACCGTCTGGGTGATAAGATTGGCCACCATCTCCATAAACCGGGTCTGCACCGGCAGACTGTCCGCCCCGGCCTGCAATGGTTGCGCGGCGAGCACTCCAATCGGCGTCTTGTCGCTACCCGGGATCGGTACACAGATAAACGGCAACGAATACTCAAACAGGTTCAGGCGATCGAGAAAGCGCGGGTCATCCGCCACCCGCGGCAGTGCCACCGGTTGGCCCAGATGCATCACGGTACCGAGGATGCCCTCGCCGATGCGGTAGCGTACCCCTTTGACATCCTTGATCACCTCGGGGTCTACCCCATGCAAGGCCTGGATAAACAGCGCGCTGCGATCATGGTCGAACAGCGATACCAGACCATATTGCATCCGGGCGTGCTCGTGCAGGCTTTGCAGCATGGCGGCCAGTGTATGTTCCAGATCCAGCGAGCGGCTGAGTGCCACGCTGATTTGATGCAAGGCAGCCAACTGCTGCTGCATGCTCAGCCCGGTCGCTGGGGTGGATGACTGGACAGTAAACGGCGCGCTCATCATGACCTCCTGTCTTCGAGCAATAACGGCAATTCCACATGGACCTGCACACCGCCATGCTCACTCAGCATCACAGCCACCAGCCCCCGATGATCATTGATAATCTCCTGCACCAGCGACAGGGTCAGCTCGGCCCCATCACCGGTCTGCCACAAGCAGTTAAATGGCAGGCTGTGACAGGCCAATAGCCCCTCAACCAGTGGCCCGTTATCTTCGCAACGGATACATAGCATCTGGTCATGTTCATGACAGTGGACATGCAATAAGCCGCCCTCATCCGGCAACCGGCCACGCAGGAACTCCAGCAGTTGCCACAGCGCCAGCGTCAGACGGAGCGGCCGCGCCGACAGGGTGAGTGGCACAATCGGCCGCTCGACCAGCAGTTGCACCCCCGCCGGCCACTGTGGACGCAACAGCCCGTCCAGATCAGTCAGCAGTTGCAGGGCCGGTAACGACTGCCACGCCTCAGCCGGCAGTACCGGACGACAGGACTGCAGCCATTGCCAGGCGCGCTCGCCCTCTTCGCAGGCGGCACGGATCGCCGGGTTAAGCTGACTGTCGGGCACCAGACGTCCAGCGGCCTGCAACAGGTTGAGCGGCGCACGGACCTTCAGCGATGCCGCTTGCAAGGTCTCATCAATACTCAGCAGCAGACGCTGCTCGTCCAGCCGCAGGCGTAACTGCTCCAGCCGATCCTGCTCATGGCGCAGGTACTCAGCGGTGCACTCTTGAATCATCACCAGGGTGAACAGACGACGGCCATGACCAAAGTAGTGGCCGGCCTCCTCGCTCAGATTCTCAATCGGCAGCTTTACCTGGGTAAACCAGCGTTGGCGGTGACGGATGGTGAGCGGAATATAGACCCCAAATACGGTGGCATGCGGCACGGCATTGTGCAGTTGCCACACCGGCTCCTCGCCGCCCAAGTCACTGCGCAGCGTCTTGTAGGCCAGGTTATCCAGCAAGATCTGTTCGTTATCATCGAGCACTGCGACCGCCATCGGCGTGGCATTGAGCACCGCCGCCATCAGCGCCATCTGGTTTTGCAGACGTTGGTCGAGCGCATGCAGTTCACTGATATCGCGGTGCATACCAAGGTAATGGCTGACTTGGCCCTGGGCATCGACCACCGGGGTGACCGACACATCGGCCAGATAAAGGGAGCCGTCTTTGCGCCGGTTGATCAGCTTGCCACTCCACGGACGGCGCACTGTGAGCGCCCCCCACATCGCCTGGTAGCGATGGCGTGGCGTCTGCTGGCTGGCCAGCACGTTATGGTTGCGTCCCTGCAATTCGCTACGGGTGTAACCGCTCTGGCGGGCAAACGCTTCGTTGCAGTAGATGATGCGCGCCTCGGTATCGGTGATCGAGATTGCCACCGAGGACTGCTCCACCACCTCAAGAAATAACGACGGCGGCAACAGATGCAGCATCGCATCCAAGGTCGGGTTGTCACCCCCCAGCACCTCGCGCTGACGCTCGGAGGACGTGCTGATATCCGGCTCCATGGGGACTCCTTGAGGCTGTCCGGTATGTCACAAATTGTCGGACTTGATGCGCAGCCATCCATTCAGGTCCGTTCATGGCGACATAAATGCAAGGAGTACGCCGCAATCTTTTATGGTGCGGCATCCACTGGCTAAGCCTGTCATTTTTACTACAAAACCCTGCTTTTACTGCGGAGAAACCCGGTATTTCACTGCTATTCCGACCGCTAATCGCCGTCATTACGCACCATTTTGATTCATAGCGCCCCATGATGTGCCATCGGCGCCGCCCCCCGCACCATGGCACAGCTTTCGCAACTTCCGCGACATCGGTCACGGAATTGGAGCGAGGCGACAAGGATGAAAGAGCTGTTTCTGATGGTACTGGCCAACGGGCTGGTCAATAACGTGGTACTGGCCCGGTTTCTCGGGTTGTGTTCCTTCATGGGGGTCACCAACCGGATTGGTTCCGCCATCGGTATGTCGATGGCCACCACCTTCGTGATCACGGTCTCCTGTCTGGTCGGTTGGATCATCAACCACTGGATCTTGGTGCCGCTCGGGCTGGAATACCTGCGCCTGATCTCCTTCATCATGGTGATCGCCTCGCTGGTCCAGCTCACCGAGTTGTTTGTCGCCAAGCAGAGCCCCGAACTCTACCGCACCCTCGGCATCTACCTGCCACTGATCACCACCAACTGTGCCGTGCTCGGCATGGCGCTGCTGGTGGTACAGGAGAAGCTCGGTTTTTTGCAGAGCCTGTTCTTCGGCTTCAGTTCGGCGCTCGGCTACTCGCTGGTGATGGTGCTGTTCTCCGGTTTGCGTGAACGTCAGGACCGCGCCCAACTTCCAGCCCTGTTCAAGGGCACACCGATCAACTTCATCACCGCAGGCATTCTGGCGCTGGCCTTTGCCGGTTTCGGTGGACTGGCCGGTTAGGAGGCGCCCATGTTGCTGATTCTCTCTCTGTTTGCCATCCCGCTGGTGGCAGCCGCCATCGGCTACGCCCTCGGCTATGCCGCGAACCACTTCCGCGTCGAGGGTGATCCGCTGGCCGAACAAATTGCCAGCTTGCTACCCAACGGCCAGTGCGGCCAGTGCGGCTACCCCGGCTGCGCCCAGGCGGCGCAGGCGATGGCGCGTCGCGAGGCGGCGCCGTCGATCTGCCCGCCCGGTGGCGAGCCGTTGGCACAGAAAATTGCGCTGGTGCTCGGCGTCAGCCTGTCTGATGGCGAGGCACGCACGCCGATGGTCGCCGCGATTGCCATGGACGAGTGCGACGGCTGCGGGCGCTGTATCAAGCAGTGTACCTATGACGCCATCATCGGCGCGCCGCGCCAGCTGCATGGGGTAGTGGCCGATGCCTGCACCGGTTGCGGTGGCTGCCTCGATGTCTGCCCGCATCAGGGCATCAATCTCTATCCCGATCCGGTGCTCGCCCGTCAGGCGCTCAAACCCGGCACCAGCCCGTTAAGCGGAGGATTGCAACATGCTTAAAGCCAAAACCCGGCCGCACGGCTGTATCCATCCGCTCAGCCGCAAGGAGCTGACCAGCGATACGCCGATCCAGAGCCTCGGCCGTCCGGCACGACTGATCCTGCGTCTGAAGCAACACTCCGGCGCCCCGGCGCTGCCGGTGGTCGCCGTGGGCCAGCAGGTCAAGGCTGGCGAGATGATTGCCCGTGGTCAGGGGCGCATGTCGGTACCGGTGCACAGCCCGCTGGCCGGCGAGGTGGTGGCGATTCTCGACGAACCCAAGCCGTCCATCGTGATCAAGGTGAGTAGCGAGCAGCCGCTGGCACCCCCCCTGCAGCCGCTTGAGGAGCTGCCGGAACGCGACGCCCTGCTTGGACTGATCGACCAGGCCGGCATCGTCGGTATGGGCGGCGCCATGTTCCCGGCTGCCGACAAGCTGCGCATGAGCCTGCGCCACAAGATTGAAACCCTGATCATCAATGGCAGCGAGTGCGAGCCCTATCTGACCGTCGATGACCGCCTGATGCGCGAACAGGGCGAACAACTACTCGGCGGCATTCGCTATATCCAGCAGATCACCAAGGCGACCAAGGTCTATATCGGCATCGAGGACAACAAACAGGATGCGCTGGAGATCATGGATGGCCTGTGTGCCGACGAAGCCGACATCGAGGTGATCGCCCTGCCAGCGCTCTATCCGATGGGTTCGGCCAAACAGATGATCGAGGCGATCACCGGTCAGCAGATCCCACAGGGACGGCGCTCGACCGAGATGGGGGTATTGGTGCAGAACGTCGGCACCTGTATCGCCATCTTCCAGGCGATCCGCTTCGGCCGGCCGCTGACCCACCGCGTGATCACGGTGAGCGGTGGCGCGATCGAAAAACCGAGCAACCTGCTGGTGCCGCTGGGCACCCCGGTATCGGAGATCATCAACTTCTGTGGCGGTTTGAAAGACAAGCCGGCGCGCATGGTGATGGGCGGCCCGATGATGGGCAAAGCGTTCACCGACCTGCAGGAGCCGATCACCAAGGGCAGCAGCGGCGTGCTGCTGCTCAATGCCAACGAGTTACCCAACCCGCACCCGAGCGCCTGCGTGCGTTGCGGTCGCTGTGCCGACGCCTGCCCGATGAGCCTGGCACCGCTGGATATGGTGGCCGAACTCAAGATTGATAACTTCGACAACGCCCGCCAGCTCGGCGTCGACGAGTGTCTGTTGTGCGGCTCGTGCAGCTATGTCTGTCCGGCCGCCATTCCGCTGACCGAGTACTTCGACTGGGGCCAGCAGGAGCTGTACCGGCAGAAGATGGCCGAGCAGAAGACCAAACGCACCTGTACCAACAGTGCGCTGCGCCGCGAACGGCTAACGCGTGAAGCGGAGGCCCGTGAAGCGGCCAAAGCCGCCAAGGCAGCCCAATCCCCCCGTCGCGCCGGCCGGCGCACCCCCACAGTCCAGGAGGATGCATCATGATGTTGAGTGCCCCGCACGCACATGAAGGCGTGACCATCCGTCATGTCATGTTCAAGGTCAACTTTGCGCTGTTACCCGCCGCCCTGCTCGGGCTGGTGCAGTTCGGCATGCCGGCCGCCCTGTTGCTGCTCACTTGCCTCGGCACCGCCGTGGTTTGTGAAATCCTCTGCTTGCGCCTCAACCCGCAGGCACCGGGCGATGCCAATGACGGCTCGGCGATTCTGACCGCGCTCTTGCTGGCGATGAGCCTGCCACCGCATGCCCCGCTGTGGCTGGGAATGCTCGGCAGCCTGGTGGCCGTGGTGTTTGGCAAACACCTGTATGGCGGTCTCGGCCAGAACCTGTTCAACCCGGCGATGCTGGCGCGTGTGGTGCTGCTGATCGCCTTTCCGGTCGAGATGACCCACTGGATCCAGCCGGCGGATTTCCTGCACGGCCAGTTCTATATCATCGAGCCGGATGGCCTCTCCGGCGCCACCACGCTTGGCTATTTCAAGGAAAGCCATCAGCTCCACTTTGACTGGATGCAGCACGCGGCCGGCTTCAGCAAGGGCAGCATGGGCGAAACCTCGGCCATCCTGCTATTGCTCGGCGGTTTGTGGCTGCTACAACAGAAGGCCTTTACCTGGCATGCGCCGGTCGCCACCCTGCTCGGCTGTCTGCTACCCGGCAGCCTGCACTGGCTGATTGCCCCGGCGACCATCGCCACCCCGCTGGCCCAACTGACCAGTGGCGGTCTGTTGCTCGGCGCCTTCTTTATCGTTACCGATCCGGTCACCACCCCGAGCAGTCCGCTCGGCAAGCTGATCTTTGGCGCCATGGCCGGCTTGCTGATCTATGTCATCCGCAGCTTCGGTAACTTCCCGGAAGGGGTGGCCTTTGCCGTGTTGCTGATGAATGCCGCCACCCCGCTGATCGACAACTACACCCGTCCGCGCGCCTATGGCCTGCGGGCCGGCAAGGAGCCGCAAGCATGACTGCCATCGCCCTACCCTTTCGCGAACGCCCGCAGGCGCAGAGCCTGATCCTCGGCGGGTTTACCCTGCTGATCTGCATCATTGTCGGCCTGATTGCCTGGTCGACCCGTGCGGCCATTCACCAGCGCGAACTCGAAGACACCCGCAACATGCTGTCGCAGGTGTTTCCCTCCTCGCTGTATGACAACGCCATCAGTGAAGAGGAGTACACCCTCACCCTCGACGGTCAGCCGGTACACTACTTCCTCGGCCGCAAGCAGGGCCAGCCCAGTGGCATCGTGCTGTTTGCCACCGCCCAAGGTTATGCCGGCGCGATCAAGCTGCTGCTTGGCATCAGTGCGCAGGGCGAGCTAACCGGGGTGCGCGTGATTGAACACAAGGAGACTCCGGGGCTCGGTGATGGCATCGATCTGGCGCGCAGCCCCTGGATCCTCGGCTTTAACGGCAAGTCGCTGGAGAACACCAGCGCACAGCAATGGCATGTGAAGAAGGATGGCGGCGAGTTTGACGCCTTCACCGGCGCCACCATCACCCCGCGCGGGGTAGTGCGCGGCGTGTACGAGAGCCTGCAACTGTTCCAGCACAACAAGGCAGCCCTGCTGGCAGCCAAAAAGGGAGAGTAACCATGAACGGACCACGCTATCGCGATGTGATGCTGGATGGCATCTGGCGTAACAATGTCACCTTTGTGCAGGTGCTGGGGCTGTGCCCGCTGATGGCGGTGACCACCAGCGCCACCAATGGCCTTGGCATCGGCGTGCTGACCATGCTGGTGATGGCCGGCGCTAACCTGCTGGTCTCGCTGCTGCGGCCGGTGACACCGAACCAGATCCGCATTCCGATTTTTATCCTGATTATCGCCTTTCTGGTCACCGTGCTCGATCTGACCATGAACGCCTGGATGCATGATCTGCACAAGGTACTCGGCCTGTTTATCCCGCTGATCGTCGCCAACTGCGCGCCACTCGGCCGCGCCGAGGCATTTGCGATGAAGAACCGGCCGATTGCCGCCATGCTGGATGGCTTGGCTACCGGGATCGGCTTTACCTTCGGTGTTACCAGTGTCGGTGCAGTGCGCGAGATCCTGGGCAGCGGCACCCTGTTCTCCGGCGCGTCAATTCTGCTCGGCCCGCACTTCAGCTTCCTCGAAATGCACCTGTTGCCCGGTTATCGCGGCTTCCTGCTGATGCTGCTGCCGCCGGGTGGCTTTGTGGTGATGGGCCTGCTACTCGCCTTGGGCCGTCTGCGTCGGGTGGTGCTGGCCCGGCTGTTTAAACCTACCCGCGTCGTACCGGCGGCTACCGCCACGGCCACGGCTGGAGGATGTCACGTATGAAATTCAGTGTTGCCCATGCCCGTGGCGCCAAAGGCGTCTGGTTTGATGTCGACCTGCCGGAGCCGGTGACCGTGGCCGACGCCCTGGCCAGCTCCGGCCTGCTCGCGCGCTTCCCGGATCTGGATGTCACCCAGCATAAGGTTGGCATCTTTGGTAAACCCTGCTCGCCGGACACCGCCGTCAGCGCCGGGGATCGGGTCGAAATCTACCTGCCGATCCTGCGCCCGCTGGACAGTGACGAGGATGAGGACGACTGATTGACCTCGCCCGGTCAGGGTTTAACGCGCACCTTGGCCGGGCCATCACTGCAAGCCGCGCCCGGTACGCCGTGACCGATGTCGTCACCGCACCGATGTCCAAGCCTCATTTTTTCAGGGAATAGACATGCAGATTGGAATACCGAGAGAAAGTCTCGCCGGTGAGACCCGGGTGGCTGCCACCCCGTCTACCGTCGAGCAACTGCGCAAGCTCGGCTTCGACGTTGTGGTTGAAGCCGGTGCCGGGGCGCTGGC
>JAYROM010000178.1:0-4995 GCA_041911695.1 Aeromonadaceae bacterium
CAAGCGATCACCGATGTGGTGTTTGACAAGACCGGCACCCTGACGGCAGGCCATCCGGTGCTGGTGGACTGGCAGACATGGGCGGATACCGATCTGCCGGCGGGCTCTTTCCCTGCGGGACAAGCCATGATGCTGGCCGCTGGCCTGTCGGTGGGCAGTGCCCACCCGCTGTCTCGCGCCGTGCTGGCGGCGGCCAGTGCGCAGGGGAGGGCGCCGGAAACGGCAGCGCCTGATCTACCGGCGGTCACCGCCTTGCCGGGGCGTGGTGTGCAGGGGGAATGGGCGGGTGCGACCTTGCAACTGGGCAGCGACCGCCTGTTACAGGCGGCGGGGCTGGCGGTACACGGCGCGGCGGCCGACTGGCTGCAGCAGGCGGCCGAGCAGGGCCATACCTGCTCCTGGCTGATACAGGTGATGCCAGGCGCTCCGCGATTGCTGGCTGGTTTTGCGTTCAGTGATGAGCTGCGGGTCGATGCGCGCGAGGCGGTGCGGGGTTTGCAGCAGCAGGGCATTCGTGTGCAGATGCTGACCGGGGACAATCCGGCTGCCGCGGCGCGCGTTGCCGACCAGCTCGGACTGGATGGCTGGCAAGCCGGTTTGCTGCCGGAGCAGAAGGCCGGCGCGTTACAGCAGTGGCAAGGGGCGGGGCGCGTGGTGGCAATGGTTGGCGATGGCATCAATGACGCGCCCGCACTGGCGGCGGCCGATGTCGGCGTGGCGATGGGCTCGGGCAGCGATGTGGCGATGCAGGCGGCACAGATCACCCTGATGCGGCCGGCGCCGGCGCTGGTGCTGGCGGCGATCCGGTTGTCGCGCGCCACCTGGCACAAGATCCGCCAGAACCTGTTCTGGGCGTTTTTCTACAATGTGATTGGCATTCCGCTGGCGGCGGCCGGTTGGTTGAACCCCATGGTCGCAGGTGCAGCGATGGCGTTAAGTTCATTCTGTGTGGTCAGCAATGCGCTGTTACTTCGGCGCTGGCGGATGCCGACCGCCAATGGGAGACATGATGGCTGACAAGGGGTGGATGACGATTGGTGAGGTGGCTGTGGCCAGCGGGCTGAGTAGCCGGATGATTCGCCATTATGAAGAGCAGGGGCTGTTGCCCGCCGCGTTACGCAGCGAGTCCGGCTATCGCTACTACAACGACAAGGCGCTGCATGAGCTGCGCTTTATCCGCCATGCCCGTGAGCTGGGGTTTGGTCTGCCGCAGATTGCCGACCTGCTGGCGCTGTGGCGCGATCAGACCCGTAGCAGCGCCGATGTGCAGGCGCTGGCACGTCAGCAGATCACGCAACTGGATGCCAGGATTGCCGAATTGCAGCAGATGAAGGGGTTGTTGTCGTCGCTGGTAGCGCGTTGTCATGGCGACGAACGGCCGGATTGTCCGATCCTCGACAGTCTGGCCGATGGCGCGCAACCGTCCGGAATGGTTGAGGAAAAAAGAGGTTGCCAGCACGCGGCTTGCAGCGGCAAGCTGGAGCCCTGATCACCGTTCTCCCTCGCTAAAGGAGCATTGCATGAAGCTTTATTATGCACCGGGTGCCTGTTCACTGGCCTCGCATATCGTTCTGTGTGAACTGGGTCTGCCTTATACGCTGGATCGCGTCGACCTGCGTGCCAAGACCACCTCGGATGGTCGTGATTTCCGCCAGATCAATCCGCTCGGCTATATTCCTGCCCTCGAACTGAACAATGGCCAGGTGCTGACCGAAGGGGCCGCCATTCTGTTCTATCTGGCTGATCTGGTGCCGTCCTCCGGGCTGGTGGCACCGGCCGGCGAACTGGCGCGTTATCAGACGCTCTCCTGGATCAACTTCATTGTCAGCGAACTGCACAAGAACTTCTCGCCACTGTTCGCCAAGGATACGCCGGATGACTATCGCGCCAAGGTGGTGGAGCGTCTGACCGGTCGCCTGGGCCATGTCAACGCCACGCTGGCCGCGCAGCCATTCCTCGGCGGCGACACCTTCACCGTGGCCGATGCCTACCTGTTCGTGGTACTTGGCTGGGCGCCGAAGGTGGGGATCGATCTGGCGCCGTTCCCGGCGTTGCAGGCGTTCCGTGCCGGGCTGCTGTCCCGTCCCGCCATCCAGAAGGCAATGCAGGAAGAAGGGCTGCTGTAAGCCCGCTGTCCAGGTATTCCCCCTCCGCATTTCACAACGGCCCTACTGTTTTTCGTCGCCCTCGCGCAAGCGGGGGCCCAGCGACCTTGATCTGTCCTGACCATGGTGACCGGTCAGCGGCACTGGATGCCCGCCTTCGCGGGAATGACGATAGATAGCTGTTGGCCATGGCGCGGTCCAGATTTAACCTCTCTGTTACGCCCCATCTCGATGCAGCATAATCTGCTGAATTTGTCGCCATAATCACAAAATTCAACCTAATGGACTCAGGGTTGACTCTATTGAGTCGTTTAACAGAGGTATTTTGTCGATTTTTCTACCGTCAAGGCTGGATTTTCACTGTTGTGATCGGCATCCTTCCCGCTTCGGTGCATCTGCCCCTGGAAGGGTAGAGCCGGAACTCGTGATTAACCGAACCTGGATGTTCCGCCTATGAAAATGAATAAACTGACTGCCGCCATCCTGATCGGGATGCTGCTCGGCATTCTGACCGGTCAGCTGGTGCGCTCCTTCGCCCCTGACGCGGTAGCTGGCTACGCCACCAATATCACCTTATTGACCGACCTGTTCCTGCGCCTGATTAAGATGATCATCGCGCCGCTGGTGTTTACCACCCTGACCGTCGGCATCGCCCGTATGGGTGACAGCAAGACCGTCGGCCGCGTCGGTGCCAAGACCATGGGCTGGTTCCTGAGTGCCTCGCTGATCTCGCTGACCCTGGGGCTGATCATGGTGCACCTGCTGCACCCGGGCGTCGGCCTGAACCTGCCGCTGCCGGATGCCAATGCCAACAGCGGGATTGCGCCGAGCGCGATCAACCTGAAGGACTTTATCGCCCACGCCATTCCGAAGAGTGTGGTCGAAGCGATGGCCAACAACGAGATCCTGCAGATTGTGGTGTTCTCGGTGTTCTTCGGCATGGCCGCTGCTGCGGTCGGTGAGGCTGCCCAACCGGTAGTCCGCGTGCTGGCCGCGACCGCGGACATCATGCTCAAGGTGACCGGTTTCGTGATGGCGGTGGCGCCGGTCGCGGTATTTGCCGCCATCTCCGCCATGGTCGCCAAGGAGGGGATGGGTATCCTCACCACCTATGGCACCTTTATGGCGCAGTTCTATCTGGCGCTGTTTATCCTGTGGGCGGTACTGTTCGGTCTGGGTGGCCTGTTCCTCGGCAAGCGTATCCGCCAGTTGCCGGGCTTTATCCGTGAACCGGCGCTGCTGGCGTTCTCTACCGCCAGCTCGGAAGCCGCCTACCCGAAGACCCTGCAGCGTCTGGAGCAGTTCGGTTGCTCCAAGCGGATTGCCAGTTTCGTGATGCCGATGGGTTACTCGTTTAACCTTGACGGTTCGATGATGTATTGCACCTTTGCCACCCTGTTTATTGCCCAGGCGTATGGCATCGAGCTCTCCATGGGCCAGCAGATCACCATGCTGCTGCTGCTGATGGTGACCTCCAAGGGGATGGCCGGTGTGCCGCGTGCTTCGCTGGTGGTGATCGCGGCCACCCTGTCGCAGTTCCATATTCCGGAAGCCGGCATCCTGCTGCTGCTGGGTGTCGATCACTTCCTCGACATGGGCCGCTCGGCGACCAACGTGCTGGGTAACGCGATTGCCGCCTGTGTGGTAGCGCGCAGCGAAGGCGATCTGGGTGAAGCGGTCGACGACGAGACCTGGGCGCGCCAGCAGGCCGAACTGGCCGCTGCCGAGAGCCTGACCCCGCTAGACACCGCGCAGCCGCGCGAAGCCTGATCCCGCCCCCGCCTTGCCGGCATGCCCGGCAGGTCTGACAGACCGGAACCTCTCGCAGGTTCCGGTTTTTTTATTTTGTCGCTACGTTGCCTCCCTCCATCCGTTGTCAGGATATAACCTATAGTTTATATAATGGTGTGCAATGTGGATTGTCCGGACGACCGATCAGTTTGATCTTTGGTTTGACGCGCAAGATGACGCGACCCAGGAAAAGGTGCTGGCCGGTTTGTTGGTGCTGGCTCAAGAGGGGCCGACCATCGGACGGCCATTGGTGGATACGCTAAAAGGCTCGCGTTTTCCGAATCTCAAGGAGCTACGGATCCAGCATCAAGGAAAACCGTTACGGGCCCTGTTCGCCTTTGACCCGTTACGTCAGGCCATCGTGTTGTGTGCAGGAAACAAGGGCAGTAACGATAAACGCTTTTATCGGGAGATGCTGCCGTTAGCGGAAGCGCTATATGCCAGCCATCTGGCAATACTGGAGGGGTTGCATCATGAGTAGAACACTGGGCGACATGCTGACCAGTCGATCACCGGAGAGTCGTCAGCGAATTCAGGCTCTGGCTGATGAGTTGCTGCTTGAGGTGCGTTTACAGGCGTTACGTGAGGCGCTTGAGATCTCGCAGGTAGAGCTGGCGCAGACATTGGGCATTAGCCAACCTGCTGTGGCCGCCATGGAGCAGCGCGGTAGTGATATCAAACTGTCTACGATGAAGCGGTATGTCGAGGCCATGGGCGGCACCCTGCGGGTTGATGTCGAACTGCCTTCCGGACGCCATATCGGTTTTACCGTATAACATCACCTCTTGATAGCTGTCCTACCCGGGCTGTTGGCCGGGCGTTTCACTTGATTCGCGGCTCCCTCATCCTTTCTTCCTGTCATGCCATCTCACCCGCCATACGACAAAAGCCCTGTGAAATTGTGTGCACTTCCGCACAAAAACCACGGCCTTTGTGTTGTTCTCTGCGCCGCTGTAGCCATTTCAATTCAGTTAAATTGTTTTATTTCAATAAGTTAATCATTTTTCTGCGCGTGGTATGCGCTGTGCACTATTAGAAGCGTCAACTGTCAACAAGGAGATATCGACATGGCGCTTCGTCAGTGTGCAATTTACGGCAA
>JAYROM010000179.1:0-8997 GCA_041911695.1 Aeromonadaceae bacterium
ACGCAAATGATGAATCGCAACCTGATGGGTGTCCTGCTGGTATCCGCTATCCTGTCCGCCCCGGCCATGGCCAAGAATGACACCAACGACACGGTGCACTATGTCAAGCCGACCGCCGCAGTGCAGGTCAGTGGTGAAGATGTCGCCCGCGTATGGAGCACGGCGGAATCGGATCACGGTTTCCGTTTTAACGTTGAACAAGAAGGCAGCAGTGTCGGTACCGCCGCGCTGGATATGCAGAAGGTATGGAGCCAGAACGAATCGGATCACGGCTTCCGTGCCCAATCAGTGACGGCTGCCGGCGGTTGCTAAACACCCTGCGGGGGGATGCCCTGGCGCGAACGCGATAACTGAAGAAAAGATGGCGGAAGAAAAACAGAGGCTACCTGAGGGTAGCCTCTGTTTTTGGCTGGCAAAGCGTGCTGACTTTCTATCCAGATGTGATGGCTGTCTCATATATTTTTAATGAAAGCGCTTTCCCTGTTGCTCGAGCTTCGTTATATTTAGCTCCGGAAGCAACTTAGTTTTCCCCCGCTGTTGGCAGAGAGAGTAACCACTTTCTCTGCCTCTTTTTTTGTCTTTAATTCCTTTAATTTCATCTGTTTATCTGGATTATTCTGCCAAACCTTCCTAGCCGGGCTGGGGCCGAGCTTCATGGTTGCAGTGGCGAATTTATAAACTGTGTAATCGATAACACTATTTATCTTGTCAAGACGCTAGACTCTGCCGGCAAGTTCAGCACAGTGGCGGCCCGCTTCTGTGCCTGATCGGCATAGCAATGCTGATAACAAGACAATAAGGATGAACAACTGATGAACAGGCTTGTAAAGACCGTACGCTGGTCTCTGGTGCTGCTTGGCGCCATCTGGCTGGCTGCATGTGGTGGTGGCGGAAGTGGTTCCGGTAACAGTGATAGCAGCGGCGGGGGGAATAGTGGTGGGAGTACCACCACGCAGGTCAGCCTGGCGGTGCGTGGTGTGGATCTCTCGATGCTGGATACGGTTGAGCAGGCCGGCGGCGTGTTTCATGACGCGAACGGCCAGAGCCAGGAGGCGATGAGTCTGCTACATGGCTACGGGGCGAATCTGGTGCGTCTGCGCCTGTGGGTCGATCCGACCTCTGCCTCTGGCGAAGCCTATGGTGGTGGTAATAGCGATTTGACGCGCACCATTGCCCTGGCACAACGCGCCAAGGCCGCCGGCATGCAGGTGATGCTGGATTTCCATTACAGTGACTTCTGGGTGGATCCGGGCAAACAGGTCAAGCCCAAGGCGTGGGCCGCATTAAGTGATAGCGATTTGGTCGCCAAGGTGCAGAGCTACTCGCAGGAGGCAATGGCCGCCCTGTTGGCGGCGGGTGTACAGCCAACCTATGTGCAGATTGGTAATGAGCTCAATTCCGGCATGCTGTGGCCATATGGCAAGAACTGGGCGGATACCAACGAAACGGTTGGCGGGTTTGACGGCCTAGCCACGTTGCTCAAGGCCGGGATTGCCGGGGTTCAGGCGGCGGAAACGGCTGCCGGATTAACCAGCCATGCCAAAATCATCCTGCATCTGGCCAATAACATCACCAATGGCAGCGCGAATGGCACGTTCCGCTGGTGGTTTGATGCGATCACCCAGCGCAGCGTACCGTTCGATGTCATCGGCGTCTCTTATTACCCGTATTGGCACGGCACACTGAGCGCGCTGCAGACCAATCTGGATGACATGGTCAGCCGCTATAGCAAGCCGGTGATGATTGTCGAGACCGCCTATGCCTTTACCACCGACAACGGCGATAGTCTGGGCAATAACTTCAGCGCCTCCGACGTGACCGCCGGCGGCTATCCGGCCACACCGGCAGGACAAAAACAGTTCCTGCGTGATCTGCGTACTGTGCTGAGCAAGGTGCCGAACAACCAAGGGCTGGGTTTTGTCTACTGGGAGCCGGACTGGTTGCCGGTTGATGGCGCGACCTGGGCGACCCAGGCCGGGATGGACTATATCGGCACCTCAGGCAGCGAAGGCAATGCCTGGGAGAACCAGGCGCTGTTTGATTTTAATGGCGACGCCTTGCCGGCACTCGGCCAGTTGGCGGCCAGCGTCGAATAATTTCCCTCTTTTGCAGACAGGGCACCCGATGCGGTGCCCTGAATCGCGCCTTGGCATGATAGTCATCATTACGCCGATGAATGGTTCCGCGATGCTGCATCTTTCCCATCTGTGTCTATATTTTATTCAGGCGCCTCAGGGGCGCGGTCCGCTGTGCACACCAGTTGAAGGGGCGCACAGCCAGCGCCGGGTTCCTGCTGGTCGGGTTGACATCTGAACGGCTAGGCAGGTCATGCCGGCCAGAGTCTGCTGTACTGGTGGAGATGACATGATGTGGATGAACACACTGAGTATCCGGTGGAAGATTGCCGCCGGTTTGGCACTGCTGACGCTGTTTATTGCTGTACTGGGTGCACTGAATTATCAGGCTTTGGGACGGTTGCAGACGAATAATCTGGGTTTTTCTGCCCATCTGATGCCTGCCGCTGAAGTGGTACTCAATGCCGATCGCGATCTGTACCAGGCGTTGACGGCGCAGCAGGAGGGGTTGCTGGATGGCGTGCCGACCAACCTCGAGGCGCACTTCAAGGATTTTGACGAGAACGTGGGCCAGGCGCTGGATCGCATGCATAAATTTCTGACCTTGATGGCTTCCTATCCGGAGGTGGTCAGCCAATTTGAGGGCTTTGATCAACACTTCGAGACCTGGCACCAGCAGGCTGCCCAAGTGTTCACCTTGCTGCGACAAGGCGACAAGGCCGGCGCGCAGGCACAGCATGACAAGGCGCTGGCACTGTTCTCCGCGCTGCGTGAAGAGTACAACAAAGCGGGCGAGCTGGCCGATGATCGCGGTAGCAAGCTGCGCAGTTACTCGAATGAGACGGCCGCCGCCAGCGAGTCATGGACCCTGATCCTAGTCAGCGTTGCGGTGGTGGTCGGGCTGTTTTTAACCTGGTATGGGCCGAAACTGATTGTTGATAGCATCATGGCAGTGCGAGGCAAGATCGAAGATCTGAGCCGTGGCGAAGGTGATCTGGTCAGTCGTATCCCGGTGTCATCGCAGGATGAGGTGGGGCTCACGGCGGTGAGTGTCAACCACCTGCTCGATAAGTTGCAGTCGCTGATCAGCGCGCTGATCGGCGATATCGGCTGTCTGGAGGAGACCACCGGCTCGCTACATCAAATTGCCTCTAGCGTGGATGCCACCAGTGAGGGACAACGTCAACAACTGGCCTCGCTGGTCACCGCGATCAACCAGATCAACCATGCGGTGCATGATATCTCCCGCCATGCGCAGAGTACCTCGGAGCAGACCCATCAGGCGCAGACGGCCGCCACCGAGGGGCTGGCATTACTGGATCGCAATGTGGCGATGAACCGTCAGTTGGCAGAGAGTGTTAGCGATGCCGGGCGGATGGTGATGCAGCTGGAGAACGAATCAGAGCGTATTACCTCGGTGTTGGATGTGATCCGCGGCATTGCCGAGCAGACTAACCTGCTGGCGTTGAACGCCGCGATTGAGGCGGCGCGGGCGGGCGAGCAGGGCCGTGGTTTTGCGGTGGTGGCTGATGAAGTGCGCACCCTGGCTAGCCGCACCCAGCGCTCGACCCAGGATATTCAGCAGATGATTGCCTCGCTCAAGCAAGGGGTCCACAGCGCTGTGCAGGCGATGGACAAGGGTACCAACCAGATGCAGGAGACGGTGGCGATGGCCGACCGGATGCGCGATGAACTGGCGGGGATCCAGCATCTGGTGACCTCGGTACTGGATATGAACTTCCAGATCGCCTCGGCAACCGAGGAGCAGAGCACCGTGATGGAGGAGATCAATCGCAGCGTCTCCGAACTCAACAGCCTGACCGAAGAGAATGCGGCGATGGCCGGCTCTGTGGTGCAGACTGGCAACGATCTGAACGAGCTGGCCCAGCAATTGGGTGGGCGGGTACGCCAGTTCCGCGTCTGATTCAGCGCTTGCGCTCTGTTAAGCCAGCCGCCGCTTTGCGGCGGTTGGCTTTTATCGACCGGTGACGGCTGGGGATGTTAATGGCAACGCCCGTCACGGATGGCGATATCTACCTGATGGTCGAGCGCCGCCTGCAACATGACTTCAAGCCCGCGCACCACCAGACCGACCCCCATACTGGCAGCCTCCGGGCGTGCGACCACCTGTGCCGGTAGCCAAGGAATATGCAGGAACCCGCCCCGGCAGGTGGGCGCGTGGTGGGCCAGATGGTGCAACAGCCCATACATGACGTGATTGCAGACAAAGGTACCGGCGCTATAGGAGATGGCGGCCGGGATACCCGCCTCGCGCGCGGCGTGCACCATCGCCTTGACTGGCAGGGTGGTAAACCAGGCGGCCGGCCCCCCGGCGACCACCGGACGATCCAGCGGTTGCTGGCCGATATTGTCCGGGATGCGGGCATCGTCCAGATTAATCGCCACCCGCTCCAGCGTCAGACCACTGCGGCCGCCGGCCTGGCCGACACACAGCACCAGCTCCGGCTGCCAGCGGTCGATCGTGGCGGTGAGCGCTGCGATCGCCTGATCAAATACGCAAGGTAACTGCTGGGCAATCAGGAGATGGCCGGCCAGCAGGTGTTGATCCAGTTGGCGCACCGCTTCCCAGGAGGGATTGAGGGTGTCGCCGTCAAACGGCTCGAAACCGGTAAGCAAAATGGTCGGCACTTTGTCGCCTCCTTCTTGGTCATCCATGCATCAGCAGTACATGAAGTAGTACAACAGCAGGGTGTTACACAACAACAGGGGGATCGCCGTCGGGATCTGTGCCCGGATCACCGCATTGCGTTGTGGCAACTCGAGCAGGGCCGCCGGGACCAGATTGAAGTTGGCGGCCATCGGGGTCATCAGGGTACCGCAGTAACCGGAGAACATGCCGATCGCGGCCATGATCGCCGGATCCCCGCCATGCTGGGTGATCAGGATCGGTAACCCCACCCCGGCGGTAATGATCGGGAAGGCGGCAAACGCATTGCCCATCACCATGGTCAGTACCGCCATACCTACGGTGTACAACATCACGGCAATGAAGCGGTTATCGACCGCCAGATAATGGCTGGCCAGCCAGCTGATCTCCTGGCCGACGCCGGCCTTGGTGAACAGCAGCCCCAGGGTCGCCAGGGTCTGCGGTAACAGGAAGGCCCAGCCGATGGCATCCAGCAAGCGGCGGCTCTCCTGCATCGCCTGGGCTGGACGTTCGCGGGTGATGCGCAGGGCAAGCAGCAGTGCCAGCACGCAGCCGATAGTCATCGAGAACAGGGTCACCAGGGCACTGTGATGGCCGGCACCGAATACCGCCAGCTGCAAACCGGGGATATGGTCAAGCAGCAGGACACCGGCGAGGGTGACCAGCGGAATGGTCAGTGCTGGCAGGAACAGGCGGTTACCCAGCGATTGGGCCGATGCTCGACGCGCCGTCTCGCTACGCTGGTGATGGTGGCCAGCGCGGACAGCACCGCAGCCGGCGAGCACCGCCAGCAGAACCACCAGGGCGCCGACCACGATATGGATGGTGCGCGGCGTGATCCCGTCACCACCGGCGGTGTCGCTGACAAAAAACAGCAGGCCGTACAGCACCCAGAACAGGCTGGTGGCCAGACGACGCGGATGACGCGGATCGCGCCAGGCAAAGATCCCGGCACCGATCAGCAGGATACCGGCCAGCCAGTAGAGCCAGACTTGTTGAAACATCAGCAGCTCCTTATTCGGCGTGTTGCGCGGTAGTGGTGGACAAGTCGGGTCGCAGATGTCGCTGCAGAGAACGGTCCAGATAGTAGAGACGCAGGCTGTGGATCACCAAGGCGCACAGCGCGGTCGGGATCCCCCACAGCGCGATATGCAGCGGTTCGGTCTGCACCTGGCCACTTTCTAGCAGGAAGTTGTGCATAAACAGCACGGCACCGAAGGCGACAAAGATATCCTCGCCGAAGAACAGGCCGATATTGTCGGTGGCGGCCGCCATGGCGCGCAGGTGGTGACGCACGGCATCCGGCAGCGGGCCGTAGCGGTGTTCGGTGGTCCCCTCGGCCATCGGCGCGAGTAGCGGACGGACCATCTGCGGATGGCCGCCCAGACTGGTCAGCCCCAGCGCGGCGGTCAGTTCGCGCACCGCCAGATAGGTGATCAGCAGGCGGCCGGCAGTGGCACCGCGCACCTGGCTGATCCACTGTTGGGCTCGCTCCTTGAGACCGTGACGTTCCAGCAGGCCGATGATGCCGAGCGGCAGCAGGAAGATCAGCGGTAGGTTTCGGGTGGCCAGAAAGCCGCTGCCAAGCTGGTCGAGAATATCGGCCAGCGACAGGTGAGCGAGCAGGCCGCTCAGCAGACCGGCAATAATCACCACCAGTAACGGGTTCAGGCCGGCTATAAAGCCGACGACCACGGCCACAATGCCGAGCAGGGGCCATAAATTGATCGCGCTATCCATAGGCGAGTCTCTCCTGAGAACAGATGAACGGGGGAAGGGGGTAATCCGTGACCGGCTAACCGGCGCGGACTTGAATCGCGGCCTGCTGCAATGCGGTGCGCAAGGCGCGGGCGAACGCCAGTGCATGCGGGCCGTCACCGTGCAGGCACAGGGTATCGGCCTGCACGGCGATCCATTCTCCGGTCAGGGCCTGCACCCGGTGCTGGCGAATCATCCCCAGGCTCTGCTCGAGTGCCGCCGCGGTGCTGTCGATCAGGGCGCCGGGGTGACTGCGCGGCACCAGACTGCCATCTGCCTGGTAGGCGCGATCGGCAAAGACCTCCTGGCGGGCAGTCAGGCCGTGTCGCTGTGCGGCGCGGATAAGTTCGCTACCGGCCAGCCCGACCAGCCATAACTGCGAGTCGACCGCCTTGACAGCGGCGGCCATCACGTCGGCCAGTTGCGGGTCGGTGGCTGCCTGGTTATAGAGCATGCCGTGTGGTTTGACATGGCGCAGCTGGCCACCGGCGGCGCGGGTGATCGCCTGCAGGGCGCCAATCTGGTAGAGCATCAGCGCATAGATCTCGTCGGCGGGCAGCTGCATGACGCTACGGCCGAAGTTGGCGCGATCCGGGAACGACGGATGGGCGCCGATGGCTACACCGGCGGCCAGCGCCGTGCGCACGGTCCGCTGCATGGTCTGCGCATCACCGGCATGCAGGCCGCAGGCGATGTTGGCCGAGGAGACCAGACCCAGCAGTTCGGCATCATGCGGGCTGCCTTCACCCAGATCGGCATTTAAATCGATAGCGGGAACAGGGCTCATGGCAGGATCTCCTCCGGATGCGGGTAATCGAGTCGCCAGGCGAGCCGGCGCAGTTGTTGCTGTAATTGCTGGCGGGCCTGCCAGGCCTCTTCCAGCGTGCACTGGCTAAAGTGCAGGGCGCTGCCAAAACGGCACTGTGCCAGCTGGTGGAGATCGGTCTCGATCACACAGGCAATCCGCGGATAGCCGCCGGTGGTCTGCGCATCGGCCAAGAGCAGGATCGGCTGGCCGTTCGGCGGTACCTGGATCACACCCGGTAGCACGCCGTGCGACAGCAGTTCATGCGGCGTGCTGCGCGTCAGCACCGGTCCCTGCAGGCGTGAACCCATGCGGTTGCTCTGGCTGGAGACCTGCCAGGCGGTGGACCAGAAGGCGGCCTGCGCGGCTGGCGTAAATGACGTGTACTCCGGCCCGGGCAGTGTACGCACCACCGGGTGGATCGCTGGCAGACGGATGCCCAGCGAGCGGGTGAGCCGGCGGGACGGAACCCCCAGCGGCAAGGTGTCCTGCGCCTGTAGCGCGCGCCCTGCCAGCCCGCCGAAACCAGCATTCAGATGGGTGCTGCGTGAGCCGAGTTCTGTCGGCAGATCGATGCCGCCGGCGATGGCCAGATAGCCGCGCATGCCGTGACGGGGCGCGCCGAACTTGAGACGGGCGCCAGCCTTGATCGGCAGACGCCAACCTGGCCAGACCGGCTGGCCATCCAGCGTGGCCTGACAATCGGCACCGGTGACGGCGAACCAGCCATCTTGGCTGACGGAGAATTCGGCCTGACCAAGGGTAATCTCCAGTACCGCACTGTGCGGCGGGTTCCCCGCCAGCAGATTGGCCAGCACCAGTGCAGGATAGTCGAGTGCGCCGCTTTGGCCAACGCCGGACTGGCGCCAGCCCTGACGGCCCGGATCCTGCACTGTGGTCAGCAGACCGGGCTGGTGGACGATCAGCATGGGCTGTGCGGACATAATCCCTCCGCGTGTGGTACAAAGCGCACGGTATCGCCAGGTTGTAATAACGCTGGCGGCTGGCGATGGCGATCAAACAATGGCAGCAGGGTGCGGCCGATCAGTTGCCAGCCACCCGGGGTGGCCTGCGGATAGATCCCGGTCTGGCTGCCGCCGATGCCGACCGATCCGGCCGGTACACTCAGCCGCGGTTCGGCCCGGCGCGGGGTGGCCAGATGGGGAGGTAGACCACCGAGATAGGGAAAGCCGGGCTGAAAGCCGAGAAAGAACACCACATAGTCGGTCTGGCTGTGTTGTTGCACTACCTGTTCCGGGGTGAGGCCACAATGACGGGCGACCTCGTCCAGATCCGGACCTGCTTCGCCCCCATAGATCACCGGGATCTCGACCACGCGGTGGTGGGTATTGCTGGCGACGGTCTGCGACCACCGGTGCTCGATCCAGTCGAGCACCGCGCGCTCGTCACGTACCGGGCTGTGCAGGATGACCGTCAGGTTGTTCATGCCGGGCACGACTTCGCGGACTGCATCCTCTGCGTCCAGTTGGCTGGCCAGTTGCCAGATACGGCGCTGTTGGTCCAGCGTGGCGGGCGGCGGTAACTCCAGTACCGCGGCGCGTTCGCCCAGTAAATAACAGCGATAAGCGGCCATCCTCTCACTCCCTTGTCTGGCACTCCCTTGTCTGGCTGGCCCGGTGCGTCGGGCATCCCCGCAATCGCATCAGGTTTCCTGTCATATTCGCCGGTCT
>JAYROM010000180.1:0-6061 GCA_041911695.1 Aeromonadaceae bacterium
ACCCGCCAGATTTTCACCCAACTGGCACAACAGCGCCGAATTTTGTGGGTGACGTTGCCGGGTTTGTGTGATCCACAAGTCACCCTGCCACCCCTGCCACATAACCTGCATCTGCAGGCCCTGCGCGCACTGCCCAGCCTGCTGACGCCGTGGGCCCCCCACCTGCAGACGCCCTGGTTAGCACGCCAAATCCGCCAACGGATGCAACGCCTGCAGATGCAGCGGCCAATGTTGATCGTCAATCAGGTCGAAGGGATGGCGTTAGCCGGTGCGCTAAAATTGTCACGACTGGTCTATCTGCGGACGATACAGCCGAGTGCATTGGGCATGGACGCAGCAAGTGTGCATCAGGCCGAGCAAGCCTTGGTCGCGGCCGCGGATCTGGTATTGACCGAAACCGGCGAACTGGCGGATGACATGCCAGCGGTCAAGACCTGCCCACTACAGGTGTGTGCCGAGCCACTGGTATTGCCACGGCCGCGCGACCTGCCACAAGGACGCCCGATTATCGGCTTTCATGGCCCCCTGGATGACCGAATTGACTGGTCGCTGGTACATGAATCTGCTCTGCGTCGTCCTGACTGGTATTGGGTATTGATTGGCCCGCGCCAGACTGACGCCTTGGATAAATTGTTGCAGTTACGCAATGTATTCTGGCTGGGAGAGAAGAATCATGCTCAGTTGCAGGCCTGTATCCATCACTGGCAGGTCACCTTACTGCCCTACCTGGATACAGCTGATGTGCGGGCTCAGGCGCCGCTGGCACTACAGCAGGCGCTGCATCGCGATGCACCGTTGGTGGTGACCAGTAAATTTGCCGGACTGCCTGCCTTCCGTCCGCTGCTGACCGTGTTACACAGTATGCAGGAGTTGAGCGAACTGTTGCCGATCATCGCCTTACCGCCCAGCGCAACCGTCAAGCTTGGCAGTTTGGGTCACCCCGCTGCACGCCAGTATAACGGTCGGGATAGTCAATCGGTGGCGGCCTTGCTCGACACGTTTGACTAGACGCCCTACCACCTGAACTAGCAACATGTCAGCCAAAGGCGTTACGGCCTTTGGCTGTCGGTCAATGAGGCGCCTGATCGGCCGCCCACGCCAGGCGTTTACGATAGATGGTGGATGGACTGAGCTCCAACAAACCAGCAGCCTGAGGAATGTTGCCATCACACTGCGCAATCGCCTGCTCAATCGTCTCTTTCTCCACTAACCACATGGGGCGGATCGGTGAGCCAGTCTCCACGCTCTGCACGACCGGCAGCACAGTGGCAACCTCAGCCGCGCGGTTGGGTATCATCTGATTTAGCGGCGGCGGCAGCATCGCGGGCAATACTTTATCCCCCTCATGCAGGACCACAATATTGCGGATGATATTCTGCAGTTGCCGTACATTCCCCGGCCAAGAGTAATCAGCCAACAGGGTTTCCACTTCCGGACTGAAACTCAGGAACTGTTTCTGCTCTTCCTTGGCAAACTGTTGCAGGAAATGCCGGGCAATCTGCAGGACGTCGCTTCCCCGCTCACGCAATGGCGGCAAGATGACCGGGATCACGTGCAATCGGTAGTAGAGATCTTCGCGGAAACGACCGGCCTGCACCTCCACCAGCGGATCGCGGTTGGTCGCACAGACAAAACGCACATCCACCCGATCCTGTCGGCTACTGCCGACGCGCTGGAAACAGCCGGTCTGGATAAACCGCAGCAATTTGCTCTGCAGATCCAGCTGCATCTCGCAAATTTCATCCAGAAACAGGGTACCGCCATCGGCTCGGGCCGCCGCCCCCTCCCGGTCAGCCTGCGCCCCGGTAAAAGCCCCTTTCACATGGCCAAAGATCTCACTCTCGATCAGATCATGGGGAATCGCGGCGCAATTAAGCACCACCAGCGGTTTATCCTTGCGTGGGCTCAGCCGATGCAGCGTCTCGGCACACACCTCTTTGCCCGTGCCACTCTCACCGGTGATAAACACAGTGGCCTTACTGGGTGCCGCACTCTCGAGAACGCGGTACACCGCCTGCATCGGCAGCGAACTCCCCAGAAAACCGCCAAAGGCTGCGCGGTCATACTGTTCGCGATAACTGTCGACCAGATAGCAAAGTTGTTGGTGTTTGACCGCATTGTTGACCGTGGTGATCAAGCGTTTGCTGTCAAAAGGTTTGGTCAGAAAGTCAAACGCCCCTTGCCGCATAGCGTCGACCGCCACATCAACCGAACCGTGTGCTGTCACCACGACCACGCTACAAGGCAGGTGCCGTTCACGGATAAACTTCAGGATCTCCATCCCGCTGATATCTGGCAGTTCAAGATCCAGCAATACGACATCGGGCAACTGCTGCTCCAGTAGCTCCAATACCGGACGCCCTAACGCAAAGTGCATAATGCGGTAGGGTTCGGCATGCAGATAGTCCTGATACAGCATGGCCAAGGTCTGGCTATCTTCGACCAGGAAAACCAAGGGCGAGCGAGTTGACACGGCGACACTCCTGTTCCGGCAACGCCAGTTGGCATCCGTTTGAGTGTGGCACAGGAACGCTAAAAGATATCTTGGTGGTGCTGTTGTGTGTTAGCCAGATCTCATCTGCACCGATCCGGCATAACACACCACAGCCTGGCGCGAGCTAGTGGATGATCTTTTTTGACGATGACGATGTGGGCCGCTCGCCGTTCTCTTTCCAGAAGCTATCGCTATCCGGATAACAGGCGATGGTACGATCAATATGTAACAGGGTTAACAGGGCTCGGGGCTGTCCTTCACCGCAGATCAGATGCAGTGACACTTGGTGGTGTTGCAGACGCTTATATAGAAAGACCAGCAATCCCACACCGGATGAATCCATATAGCCGACGCCTGTCAGGTCGAGCACGACACGCGACCAGGCGCCAGGCATCTGTTCGACGGCCGGCGTCAGCTCTTCGCAGGCTGCCGCATCAAGATCTCCGTCGAGCGTCATCACACAGGTCTGATATATGGCCGTGGTAGTAATGTTCATAGCAACTCCTGACCGGTTAACTGGCAGTAGTACAGCAAAAGCCAGGCCAGAACAAGATGTGGCGTATGAGCCCCTATAACGGCGAAAAACAGTGAGAAAATGGGGGCATTTGGCCCCCAACTAGACGAACACACCAATGATTAGTGCAAATTGCAAAAGCAGCTTGCACCGCCGAGTGCAATTTGCGAGCGCTACTGCCCCGCGCAGGGTTGCGCAAAGCCGCCCACGCCAGCCTCATGCCAAATCACTTCAATCCCCTGCTGTTGCCAACGAGCAGCGACCTCCGCCGCCGTGCGATGATCGCCCGGCTCGAACTGATCCAGCGCCGACGAGGGCTGTGCATATCCCCCGGGGCGCGTTTGCGAGCCCGCACTGGCGTGCGAGATACCCGACTCGACCAAAACATCTCGTAACGTTGCGGGCTCGCGTGTGGATAACGAAAGTTCAATGGTTGGATCAAACAGACGCCAGGCACTGACCAACTGTAACAGCTGCCGATCACTCACCGGATGGGGCGGGCTAAAACCGGAAGCACTCGGCCGCAGTCGCGGGAAAGCCACCGCATAGCGGGTTCGCCACCAAGTGTTTTGCAGATAACGCAGATGATGCGCCATCATCAAGGTGTCCTGTCGCCAGTCTCCCAACCCCAGCAGCACCCCTAAGCCAACCTTCTCCATCCCGGCTTCCCCCAGTCGGTCCGGCGTCTCCAGTCGCCAACGAAAGTCGCGCTTGCGGCCGCGCAAATGGTGAGCGGCGTAGACCTCGGCATCATAGGTCTCCTGATAGACCAACACACCATCCAACCCCAGCGTCCGCAACTCGGCATACTCGGCGGTCGCCAGCGGCTGAACCTCCATCGACAAATTGGCCGCATACGGTCGCACCACCGGCAACATGCGGCGAAAATAGGGCATGCCCGCAGCCCGTTCATGCTCACCACTGACCAGAAGCAGACTATCAAATCCCTGTGCTGTCATCGCCTCACATTCAGCACGCACCGACGACTCATCAAGCACGGTGCGTCGCAATGCGTTACGGGCAGAAAAACCACAATAGGTACAGTCATTGGCACACAAGTTGGTCAAATACAGAGGCAAATAGAAACGGACCGTGGGGCCGAACTGTTGCCGTGTCAACGCACGGGCCATGTTGGCCATTTGCGGCAGATAGGCCGCCGCCGCTGGCGACAGCAGCGCAGCAAAGTCATCCAATGTCCTGGTTGTAGCCGCCAATGCATGCTCAACCTGCGCTGGTGTGGCCTGCAGCAAACGCTCCGACACCGGTTGCTCGGTCAATTTGAGCCATTGCGTATAAAAGCTCATAGTGCAGATTCCCCTGGCAATGTGTGTAGAAACCGCTCCAGCGGACTGCTCGCGGTGGCGACCAGGCGCGCGCAGGCCAGCCGACTTTCCCGGGCCAACTGCCCGGCTTCCACGGCCAATCGAAACGCCTGGGCCATCATTGCCGGATCTCCCGCCGTAGCTATCGCCGTATTGACCAGTACCGCATCCGCCCCCATCTCCATGGCCAGCGCGGCATGTGACGGTGCGCCGATCCCGGCATCCACCACCACAGGAACGCGAGCCTGCTCAATGATGATTTCGAGCATGTCACGCGTCACCAGTCCACGATTACTGCCAATCGGCGCACCGAGTGGCATGACAGCGGCACAGCCCGCCTCCTCCAGCAAACGACACAAGGCGGGATCAGCACTGCAGTATGGCAGCACGACAAATCCCTCTTTGACTAACTGCCTGGCCGCCTGAAGCGTTGCCACCGGATCCGGCATCAGATAACGGGGGTCAGGATGAATTTCGAGTTTGACCCAATGCGTCCCTAACGCCTCGCGCGCCAGGCGTGCGGCGAAGATCGCCTCCTCCGCCGTCCGCGCGCCTGAGGTATTCGGCAATAGATGTACCCCGGTGGCGCGCAGTGGCGCCAGTATCTGTGGGTCTTCGCCCTGCAGTCGCACCCGACGTAACGCCAGCGTCACCAGTTGACTGCCGGCATTGATGACCGCCTGTTGCAACTGCTGCGCGGAGGCAAATTTTCCGGTGCCCATCAACAAACGGGAGGTGAATGGCGTGCCGGCAATCACCAAGGGTTGACGATCAAACGGTTGTACTACAGACATGACTAACCCCCTGCGATAGCGGTAAACAGATCAAGGCGATCACCCGGCTGTAATACCGTCTGCGCCCACTGGCTATGTGGTAAAACCTGCTCATTGTGCGCAACCACCCAGCCTTGCCCGGCAGAGAGCCCCTGCCAACCTTGTTGCTGCAGCCAATCCGCGACGCTACAGGCCGGCGGACAGGTCACAACCTGTCCATTCCATAACAACGTCATCATGGTGTTTTCTCCTTGTGCTCAGCCCCGGCTTGGGTGGCTGCACTCAAATGGGTGTGACCGCAACAGCAGGTCGGATCGCGCTGCCGCAGCCAGCGTTGCCAGCGCCCGGTTCGTCCATCCAGTCGGTCAACATAGTGGCTCGCGTCACCAGCGATGTCGGCCAGAAACCGCAAGGCCACTAGTGCTTGCTGACTGGCCACCAGACCGGCAACCGGGCCAAGGACCCCGGCCAGCTGACAATCGGCCGTCCTCGCGGTGGCAGGATAGAGACAGGCATAACAGCCGTGTTCAGCGATAGATTGGCGGAAGTCGAACAGCGCAACCGAGCCTTGCCAGCCAGCCACCGCAGCGCTGAGTAACGGAATACCGGCTTGCAGGCAGGCAAGATTGAGCGCAAGACGCGTGGATTGATCATCACACCCATCCAGAACCAGATCGAGCGCCCGGCCACCTGGTGTCAGCAAAGCGGGCAAACGCGCCTGATCCACCGCCGCCAGCGGGTGTAATCGACACCCCGGGGCCATTTGCTGTAAATGGCGCTGCGCCTGACGCGTCTTAGCCCATCCAATATCAGATTGCCGATACAGTAACTGGCGATGCAGATTGGAGAGGCTGACCTGATCGCTGTCACTCAGCCAGATTTCACCAACGCCTGCAGCCGCTAACCAACCGGCGGTCAGGCTGCCCAGCCCACCCAAGCCGACGATCAACACCCTGGC
>JAYROM010000181.1:0-5604 GCA_041911695.1 Aeromonadaceae bacterium
ACCCGTGCGCCGATCGACAACGACATCGGCGCCAGCGAGGCCGACCGCCCCGATCCCGCCGCCTGGGCCACCCGCTGGCAACAGGCCGGGCTACATCAGCTCGAACACCGCTGTCTGTCGCTGCTACCGCTGCACATCGGCCATTGCAGTGGCGTCGAGGTGCTACATGGCTGGTTCCATGAGGGCAGCCTCTGTCTGCTTAGCCGCTGGCAGCATCGCCTCGACCCGAACGGCATCCTGCATCTGGATATCGAGGTCAAGGTGGCGGCCCATCTGCCCTCGCTACCACGCATCGGTGTGCGTCTGACCCTGGCCGATAAGGTGGAGGAGGTAACCTGGCTGGGACGAGGCCCGCATGAGAACTATCCGGACCGCAAGCTCTCTGCCGGATTTGGCACCTGGCGATTGCCGTTGGCGGCCCTGCACACCCCCTATATCTTCCCCGGCGAGAATGGCCTGCGCTGCGACACCCGTCGGCTACAGATCGGGGCACTACAGGTACAAGGCGACTTCCACTTCAGTGCCAGTCGTTATTCGCCGGCACAATTGGCGGCCTGTGGCCATGAGCATGATCTGGTGGCCGAACCCGGCACCACGCTATGCCTCGATGGTTTCCATATGGGAATAGGCGGCGATGACTCGTGGAGCCCGAGTGTGCATGCGGAACACCTACTGCCACCTGACACCTATCGCTATCAACTGAGTCTGGCGATAGAAAAATAGACTTTGTCCATATCGCCGGATCACCCGTGATCCGGCGCACATTTCTGGTTAACAATTTGATTACGCTCACATTAACAATATTGTAACAGTATGTAAGCGTTTTCTTAGTGTAGCCGCGATCACAGACGCTCTTCGATTTCCTTGGCTACATTGTGTATAGCACCCGCTCATTTCATGAACATCGGCGTGCCGCTTACCCTACACAACACAGGAAACCCGGAGAAGGATAATGAAAAAACTGACTACAGTTGCCGCTCTGATCGCTGGTCTGTCTGCTGGTGCCATGGCCCATGCGGAAACCACCATCGGGTTCACCATCTACAAGTATGACGACAACTTCATGTCGGTCGTGCGCAAGAACATCGAAGCCGAAGCGGCCAAGCATGCCGACGTCAAGCTGCTGATGAATGACTCGCAGAACGACCAGTCCAAACAGAATGACCAAATTGACGTCATGCTGGCCAAGGGTGTGAAAGGCCTGGCCATCAACCTGGTAGACCCAGCGGCCGCTTCCGTGGTGATCGAGAAAGTCCGCGGCGACAACATTCCGGTGGTGTTCTACAACAAGGAACCGAGCGCTAAAGACCTGGCTAGCTACGACAAGGCCTACTACGTCGGTACTGACTCCAAGGAGTCGGGCATCATTCAGGGCAAGCTGATTGCCAAGCATTGGAAGGCCCATCCGGAGTGGGATCTGAACAAGGATGGCACCATTCAGTTCGTACTGCTCAAGGGTGAACCGGGCCATCCGGACGCCGAAGCCCGTACCACCTATGTCATCAAGTCGCTGAACGAACAAGGTATCAAGACCCAACAGCTGCACATGGATACCGCCATGTGGGATACCGCCATGGCCAAGGACAAGATGGACGCATGGATCTCCGGCCCGAACGCTTCCAAGATTGAAGTCGTGATCGCCAACAACGACGCCATGGCCATGGGTGCCATCGAGTCGCTGAAGGCACAAGGCAAGAAGACCCCGGTCTTCGGCGTAGACGCCCTGGCAGAAGCCCTGGCGCTGGTCGACAAGGGTGAAATGGCCGGTACCGTGCTGAACGATGCCAAGAACCAGGCCAAGGCCACCTTCGATCTGGCCAAGAACCTGGCCGAAGGCAAGCCGGCCGGCGAAGGCACCAGCTGGAAGATTGAAAACAAGGTCGTCCGCGTACCGTATGTCGGTGTCGACAAGGAAAACCTGGCTCAGTTCAAGTAATACCGGAAGTAGTTGGCAGGGTGGGCAACCGCCCTGCCGTATCCTCCTCTCTGTCAGACGATGGCTGCTATGACGACACAGCAACAACCCGAATGGCTGCTGGAGATGATTGACATCAGTAAGAGCTTTCCTGGTGTCAAAGCACTCGACAAAGTGAACCTGCGTGTCCGCCCCCACTCCATCCATGCGTTGATGGGTGAAAACGGTGCCGGCAAGTCCACCCTGCTCAAGTGCCTATTCGGCATCTATGAAAAAGACGAAGGCAAAATTTTCCTGCTCGGCAAAGAAATTAACTTCACCTCCTCGAAGGAGGCCCTGGAAAACGGGGTGTCCATGGTCCATCAGGAGTTGAATCAGGTTCTGCAGCGCACCGTCATGGACAACATGTGGCTGGGCCGTTATCCGGTCCGCGGCATCTTTGTCGATCATAAAAAAATGTACGACGACACCCGTGCCATCTTCCAGGAGCTCGATATCGACATCGATCCGCGCGAGAAGGTGGCCAACCTGTCAGTCTCACAGATGCAGATGATCGAGATTGCCAAGGCCTTCTCCTATGACGCCAAGATAGTGATCATGGATGAGCCAACCTCCTCGCTGACCGAGAAGGAGGTGCACCACCTGTTCAAGATCATCAACAAGCTCAAGCACAAGGGCTGCGGTATCGTCTACATCTCGCACAAGATGGAGGAGATATTCCAGCTGTGTGACGAAATCACCATCCTGCGTGACGGCCAGTGGATTGCCACCCAGCCGCTCGAAGGTATGGGCATGGACCAGATCATCGGCATGATGGTCGGTCGTGAACTCACCCAGCGTTTCCCGGAAAAGACCAATGAGCCGAAAGAGGTGATTCTTGAGGTCGAGCACCTGACCGCCCTCAACCAGCCCTCTATTCAGGACATCAACTTCACCCTGCGTAAAGGCGAGGTGCTGGGGATTGCCGGTCTGGTCGGTGCCAAGCGTACCGATATTGTGGAAACCATCTTCGGCATCCGCGAGCGCAGCCAGGGCAGCATCCGTCTGCATGGCAAGGAGCTCGCCAACGCCACTGCCCATGAGGCGATCAACAACGGCTTTGCGCTGGTCACCGAAGAGCGTCGCTCGACCGGTATCTATGCGCAGCTGGATATCAGCTTCAACTCGCTGATCGCCAACATGGACAAGTACAAAAGCAATCTGGGCCTACTCAGCAATACACGGATGAAGAGCGATACCCAGTGGGTCATCGACTCGATGCGTGTCAAGACACCGAGCCAGCGTACCACCATCGGCTCGCTCTCCGGCGGTAACCAGCAGAAGGTCATCATCGGCCGCTGGCTGTTGACCCAGCCGGAAGTCCTGATGATGGACGAACCCACCCGCGGGATCGATGTCGGTGCCAAGTTCGAAATCTACCAGCTGATCCTCGAGCTGGCGAAGAAGGACAAAGGCATCATCATCATCTCTTCGGAAATGCCCGAGTTACTTGGCATCACCGACCGCATTCTGGTTATGAGCAACGGCCGTGTGGCCGGTATCGTCAATACCCGGGAAACCGACCAGAACGAGATTCTGCGTCTGGCCTCCCGCTATCTGTGACAGGAAGTGAAGTATGGAGTGGGCTAAAAATTTCAACCTGATGCGCACCCTCAAAGAGAGTGGCATCTACGCAGTTCTGATGATTCTGCTGATCATCATCATCGCCAAGGAACCCTCGTTCCTGAGCTTGACGAACCTGAGTAACATTCTGACCCAGTCGTCGGTGCGTGTGATTATCGCGCTTGGTGTCGCCGGTCTGATTATCACCCAGGGCACCGACTTGTCGGCCGGTCGTCAGGTCGGCCTCGCCGCCTTGGTCTCTGCCACCCTGCTGCAATCATTGAGTAACGCCAACAAGGTGTTCCCATCGCTCGGCGAAGTGCCGATCCCGGTGGTGATCATGATTGTCTGCTTCATCGGCGCCCTGATTGGGGTGGTCAATGGCCTGATTGTCGCCTACCTGCGCGTCACGCCGTTCATCACCACCCTGGGTACCATGATCATTGTCTACGGCATGAACTCGCTGTACTTCGACTATGTCGGGGCCTCGCCGGTGGCTGGGTTTGATCCGCGCTATTCGAGCTTTGCGCAAGGGTTTATCCGCATCGGCGGCTTCAAGCTCTCCTACCTGACCTTCTATGCGGCGATCGCCAGCGTGTTTATCTGGGTGTTGTGGAACAAGACCCGCTTCGGCAAGAACATTTTTGCTATCGGCGGTAACCCGGAAGCGGCCAAGGTCTCCGGGGTCAACGTGGGCCTCAATCTGGTGATGATCTATGCGCTGTCCGGGGTGTTCTACGCCTTCGGCGGTATGCTGGAAGCCGGTCGTATCGGTAGTGCCACCAACAACCTGGGGTTCATGTATGAACTCGACGCCATCGCGGCGTGCGTGGTCGGTGGCGTGTCGTTTGCCGGCGGGGTGGGCACCGTAGCCGGGGTGATTACCGGGGTGATCATCTTCACCCTGATCAACTACGGCCTGACCTTTATCGGCGTCAGCCCGTACTGGCAGTACATCATCAAGGGCAGCATCATCGTACTGGCGGTCGCACTTGACTCGCTGAAGTACGCCAAGAAGAAATAAGTGAGAGACCGGTCACGGGGCAGCGCGAGCTGCCCCGTGTTGTTTCTAACCCAACGACAATCAGATCGACTATATAACTTATAAGCCATAGGCAGACGGGGTTTTCCCGACGGTAAACAGGACGCACGATGAAAACAATTCCTTTCAAGACCAAGATTTACGCGCTGTTCTGCTCGGTCATTATCATCACGGTACTGACCGCTTATTTTAGCGTCAACCAGGTCGTGAGCGGCTATATCGCCTCCTCGACCCGCGACCGCATCCACAGCCAGATCGACTTTGTGCGCGAGAAGCTGGCCTACGATATTGACCAGAAAATCCTGCTCGCCGCCAACCTGAATTTTGGCGTCACCAACGTCAAGAAGACGCTGCAAGACACCGGCTTTCACAACATCATCAAGCTGATCAGCGATATGGCGTTTGATGGCAACGGCGTGATTGAGGATCAGAGCAAGATCGAGGCGCTGCGCGCCCTGATCAAAGAGGCCAACGGCAAGGTGCTGGTCAGCCCCCTGCTGTTTGATGGCGACAAACCGCTGATCCGCATTCTGGTGCCGCGCGGTGAGGACTCGGCCTACTTCTACTTTCTCGACATGACCCCGTTCCGCACCCTGTTGCAGCAAGCCAGCGTCAACGGCAGCCACTTCGAACTGAAAGACAGCCAGGGTACCAAACTGTTCGGCGAGCAGGTGGGCAGTAACTGGGTGCCGCAGGTCAACAACCTGGAGACCCATGGTGCACGCTGGACACTGACCGGCTATGTCGATCAAACCTATATCCAGACCATCACCAGCCAGCTGAACCGCACCATCACCCTGACCCTGCTGGTCGCCGGCCTGTTGATCATGGGGCTGTCGGTGTTGGCGGTGCGCGTCGCCTACAAGCCGATTATCTCGCTGCGTAATCTGGTCCAGTCACTGGCCCAGGGCAATGGCGATCTGACCCGCCGCCTACAGGTGACCAATCAAGATGACTTGGGACAGATCTCCGCGGGCATCAACCAGTTCATCAGCAATCTGCAAAGTATGATGCTCGAAGTGCAGGAGGCCAGCCGTCGGCTGCA
>JAYROM010000182.1:0-47013 GCA_041911695.1 Aeromonadaceae bacterium
GCGGGAATAGCTCAGTTGGTAGAGCATAACCTTGCCAAGGTTAGGGTCGCGAGTTCGAGTCTCGTTTCCCGCTCCAATCTCCTTTCTCTTCGATTTTTATCGCTATCTTTGTTCTCTCCACTAGATCCAGTTTATTGCGTCTTATAGCGCCATAGCTCGGGATTTGCTGTGCCCGCTCCAGTCGGCGCGACGAGCTATAAAAAGAGCGGCTGGCGCCGCTCTATCCGGTGTGATCTGTGAGGGATGATCAGGCCGGTTGTTCGAGGCTGGCGGCATACAGGGCGGCGCCAATGATCCCGGCTTGATTCAGACTGGCGGCGGGGACGATCTCGGTGCGTAGGTCCAGTTGTTCACTAAAACGCTCGAAGCGTTGGGCTGCACCACCACCAATAATGAACAGATCCGGATTGAACAGGAACTCCAGCCGTTTCAGGTAGCGGTTAAAGCGCTTGCCCCACTTCTCCCAGCTCAGCTCTTCGCGCTGGCGCGCGGCGTCCGAACAGTACTGTTCGGCGATGTCGCCCTTCATCAACAGATGGCCGAGCTCGGTATTCGGATGCAGGTGGCCGTTAACGAAGATGGCGCTGCCGATGCCGGTGCCGATGGTCAGCATCATCACCACCCCTTGACGATCTTTGCCGATGCCGAACTGCATCTCGGCCAGGCCCGCGGCGTCGGCATCATTGACCACATGGCAAGGGCAACCGGTGGCCTCGGCGAACACCTGGTCAACTGGCGTATTGATCCAGCTCTTGTCGATATTGGCGGCACTGAAGGCGACGCCATGATGGATGGTTGCCGGGAAACCGCAGCCAATCGGCCCAACCCATTCGAAATGTTCCGCCAGTTGCTTGAGGGTAGCGGCCATCGCCTCCGGGGTCGCCGGTTGCGGGGTCGGGATGCGGTGTCGTTCGGTCAATAAGGTGCCGGTGGTCGTGTCAACAATGGCACCCTTGATGCCGGAACCGCCGATATCTACACCCAAAATCTGCATAAGCCTCTCCCGTCAGGCGTGATCCGGCATGCCTTTGTCGATGCAGCGGATCAGGCGGTCTGTTTTCAATTGTCGGGCAACACCAGATGGCAGGGCCGTCTGGCGGATCAGTGCCCAGTCGATATGTTCCTGCACCAGCGGGCTGGCGGTATCACGCCGGGCCTGCAGGGCAGCCACGATGTCCGGCGAGTATGGCGCGTTGCCAAGGGCGACAGCAAGATTGCGTTGCCATTTTTGGAAGCCGATACGGCGAATGGCGCTGCCTTCGGTCTCGCGCAGAAAGCGGGCCTCGTCCCACTGCCACAATGCAAGCAGCGGTGGGCTGTGTAGTGGTGCGCGGGCGCGGAAGTCCGGCTCGGGGCTGACTTGGGCATAGCGGTTCCACGGGCAGATCAGCTGGCAGTCATCACAACCGTAGATGCGGTTGCCTATCAGTGGCCGCAGATCGACCGGGATCGGCCCCTCATGCTCAATCGTCAGATAGGAGATACAGCGCCGCGCATCCAGCGTGTAGGGGGCGATGATCGCTTGAGTCGGGCAGATGGTCAGGCAGGCAATACAGCGGCCGCAATGTTCGGCTTGCGGGCTATCAACCGGCAGCGGCAGATTGACCAGCAGTTCGCCGAGAAAAAAGAACGAGCCAGCCTGTTGGTTAAGCAGCAGGGTATGTTTGCCGGTCCAGCCCAATCCGGCCTTGGCGGCTAGCGGCCGTTCCAGGATCGGTGCTGAGTCGACAAACGGACGGCCATCCACGCTAAAGCGGTCGGCGACGGCGGCGGTAATGCGCTCGCCAAGTTGTTTCAGGCGCTGGCGCAGCAGTTTGTGATAATCCCGCCCCAGTGCATAACGGCTCACATAAGCTCGGCCGGGATCGTCGAGAGTACGTGCCACCGCGGCCGCGGGGGGCATATAATTCATGCGCACCGAGATGACACGGCAACTGCCCGGATGCAGCTCATCCGGTCGGGTGCGTAACAGACCATGGCGCGCCATGTAGTCCATCTCACCGTGATAGCCGTTGTCCAGCCAGGCTTGCAGGGCCGGCACTTCGGCTTGCAGATCGGTGTCGGAGATACCAATCTGATCGAAGCCTAATTCGAGTCCCCAGCGTTTGATGTCGTCGGCCAACGTGTTCAGTTCGAGAGGTGTCATGATGTCTGCCGTCCAGAATTCCGCCGCCACTTTACCATATACCTTGCTCACCACCGCCCGGTTGCAGCGCCTGGAGCGTCAGCTGATGGATGGTCATCACCCCTCGTCATTAATGCTGCGTGCGGGCGAGGCACTCTGGCAATGTGCCCGAAAGACCTGGCCGCAGGCCCGTCACTGGTGGATTTTTTGTGGTGGTGGCAACAATGGCGGTGATGGTTATGTGCTGGCACGGTTGGCCAAGGCGCAAGGGGTGCAGGTGGTGGTATTCAGTTTGGCCGAGCCGCGACCGGAAAGTGATGCAGCGGCTGCCCTGGCGCAGTGGCGCAAGGCGGGGGGCGAGGTAGAGACGGCACTGCCGAGCGAACGGGCTATGCGTCCCGGACTGATCGTGGATGCGCTGGCAGGGATTGGATTGCAGGCGCCGTTACGCGCCGAGTTGGCCAGCTGGATCACTTTTATCAATCGTCAGTCCGTGCCGGTGCTGGCGGTCGATCTGCCCAGCGGGCTGTTGGCGGATACCGGCGCGGCGGCGGGGCCGGTGATCCGTGCCGAGGTGACCTTGTCGTTGCTTGGTCTGGTGCCTGGACTGTTGACCGGTATCGCGGCAGATGTCACCGGTTGTCTGCTGCATGACCCCTTGGGGGTCAGCGCGGCGCAACTCGCCGCGGTGGCTGGGGAATGGCAGCGGGTCGATTACGACCGGGCTTGCCAACTGATTCAGCCTCGTCACCGTACTGCGCATAAAGGAGCACATGGGCGGGTGATGGTGATTGGTGGCGACCAGGGCATGTCGGGGGCGGTGCGGCTCGCCGGTGAGGGGGCGCTGCGCTGCGGGGCGGGGTTAGTGTGCATTGTCACCCATGCTGATCATGCGTCGCTGCTCAATCTGGGGCGGCCGGAACTGATGGTGGCAACGCCGGAGAAGATGGCGGATGAAGCGGCGCTGTCTTGGGCCACCATGCGCGTGCTCGGGCCTGGTTTGGGGCAATCGGCATGGAGCGAGGTGTTATGGCAGCAACATAGCCGTCGTCCGGGCCCCTTGCTGGTGGATGCCGATGGGCTGAACTGGCTGGCGCAGGATCCGCTGCATCGCGATGACTGGATCCTGACCCCGCACCCCGGTGAGGCGGCACGGTTGCTTGGTTGCAGTGTGCGCGATGTCGAGGCCAATCGTCCGGCCGCGGTCAGTGAACTGCAACGGCGTTACGGCGGTGTGGTGCTGCTCAAGGGGGCAGGGACCCTGATTGCCGATGGCAAAACCCTGCGTTTGTGCCATGCCGGCAATCCGGGGATGGCCAGTGGCGGCATGGGTGACCTGTTATCTGGTATCATAGCCAGCTTGACGGCGCAGGGTCTGTCACACAGTGATGCCACCTGGGCGGGTGCCTGTTTACACGGGCAAGCTGGGGATGAGGCGGCAGCAGACGGCGAACGCGGTATGTTGGCCTCGGATCTGCTTCCGCACCTGCGTCGATTGGTTAACCGGCTGGAAACGTGAAATATGCAGCAAACTATGATTGAATCCCTGACTGATGAAGCCGCGACCCTGGATTTTGGTCGTCGACTGGCGCAAGCCTGTCAGCATGCGGTGACCATTTATCTGCATGGTGGGTTAGGCGCGGGCAAAACCACGCTGACCCGCGGTTTTATCCAGGCGCTGGGCCACAGCGGACGGGTAAAAAGCCCGACCTATACATTGGTCGAGGCCTATGAATTGCACCCTTGGCAGGTCTATCATTTCGATCTGTATCGTTTGGCCGATCCGGAGGAGCTGGAGTTCATGGGCATCCGTGATTATTTCGGCCCGGACTGTCTTTGCCTGGTGGAGTGGCCAGAGCAGGGGCAGGGGTGGCTGCCTGCGCCAGATCTGGATATTACGCTTAGTTATGCCGGGACACAGCGCACCTTACAGGTCAGCGCCGGTAGCCCGGAAGGTCAAACCATTTTGGAAGCCTTGCAGTCGTGTTGAAACGTTTATGGATCTTGTGGCTGCTGGCCGCCTTCTGTCTCTCCGTGCCGGTACAAGCCAATCAATTGAAGAAACTGCGTGTGTCGCCTGCGGGTGACAAGACGCGTGTGGTCTTTGACTTGTCCGATGCCCCCCGTTACAGCTCCTCCTTGGTGGATAACCCGCCGCGTCTGATTGTCGAGCTCAAGGATGTCTCCTCCATGTTGGGCAATCCGAGCAGTGGCTATCAGCAGATGGGGCCGGCGATTTCGACCATCAAGCGTGATGAGTCAGCACCTAAAGGGGTGTTGCGTCTGGTGTTCTATATGACCGGCGCTTACAAACCCAGTTTGTTCACCCTGAAGCCGCAGCAACATTATAGTCATCGCCTGGTGATCGACTTCCCGCATGTCGCCCCCCCCGGCGGGTCGCCGTCGGCAGCGAGGACGCCGGTAACCAACGCGGCGCCGACGGCGGTGACGAGCGCGACCAGCGCCCCCGGCAAGCCGGTGTCCGGACGAATTATCCAGGCCAGTGATTTCCTGCCGAATCAGCCCAAGCCGGCGCGTTCTGCTACCGCATCCGCTAATCCCGGGGTCACCAATGCGCAACTTACCAGCGCCAATCGTGGTAGCGCATCGAATGTGACCCGCAGTGGCGGGGTGACGGTCAAAGAAGAGGTGGTGTCGACCCGCGTCCAGAGCGCGGGCGGACAAGGGGTGACGGCTTCCGCGCCGAGCCCGTTCTCTGCCGACAGCCCGCGCAGTACCCCGACCACCAGTACTTCGACCACCAATACGACAGCATCGGCCTCGCCAGTGTCGACACCGACGGCCATGCCAGCGAATACCGCGACCAATAGCCCCGCGGCGACGGCGGGCGATGATCGCAAGGTGTTGCCGACGGCTAATGGCGGCACCTTGGTGGTTGCGATTGATGCGGGCCATGGTGGCAAGGATCCAGGGGCGATTGGTCCCAATGGTCTGCATGAGAAGGATGTCACCCTGGCGATTGCCCGCCAATTGACGGCGCTCATCAACAAGCAACCGCGTATGCGGGCGGTCATGACGCGCAATGGTGACTACTTTGTCGATCTGGATCGCCGCTCGGAAATTGCCCGTGCTAACAAGGCTAATCTCTTGATCTCCATCCATGCGGACAGTGGCAGCGCCTCCGCGCGTGGCGCCTCGGTGTGGATTTTGTCCAGCAAGCGTGTGGACAAGGAGATGAACAAACTGCTCGATCAGCAAGACAAGCATACCGAGTTATTGGGCGGGGCCGGTAAGGTGATTGCGGAGTCAGAACCAAACCCGTATCTGGCGCAGACCATCCTCGATCTCTCTTGGGATAACTCGCGTAGCGAGGGATACGGCATCGGCGAAGCGGTGCTGGATCAGATTGGTCGGGTTGCCCATCTGCATAAGGATAAGCCGGTACACGCCAGTCTGGCGGTGCTCAAGGCGCCGGATATCCCCTCCTTGCTGATCGAGACCGGCTTTATCTCCAACCCGTCAGAAGCCCGTCTGCTCGGTTCGTCACAGTTCCAACAGTCCTTGGCGCATGCCATTTTCCGTGGCGTGCAGGGCTACTACGCGGATAACCCGCGTACCTCGCCAACCAGGGTGGCGGCCACCGGCAGCAGTGCACGCGGCAATGACACCAAGCATGTGGTCAAGAGTGGGGAGAGTCTGACTGGGCTGGCGCAACGCTATGGCGTATCGGCCAACAAGTTGCGCGATTACAACAGTCTGAAATCCGGCAATCTGCTGGTGGGCCAGGTGCTGCTGATCCCGTCAGCGGATTCGGCGGGCTGATATGCCGATTCGTATCCTGCCGCCGCTGCTGGCGAACCAGATTGCGGCGGGCGAGGTGGTTGAGCGCCCCGCCTCTGTGGTCAAGGAGTTGGTAGAAAACAGCCTGGATGCCGGCGCTAACCGCATTGATATTGAGCTGGAGAAGGGCGGCTGTGCGCTGATCCGTATTCGTGACAATGGTGGTGGTATCACCAAGGACGAGCTGGTGTTGGCGTTGCAGCGTCATGCCACCTCGAAGGTCAGCTCGCTGGATGATCTGGAGGCGATCTGCAGCCTCGGTTTTCGTGGCGAGGCGCTGGCTTCCATCAGTTCCGTCTCGCGACTGACCCTGACCTCGCGGACGCCGGAACAGACCGAGGCCTGGCAGGCCTGCGCCGAGGGGCGCGATATGGCGGTGCAGGTTCGTCCGGCCGCGCATCCGGTCGGTACCACGGTCGAGGTCGCCGATCTGTTCTTCAATACCCCGGCCCGCCGACGTTTCTTGCGCAGTGAAAAGACCGAGTTTGGCCATATTGATGACTGGTTGCGGCGGTTGGCGCTGAGCCGCTTTGATGTCAGCCTGACCCTGCGCCATAACGGCAAGTTGATCCGTCAGTATCGACCTTGTGCGGATGAGCAGAGTGCCCGCGCGCGCCGGGTGGCCGCCGTTTGTGGTCCGCATTTTCTCGAGCAGGCCATTCATCTCGACAGCGAGCATCTAGGGCTGCGTCTGCATGGTTGGATTCCGTTGCCAGCCGCCGCCGGGGCGCCAACGCTGGCCACCCCCTATTTTTACGTCAATGGTCGAGTGATGCGCGACCGGTTGATCACCCATGCTATCCGCCAGGGCTATCTGGAGGCGCTCGGTACCGATTGTGCCCCCGACTTTTTGCTTTATCTGGATCTGGATCCGCGTCAGGTCGATGTCAATGTGCATCCGGCCAAGCATGAGGTGCGCTTCCATGAGTCGCGCCGGGTGCACGACTTTGTGGTGAGCGTGGTGCGTGATGCGCTGAGCCAAGGGCTGGCCGGCGCAGTCGGCGGTGGGCAGCCGATGACCGCGGCGGAGCTGTTGCGGGGAGAGACCGGCGCGCCGCTGTCGTTGCAGGAGCGTGGGGGGAGTTATCCGGGATTAGGGGCGCATCAGCATCGATATCAACAACATGCTGAGTCTGCAAGCGGCGGTCCCGTGTCGGGCGACGCGGCGACTGGCCATGCGCACGGAACCTCTGCTCGCGGAGGTTATACGCCAGCGGGACAACCGCCGCGAGGACATGCGGTGGCGGCGCCTTCTCGCGCTGCCCGCCAGGGATTAAATGCGCTGATGACCACGGTGCCGTTGACCACAACCGACGGTGGCGCAACGGCCCCTGCTATGCAGGAAGGTTTGCCGGCCGATGCCGCGCCTGCCGGCTGGCGCTGGTTGGCGGCGCCTGCGCCGCAGGTGGTGCTGTTTGGTGATGATCAACGCTGTCTGCTGGTCCATGTCGGTAAGTTGTTACGACGCTGGCACGCAGAGCGTCTGTTGGCAGATTGGCAGGGGGAGGGGCTCACTTCGCAGCCCTTACTGATGCCGGTCAGTCTGACGCTGGAGGCGCTGCCGCTGGCATGGCTCAATGCGACCCCGGCGCTGTGGCAACAACTGGGCGTGCAATGGCGTGCCGGCAGCCGCAGTGGCCAGGTCGTGTTGTTACGCGTACCGGTCGCACTGCGTCATACCGATCTGGCGCAAGCCTTTCCGCAACTTCTCACCAAGGTGCATACGCTACTCGACGACGCGGCTACGCTGGCGACGCCAGCGGTAGCCAGCCTGTGTGAGCATCTGGCCCATTATCTGGTGCCGGAGACCCTTCAACCGGCCCATCTACAGCCAATGTGGCGTGCGTTGGGGAGCGATGGTTTGCGTTGGCTGACCTCGCCGGACTGGTCTCGGCCGCTGGATCTGACGTCTACCCTACAGGAACTGTTAAATGACTAAACCGCTTGCCCTGTTTCTGATGGGGCCAACGGCCTCTGGCAAGAGTGCGCTGGCGATGTCGCTGGTTGAGCACTTGCCCTGCGACATCATCAGTGTTGATTCCGCCCTGATCTACCGTGGCATGGATATCGGTACGGCCAAGCCAACCCGGCAAGAGTTGGCACGTGCGCCGCATCGCCTGATTGATATCCGCGATCCTGCCGAGAGCTATTCGGCCGCTGAGTTCTGGGCGGATGCGCGACGGGAGATGGATGCCATCACCGCCGCCGGGCGTATTCCGCTGTTGGTCGGGGGCACCATGCTTTACTACAAGGCGCTGCTCGAAGGGTTATCACCCTTGCCCTCTGCGGATGCCGAGGTCCGTGCTGCGTTGGAGGCGGAGGCAGCACAGATTGGGTGGGATGGATTGCATCGTCAGTTACAACAGGTCGATCCGGTCTCTGCTGCCCGTATTCATGCCAACGATCCACAACGGATTTCACGTGCACTGGAGGTGTATCGCCTTAGTGGACAGACCATGACCGAACTGACCCGCCAGTCCGGTGAGAGCCTGCCTTATGCGGTGCGCCAGTTTGCGATGGCCCCGCGTGACCGGGAACAGCTGCGCCAGCGCATCGCCTTGCGCTACGATGCAATGCTGGCCAGTGGTTTCGAGCAGGAGGTTCGCCAGTTATATGCGCGTGGCGATCTGCATCCTGGCCTGCCATCAATACGCTGTGTAGGGTATCGTCAGATGTGGGATTATCTCGAAGGTCGCCTGGATCTGGCTGAGATGCGCTACCGTGGTATCGTTGCCACCTGCCAGTTGGCCAAACGGCAGATGACCTGGCTGAGAGGTTGGTCACATCCTGTAACATGGCTGGATTCTGATGACCCCGCGAGTCTGGATATCCTGTTGCGTATGATTGGTTCCTGAGGTGGCTCGGGCTATAATCGCTAACGCCTTGTTACAGAATTGGCAATAATTTAGTACTACAAACAAATATAAGGATTAAAAATATGGCTAAGGGGCAATCGCTGCAGGACCCGTTTTTGAATGCGCTCAGGCGTGAGCGGATTCCGGTGTCGATCTATCTGGTGAACGGCATCAAGCTGCAGGGCCAGATCGAATCTTTCGACCAATTTGTTATTTTGCTGAAAAACACTGTCAGCCAAATGGTTTACAAACACGCCATTTCTACTGTAGTGCCGTCTCGTGCCGTTCCGCATCATCACCCGGCACCGACCGCTGGTGGCGACGCTCCGCAGGGTGAAGAGTAATCACCCGCGACGTGAACTCGCAGACACAAACGGGGCGGTTAGCCCCGGTTAAGGAGTACGGGCTTGTTTGAGCGTTATGAGTCTGGCGAACAGGCTGTTTTGGTGCATGTCGATTTCACGGATGAAGACGCAAGAGAGGATCTGGCTGAACTGAACATGCTGGCCAGTTCGGCCGGAGCAAACGTGCTGGCAGTGGTTACCTGCCGGCGGGTGGCGCCGCAGCCAAAATTCTTTGTCGGCACCGGCAAAGCTGAAGAGATTGCCGCCGAAGTGCGGGCGCAGGGCGCAGATCTGGTGATTTTCAATCACGCGCTGACCCCGGCGCAGGAGCGCAATCTGGAGCGGCTGTTTGAATGCCGCGTGCTGGATCGTACCACGCTGATCCTGGATATCTTTGCCCAGCGTGCGCGTACCTATGAAGGCAAGCTGCAGGTCGAGTTGGCCCAGCTGCGCCATCTCTCTACTCGCCTGGTGCGGGGCTGGACCCACCTTGAACGTCAAAAGGGCGGTATTGGTTTGCGCGGTCCGGGTGAAACCCAGCTGGAAACCGACCGTCGACTGGTGCGTGATCGCATCACGGCGATTTTGCGCCGTCTGGAAAAGGTCGAAAAACAGCGTGAGCAGGGACGGCGGGCGCGCACCCGCAACGAGATCCCGGTGGTGTCGCTGGTTGGTTATACCAATGCTGGCAAATCCACCCTGTTCAACCGCCTCACCGCGGCCGATGTTTACGCCGCCAACCAGTTGTTTGCCACCTTGGATCCCACCCTGCGCCGCATCGAAATGGAAGATGTGGGGCCTGTGGTGCTGGCGGATACCGTCGGCTTTATCCGCCATCTGCCGCATGATCTGGTTGCCGCCTTCAAGGCGACCCTGCAAGAGACGCGCGATGCGGATCTGCAACTACATGTGATCGACTGTGCCGACGAGCGCATGGATGACAATGTTCACCAGGTGCAGTTGGTGCTGGCCGAGATTGAGGCCGATGACCTGCCGCAGCTGCGGGTCTATAACAAGGTGGATGCCTTGACCGATGGCCAGCCTCGGATTGAACGCGATGATGAGGGATTACCGGTGGCGGTCTGGTTATCAGCCTTGACCGGTGATGGCTGTGAGTTACTGCTCGCTGCGGTGCGTGAACGGCTGATGCCCGGTATTGCCGAGGTGACCCTGCGGTTACCCGCAGCCGAAGGGCGCTTGCGTAGCCTGTTTTATCGCATGCGAGTTATCCGCAGTGAGGAGCATGATGAGTCAGGCGAATGCCGGATGCAGATCAGGTTACCGGTTACCGACTGGAACCGACTGCTCAAGCAGGAAGGTGAGCGATTACGTGCCTTTATTGTCACCTGATTGCCTGATACAGTGCCAACAAACAACAAGAAGTGGAGATGCCAATGGCTTGGAACGAGCCCGGAAATAGCGGTAAAGACCGGGATCCATGGGGAAACAATGGCAAGAAGAGTTCACCCCTGGATCTGAACAAGATGTTGCGCGATCTATTGCAGAAATTGCCAAGTACTGGCAGTTCGCAACGCAGTGGCGGCGATGTCGGTAGCATCGGCCTGGTGGTTATTGTCCTGATTGCGCTGGTTGCGTGGGTGATCAGTGGTTTCTATACCATCAAGGAAGCGGAACGTGGCGTGGTGCTGCGTTTTGGCAAGTTCTACCAGAGTGTCGAGCCAGGGTTGCGCTGGAAAGCGACCTTTATTGATCACGTGATCCCGGTAGACGTCGAGTCCGTGCGTTCATTGCCGGCGGCCGGTTTTATGTTGACCCGTGACGAGAATGTGGTGCGCGTGGAAATGGACGTGCAGTACCGCATCTCTGATGCCCGCAAGTATCTGTTTAATGTCACCAATGCGGATGACAGCCTGAGTCAGGCCACTGACAGCGCGCTGCGCTATGTGGTCGGTCATACCAGCATGGATGATGTGCTGACCCGAGGTCGCGAGAAGGTGCGTCAGGATACCTGGCAAGAGCTGGAAAGGACCATCGAATCGTATGACATGGGGATCACGGTGGTTGACGTGAACTTCCTGCCGGCCCGTCCGCCGGAAGAGGTCAAGGATGCCTTCGATGACGCCATCTCCGCACAGGAAGATGAAGAGCGTTATATCCGCGAAGCTGAAGCGTATGCCCGTGAAGTGGAACCCAAGGCGCGTGGTCAGGTGAAACGTCTGGAAGAGGAAGCGCAAGCCTACAAGGAGCAGGCTGTGCTCAAGGCGACCGGTGAAGTGGCGCGTTTCAATGAGCTGCTGCCGCAATACTTGGCTGCGCCGGACTTGACCCGTCAGCGTCTCTATCTGGAAACCATGGAAGAGATTTACGCCAAGACCAACAAGGTCATGGTGGATTTGCCGCAGGGCAGTAACAGTGTGATTTATCTGCCGCTGGACAAGCTGAACGCCCATCCAACCACCAACAGTGGTTCGGTGGCCCCGCGTATCGCTCCGGCACAGACACCGAGTTCCTCCTCCACGTCCCGCCAAACCACCGACGATGTCGGCCAGGATATGACAGGACAGGACAGTGCGCCGCTGCGCACCAGTGATCGCACCGTGGGGAGGTACTGAGACCATGAAAAAGATTGTAATTGGCGTGGCGATTGCCGCGGTGCTGGTGGCCTCCTCGTCGGTGTTCGTCGTTGATGAAGGCATGGCCGGGATCGCGGTACAGTTTGGTAAGGTCAAGCGTGATAGTGACAGCGGGCAACCGGTGGTCTATCAGCCAGGGCTGCACTTCAAGGTGCCGCTGATTGATGAGGTGCGCAAGTTGGATGCCCGTATCCAGACCATGGATGCACAAGCCGACCGTTTTGTGACCTCGGAAAAGAAGGATTTGATCATCGACTCTTACGTCAAATGGCGTATCGAGGACTTTGCCAAGTTCTTCCTGGCGACTGGTGGCGGTAACCGCGTGCAGGCTGAGACGCTGCTCAAGCGCAAGATCAATAACGGTCTGCGTTCGGAGATCGGTAGCCGTACCATCAAGGATATCGTCTCTGGTGAGCGCACCGAGGTGATGGAACAGGCGCTGCTCAGTTCAGCCAGTTCGGCCGAGTTGGGGATCCGCGTGGTTGACGTGCGTATCAAGCAGATCAACCTGCCACTGGAGGTCTCCAACTCCATCTACCAACGTATGCGGGCCGAGCGTAATGCCGTGGCGCGTGAGCACCGTTCGCAAGGGCGCGAGAAAGCTGAGTTTATCCGTGCCGATATGGATCGCCGTGTGACCGTCATGTTGGCCACCGCAGAACGCCAGGCGCGTCAGTTGCGTGGGGAAGGGGATGCCGAGGCGACACGTATCTATGCCGATACTTACCGCAAGAACCCGGAGTTCTTCTCATTCCTGCGCAGCATGGAGGCGTACCGCAAGAGCTTTGAACACGGTACTGACACCATGGTGATCCGCCCGGATAACGAGTTCTTCCGTTATTACCGGCAACCGGATGCCACGACGAGCAAGTAATGCGCAAGTCAGACCAAGGGCCTCATTGAGGCCCTTGGGTTTTTTGGCCGAAAATTCTTTCTCCCTGCCGTTTGTCGGCATCCTGTCGCGGCTTACTGGCCGCGACTCCTCGGTCATCTTCCGTCTGTTAACACCCGGTCAGACGATTGCGCTTTACACTTTTTGAAAACCGCCTGCTGGGGCTGCGCATGAAGTTGAGTGCCGCGACGGATTGGGGTATACGTCTTGCCGCAAGGGGCGCCTGACCCGGTTTTTCCGAAATTTGCTGGCGATAAAAACGGCAGAGTCTGTTTCCGGTGAAGGGTAATCTTTGGTAGAATCCTTTTTTAACCAACTGCAGATAATTGAAGATGGGACAGAGCGTCGTAATCCTCGGCACCCAATGGGGTGATGAAGGCAAAGGCAAAATTGTCGATTTGCTGACTGACAAAGCACAATATGTCATTCGCTATCAGGGCGGCCACAATGCGGGTCATACCCTGGTCATCAACGGTGAAAAAACCGTCCTCCACCTGATTCCTTCCGGTATCCTTCGCGACAACTGCAAATGCATCATCGGTAACGGCGTCGTCTTGTCGCCAGAAGCCCTGATCAAGGAGATGCAGGAGCTGGAAGCGCGTGGCGTGCCGGTGCGTGAGCGTCTGCTGTTAAGCGAGGCTTGCCCGTTGATCCTGCCGTATCATGTGGCATTGGATCAGGCGCGTGAAAAGGCGCGAGGCGCCAAGGCGATCGGTACCACCGGTCGTGGTATCGGCCCGGCTTACGAAGACAAGGTTGCCCGCCGCGGTCTGCGTGTCGGCGATCTGGCCAACATGGAGGTCTTCGCCGAGAAGCTGAAGGAAGTGCTGGAGTACCATAACTTCCAGCTGACCCAGTACTATGGTGTGGAAGCCGTCTCCTTCGACGCCGTGCTGGCCGAAGCCAAGGGTTATGCTGACCTGCTGACCTCGATGGTGGCGGATATCACTGATCTGCTGGACAAGGCGCGCCGTAACGGTGATCGCCTGATGTTCGAAGGCGCGCAGGGCACCCTGCTGGATATCGACCACGGCACTTATCCGTATGTGACTTCCTCCAACACCACCGCCGGTGGTGTAGCGACTGGTTCCGGTTACGGCCCGCGTTTTGTCGATTACGTATTAGGTATCGTCAAGGCCTACACCACCCGTGTCGGTGGTGGCCCGTTCCCGACCGAGCTGCATGATGATGTCGGTGAACAGTTGTGTGCGCGTGGCCAGGAGTACGGTGCAACCACCGGTCGTAAGCGTCGTTGTGGTTGGTTCGATGCGGTCGCCATGAAGCGTGCCATTCAGATCAACTCGCTGTCGGGCTTCTGTCTGACCAAGCTGGATGTGCTGGATGGTCTGCAGGAAGTGAAGATCTGTACCGGTTACCGTTTCCCGGATGGCTCGGTGCGTGATGTGCCGCCGATGGCTGCGGATGATTACGAGCAGGTCGAGCCGATCTATGAAAGCATGCCGGGCTGGCAGGACAGCACCTTCGGTGTGAAGAGCCTGGATGGTCTGCCGCAGGCGGCGCGCAACTATATCCGTCGTATTGAAGAGATCACCGGTGTGCCGGTTGATATCATCTCCACGGGCCCGGATCGTGATGAAACCATGATCCTGCGTCACCCGTTCGCGGATTAAGCGGTCTCGCGGTCACTGCTCTGGTGACCGCGCAGATGGCTGTACAGATGAAGAAGCCGGCGTTAGCCGGCTTTTTGCATTGCGTCGCTTGCCGAGCGCTACGCCCTAGCTGTTGCGGGCTACCGCCATTTCAGCCAAAGCCAGCAAGGCCTGACGATAGGGGGTGTCGGGCAGGATAGACAGCGCCTGACAGGCCTTGTCGACCTCCTGCTGCGCGCGTTGTCGGCTGTAGTTAAAGGCATCATGACGGTGCATGATGGCGAGAATCTGCGGTAACTTGTCCAGACCGTTGCGCTCGACCACTGCTTCCACCAACAGGGCGCGTTCATCAGCCGCCGCCTGGCGCAGGGTATGAATGAGTGGCAGGGTCACCTTGCCCTCAGCCAGGTCGTCACCGACGTTCTTGCCCATGGCATCGCTGTCGGCGGTATAGTCCATCACATCGTCAATGATCTGGAAGGCGGTACCCAGGTAGCGACCATAATCAGCCAGCGCCTGTTCAACGTCTGTGCTGCTATCTGCGAGCACGGCGGGGACGCGGGTTGCTGCCTCAAACAGTTTGGCGGTCTTGCAGTAGATCACCTGGAAGTAGCTGGCTTCATCGAGTTCGGGGTCATTGCTGTTCATCAGCTGCATGACCTCGCCCTCCGCAATCAGGTTGGTGGTCTCGGCAAGGATGTTCATCACCCGCATGTTGCCGATCTCGGTCATCATCTGGAAGGCGCGGGTATAGAGGAAATCGCCCACCAGCACACTGGCAGCGTTACCAAACAGTGCATTGGCGGTCTCTCGTCCACGACGCATGGCGGACTCATCCACCACGTCATCATGCAACAGGGTAGCGGTGTGGATAAACTCGATGATCGCGGCCAGCAGGATCGGCTGCTCCCCCTCACAGGCTATCGCACGGGCGGCCAACACGGCGAGCAGTGGACGCATACGCTTGCCACCGCCGCTGATGATATACATGCCGAGCTGGTTGATCAGGGCCACATCGGAGGTCAGGCGTTGCATAATCAATGCGTTGACCGCCTGCATGTCGGCAGCGGAGAGGGCGCGAAGGGCGTGTTGATCCATGACTGTCAGTACTGCATCCAAATAGTGCCGGACAAATCGTGCCGGGCAAACGGAGCCGGGTCGGCTGCGACCAAATATTTGCAGATTGTACCCTAATTGTTAATCTGTTGCAGGTATCGCTATCACAGCCGTGGGGCGCGCACGGCATGATCATAAAATGATCGCCAAAGCCGAAATGGCGCTTGCCTGCTGCAGACAAGTTGCGTAGAATGCGCGCCCATTGTCATCAAGTTTTTTGTGCACCGATGCCCTAGGTGGTAGGTCGAGTGCCCAATTCGGAGTTTAATCATGTACGCTGTTATCCTGAGTGGCGGCAAGCAACACCGTGTAGCTGAAGGTCAGGTTGTACGCCTGGAGAAGCTGGAAGCAGAAACCGGTGCTACCGTGGAATTCGACAAGGTTCTGATGGTTGCCCAGGGCGAAGAAGTTAAGGTTGGCGCACCGTATGTAGCCGGCGGCAAAGTTGTGGCTGAAGTTGTAGCCCACGGCCGTGGCGACAAGGTGAAGATCGTTAAGTTCCGTCGTCGTAAGCATCATCGCAAGGAAATGGGCCACCGCCAGTGGTTCACCGAAGTCAAGATCACGGGCATCACTGCTTAATTCTTTAAGGAGACCATCAAATGGCACATAAAAAGGCTGGCGGTTCTTCCCGCAACGGTCGTGATTCCGAAAGCAAGCGCCTGGGCGTGAAGCGTTTCGGTGGTGAATCTGTTCTGGCTGGCAACATCATCGTTCGTCAGCGCGGCACCAAGTTTCACCCGGGTGACAACGTAGGTTGTGGCAAAGACCACACCCTGTTTGCCACCGCACCGGGCAAGGTCAAGTTCGAAATCAAGGGCCCGAACAACCGTAAGTACGTCAGCATCGTTGCTGAGTAATTCGGAACCGTTCCGGAACTTAAAGGCCCTGCCACCTCGGCAGGGCTTTTGCGTTTTTCGGGCGTCTCTATCCCGGCAGTAGCCGGGATCGCTATAATATGCACCGTGAGACAAGCATCAGGGTGGGGAGTGGTGAAAAATGAAATTTGTAGATGAAGCCGTGATTCGCGTCCAGGCCGGGGATGGCGGGAATGGCTGCGTCAGTTTCCGTCGTGAGAAGTTTATTCCCAACGGCGGACCGGACGGCGGTGATGGCGGCGATGGTGGAGATATCTACCTGCTGGCCGATACCAACCTCAACACCCTGATCGACTTCCGTTTCGAGCGTTTCTATGCCGCTGAACGCGGTGAGAATGGGCGTGGAGCCAACTGTACGGGGGCGCGCGGCAAGGATCTGGTGATGCGAGTGCCGGTCGGCACGCGTGCGCGCGATGAGAGCACCGGCGAAGTCCTCGGCGATTTGACCCGCGAAGGGCAGAAACTGATGGTCGCCAAGGGCGGTTTCCACGGCCTGGGTAATACCCGCTTCAAGAGTTCGGTCAACCGCGCGCCGCGCCAGAAGACCATGGGGACGCCGGGTGAATTACGCGAACTGCGTCTGGAACTGTTGCTGCTGGCTGACGTCGGTCTGCTCGGTCTGCCGAATGCTGGTAAGTCGACCTTTATCCGTGCCGTTTCGGCCGCACGTCCGAAGGTGGCCGACTATCCATTTACCACCCTGGTACCGAACCTGGGCGTGGTGCGCATGGGGGAACACCGCTCATTCGTCGTTGCGGACATCCCTGGTCTGATCGAAGGGGCGGCAGAAGGTGCCGGCCTCGGCATCCGCTTCCTCAAGCATCTGGAACGTTGCCGCGTGCTGCTGCATCTGGTGGATATCCTGCCGGTCGACGGTTCCGATCCGGCGGAAAATGCCAAGACCATCATCCACGAGCTGGAGAAGTACAGTCCAGAACTGGCCGGCAAGCCGCGCTGGTTGGTGTTCAACAAGCTGGATCTGGTGCTGGAAGAAGAGGCTGATGAGATTGTCACCCGCGTCATGACAGCGCTGGAGTGGGAAGGGCCGGTCTATCGCATCTCCGCCTTCGACAAGCAGGGCACCGATGGCATCTGCTATGCCCTGTCCGATCTGCTGGACAGCATGCCACGTGCCGATGTGCTCGAAGAGCGCAAGCCGGAACGGGTCGAGTTCATGTGGGATGATTACCACAAGACCAAGATCGCCGAAGTGCAGGCGCCAGACAGCGATGACGACGACGATGACTGGGATGAAGACGATTACGACGTGGAAGTGATTTACACCCGTTAATCTCCGATCCCCCGTCCGGCTAGCCGGACGGGGGATTGCTGTATATGGAGCCTGTATGTCGGTTTTTGTGCCAGCCTCGCGTCTTGACCTGCTGATTTATCGGCATATTCGCATCATTCATGTGCTGAAAATCTCGTTGGCTCTGCTGATTGCCCACCTGATCAACCTGTTCTATCCGGTGCCCTACCTGGCCTGGACCTCGGTGACTATCGTCATCATCATGCTCACCCTGCCGCAAGTCGGCGGCGCGTTGGAGAAGTCAATCCAGCGCATCATCGGCACCCTGTTCGGCGCGGCCTATGGCATCCTGATCCTCTATCTGACCCGAGATCCGGTCTATACAGGCCTGCTGGCCATGGTGGCGATTGCGTTCATTACCTGGCGCGCCTCGGGCAAGATGAGTTATGCCTACCTGGTGGCTGGGTTCACCATGATGATCGTGCTCGATGGCGGAGATCAGGGAATGTCGGAAGCCATCTGGCGGACTGGCACCATCCTGCTCGGCTGTCTGATTGCTATCTTGGTTTCACAATGTGTGCTGCCATTGCGTGCGCGCAACGAGTGGCGCTGGCTGCTGGCGCAGTCGCTGCGCGGCATGTCCCATGTTTGGCATAGCCATCTGTCACCCAATGTTCACAAGGCGGTGCAGACCAAGGCTCGGATCCGTGCGCTACGCCGTACCGTACAGCGTCAGAAGGGGCTGCTCAACTCGGTCTGTCTGGAGACCCGCACCCTGCGCGGCCACCAGCGCGAAATGGAGTTGCTGGTCGAGGTGCAGGAGCGGTGTCTGCTGTTGCTGGAGTTGCTGGCGCAAAGTCGCTGGGAGAACAGCACCAGCGCGCAGGCGGTGCAGCATCAATATGCCATCAGCATGGCGGCGCGTACTCAGGGCGAACGATTGCAGGCGATTGCCGCGTTTTGTGCTGGTCATGTTCCGGCGCTGCCGACCGCCGAAGCGGTGGATGGTGCCAAGCTCAAACAAGATATGCTCAGCCATCTGAGTGCCGACCAGATCAGCTCGCTCAATGCCTATGGCTATGCCTGGCTCATCTATCAAACCCGGATGGAGATGGCGACGCTGGAGAAATTGATTCGTGGGCTATCGGTTTCCACGAAGAGGGCTGGCTAACCTTACGGTTTATCAGGCTATAATGCGGTCGGACCTGTGCTCAGGTCTTGACCACCACTAGACCGCATTCAAGGATGAACTGATGGCCGACGACAAGACGTTGACCCGCGAACAGCAGACGGAAATAACCCGCGTATTGGTAAAAGTGGCGCAGATGCTGGCGTCCTGCGGCGCTGAGAGCCGTATCATTGAACAGACCACCTGCCGCATCGGTGCGGCGCTGGGTATCGAGAGCGTGGAGATGGCTATTCTGCCCAGTGCGGTGGTGCTCACCACCCTCAACCATGGCAGTTGCATCACCACCACCCGGCGGATCCATGAGTTTGGTATTCATATGCAGGTGCTGTGCGAGCTGCAGCGCATCTGTATCCTGACCGAGAAACGTCTGTTGCAGGATGTGCATGATGTGCGGGCCCGGCTGGAGGCGATCAAACCGTATCGTTATAACCGCTGGTTGGTGGTGCTGATGGTCGGTCTGTCCTGTGGCAGCTTCGGCCTGCTGTTTGGCGGGGATGCGCGGGTGTTTGCCAGTGCTACCCTGGCGGCAGCGGTGGCGATGTTTGTCCGCCAGGAGATCGCCCGTCGTCACTTTAACCCGCTACTCAACTTTGGTAGCACGGCGTTCGTCGCCACCCTGATCTCCAGCACCATGATCCGTTGGCTGGGCGCCGAACAGCCGGCCATCGCGTTGGCGGCCAGCGTATTGTTGCTGGTGCCGGGCTTTCCGTTGATCAATGCAGTACTCGATGTGGTCAAGGGCTACTACAACATGGGGCTGGCACGCTGGCTGACCGCCTCGATGCTAACCCTGAGCGCGACCGTGGGCATTGTGCTCGCCATGAAACTGACCGGCTTCTGGGGGTGGCAATAATGTTTACCTCATTGCCCGCACTGGCGTTATGGGACGCCTTCTGGTCGGCGATTCCGGCGATCGGCTTTGCCATGCTGTTCTCGGTGCCGCCGCGCTTTCTGGTCTATTGCGCCGTGGTCGGTGCCATCGCGCACAGTTTGCGTACCTGTCTGGTGCATTTTGCCGGCATGCCGCTGGAGTGGAGTACGCTGGTTGCCAGCAGTCTGGTGAGCCTGGTCTGCGTCTATTTGTCGCGCCGTTTTCTGGCGCCACGGCCGGTGTTTATGGTGGCCTGTATTATCCCGATGATTCCGGGCAAGCTGGCGTTCAATACCATTATCGCCGTGCTGACTATGAACAGTGATGGGGTGACGCCGGCGCTGATCGAGGCGGCACTGGAGAATGGTCTGAAGACCTTGTTCATCCTGGTGGCGATCTGCTTCGGGCTGGCGATCCCGCCGCTGATCATTTACCGTAACCGCCCGATTATCTGATCTGGAGTCAAACCGTGCGGATTTCACTGATTGTGGCCATGGCCCATGGGCGGGTGATTGGTGCCGGGCAGGCAATGCCTTGGCATATGCCGGCCGATTTGCGCCACTTTAAACAGACCACGTTGGGCAAGCCGGTGATCATGGGGCGGCGGACTTTTGAGTCGATTGGCCGCCCGTTACCCGGACGCCTTAACCTGGTGATTTCGCGCAATCCGGCGTGGTCTGCCGACGGGGTGACGACCTGCGCCTCGCTCGCTGATGCGCTGCAGGCGGCGGGGGCGGTGGACGAGGTGATGATTATCGGTGGCGGCCAGCTTTACGCTGAAACGCTGCCGCGCGCCGACCGGCTCTATTTGACCCATATTGACCTTGCGGTGGCCGGCGATACCTGGTTCCCGGACTACCTGACGCCCGATTATCAGTGGCGAGAGATCGCCAGCGAGGCCCATCCGGCGGATGACAAGAATGCGCATGCCTACCGCTTCCAGACCTTGGAGCGAGTGCGCGACTAGCGAACCATTGCCGCGGATGACAAACAAACGATAGATAATAGAAAACAGAACGGGTGGCTTTGGCCACCCGTTTTTTGTCTCGGCTAATTGTTAATCGCGTGCATACAACGGGCAGCCGAGCGCGAACATGGCGCGATCATCGTAACGCCACAGGGTGAGCTGATTCCCCCAGACGCAGCCAGTGTCGAGTGCCAGGATACGTGGCCGGTCGCAATGACCCATCAGCGCAGCCCAATGGCCGAACACCAGCTCTGGTTCATTGCTGGCTGACGGGCGTTGCTCGAACCACGGAATCAGCCCAGGATGCGGTTGCTGCGGTGAGACCTTGCTGTGAAAGTCGAGACTGCCATCGGGCAGGCAGAAACGCATGCGGGTAAAGGCGTTGATGATATAACGCCAGCGTGGTAATCCAGTCAGGCGTTCGTCCCAGTGTGCCGGATCATTGGCGTACATGTGGCAGAGCAGCCAGTTGCCCTGGTCACTGCGCAGCAGGGCTTCGACTTCCCGGGCGCAGCGGCGCGCGGTCTCCATATCCCATTGTGGTGACAAACCGGCATGACACATGGCCAGGGCGACTCGTGGGTGCTCGGCCAGCAGGGGTTGATGGCGTAGCCAGTCGAGCAGTTGACCGGCATCGGGTGCATTGAGGACGGCCTCGACCTTATCCTTCTTTTTCGGCTTGGCATAGCCGGCCGCGGTAGCCAGCAGGTGCAGGTCATGATTGCCCAGTACCGTAGTGGCTTGTGCGCCCAGTCCCTGCACAAAACGCAATACATCGAGTGATTTGGGGCCGCGCGCCACCAGATCGCCGGTCAGCCACAGTTCATCCTGTGCCGGATCAAAGGCCGCCATATCGAGCAGACGGCGTAATTCGTCATAGCAACCCTGGATGTCGCCGACACAATACAAAGCCATAAGCCTGAATCCTGTTCCCCATTAAACAACAACGGTGCCATCCTGCACGGAGGGCACCGTTTTATTGGGTGATACCGTGTTACTGCGGACGCGGATGGGCGGTCAGCCAGTTGGCTATCTGCACAAACTGCGCCAGCGAGAGGTTCTCTGGACGGAGATTAGGATCAACCCCCAATGCCGTCAACTCTTCTGCGGTGATGAAGTTGGACATGCTGTTACGGATGGTCTTGCGGCGCTGGTTGAAGGCCTCCATACAGACACGCTGCAGGTCACGCACATCACTGGCCGGATAGGGGCGGGTGGCATGCGGAATCAATCGGACCACGGCTGAGTCCACCTTGGGGGCCGGTTTGAAGGCGCCCGGTCCAACATGCAGCACCGGAATGACCTGGCAGTAGTACTGTGCCATCACGCTCAGACGCCCGTAGGTCTTGCTGCCCGGACCGGCTGCCAGCCGATCAACCACCTCTTTTTGCAACATGAAGTGCATATCGCGGATGGCATCAGACTGTTCGAACAGGTGGAACATCAGCGGCGTCGAGATGTTGTAAGGCAGGTTACCGAACACGCGCAATGGGCGATTCGGCTGCTGCAACTGGCGGAAGTCAAATGCCATGGCATCGGCCTCGTGCACCACCACCTTGCTGCCCAGCACCGGATGCTGACGCAGGCGGGCGGCCAAATCACGATCCAGTTCGACCACATGCAACTGCTGCAGCTGGCTGGCGACTGGCTCGGTCAAGGCGCCCAGACCCGGGCCGATTTCCACCATGACGGCGTCTTCGGACGGTGCGATAGCGGCGACGATGCTGTCAATGACGAACGGATCGTGCAGGAAGTTCTGGCCGAAGCGCTTGCGGGCCGTATGGCCCATGTGAACCTTGTCGTTACTCATGCGTGTGCGTTTACCATATCTAGTGCCTGCTGCAGTGCAGTCAGCAGGCTGCCCGGGCTAGCCTGGCCGGAAGCGGCCAGATCCAGTGCCGTGCCGTGATCCACTGAAGTGCGAATAAACGGCAGGCCGAGCGTAATGTTGACGGCCTTGCCGAAGCCCTTGTATTTGAGCACCGGCAATCCTTGATCGTGATACATGGCCAGCACGGCATCGGCCTGTTGCAGGTACTTGTCCTGAAACAGGGTATCGGCCGGTAGCGGGCCGACCAGATCCATGCCTTGCTGGCGCAGGTGTTCGAGCACCGGCTCAATCACCTCAATCTCTTCACGGCCCATATGGCCGCCCTCTCCGGCATGCGGATTCAGCCCGCAGACATAGATGCGCGGTGTCGCGATGCCGAACTGGCGTTGCAGATCGCCGTGCAGGATCTGCAGGGTACGAGTCAGACTGGCCGGGGTGATGGCTGCCGGTACTTCCAGCAGTGGCAGATGGGTGGTGGCTAGGGCGACGCGCAATCCGGTGGTTGCCAGCATCATCACCACCTGATCGCAGCCACCGATCTCGGCCAGAAACTCGGTATGGCCACTAAACGGTACACCGGCTTCATTGATGATGCCCTTATGTACCGGCCCGGTGACCAGGGCGGCGAATTCGCCGTTCAGGGCGCCCTCGGCCGCCCGCTGCAGGGTGGCCAGCACATAGCGGCCATTACGTACATCCAGTTGCCCCGGTGTCTCGGTGACCGCCAGCGGGACATGCAGCACCGTCAGCGTGCCGGCCGCCTGCGGCGAGGGCGCTGCCGCCGCATCATACGGCTGCAGGTCGACTGTTAATCCCAGTTGGTCGGCACGGCGTTGCAGCAGATGCTGGTCCGCTGCGACGACCAGTTGCACCGGCCAGGCTTGCTGGCTGATGCTGAGCACCAGATCCGGACCAACACCGGCAGGCTCGCCCGGCGTGATGACCAGACGCGGGATAGGGCTCATTGTGCGCTCCCGCTGTCCATGACGTTGATATAGGCTTCATCGCGCAACTCATCCAGCCAGATCTGCACCTCTTCGGCAAAGCGGCGGTTGTAGATCAGCTGGTAGGCGCGGTTCTTCATATTCTCATCGGTCGAGGCCTGCTGGCGACGGTCTTCCATCTGGATCAGGTGCCAGCCATGGCTGGAGCGGATCGGTTGGCTATATTCGCCCGGCTTGAGCTTGAGCAGGGCATTGCGGAACAGCGGATCGTACATCTCCGGATCCGCCCAGCCCAGTTCACCGCCCTGGCTGGCAGAGCCCGGATCTTCAGAGTATTTCTGAGCCAGTTTGGCAAAGTCGGCGCGACCCGCGCGCACATCGGCGAGGAAGCCAGCCAGCATCTGACGGGCCTTGTCCTCACTGAGGATGATCGACGGCTGGATCAGGATATGACGCGCCTTGACCTCCAACTGCTGTTCATCATTGGTCCCCCGGCTTTCAAACACCTTGACGATATGCAGGCCGGCCCCTGAGCGTAGCGGGCCAACAATATCGCCCGGCTGGGCACTGCGTGCCGCTTCGGCCAACAGGGTTGGCATCTCTTCCAGCGTCATCCAGCCCCAGTCACCACCTTCCAGGGCTTTCGGGCCGGCGCTCTCGGCGACCGCCATCTTGTGGAAGTCGGCGCCTTTCTTTAGTTCGGCGATCAATTCGTTAGCCTTGGCGGTCACGCGCGCCTGTTCGGCGCTGTCGGCATTCGGCGACAGGGCGAGCATGATGTGGCCGACATGGTACTGGGTTTCGCGGTTACCCTGGGTCTTCAGGTATTTGACCACCTGGTTCACCTCCTGATCGGAGATGTTGATACGCTGGCGCATCTGGTTGCGGCGCACTTCGCTCATGATCAGCTCACGGCGCACATCATCACGGAACTGGGCGGTGCTTTGACCCTGGCGAGCCGCCTCTTCACGCATCTGATCCGGCGTCATCTTGTGGTCGGCAGCCACCGAGGCGATGGCTTGATCGAGCTGGCTGTCACCGATACGAATGCCCTGGCGGTCGGCCAGTTGCAGAACCAGACTCTCGCTGATCAAACGATCCAGTGCCTGCTTGCGCAGTTGCGGCCCGGAGGGCAGTTGCTGGTTGTTGGCGGCCGCATCGGCCTGCACCTTGCGGATCAGGGCGTCCAGCTGGCTTTCCAGGACCACATCCTGGTTCACCACGGCCACCACGCGATCCAGTGACTCGGCCATGGCCTGCTGACCGAAGGTCAACCAGAGGCCCGTCAGCACGGCGAGGGTTTTGGACAGGGTTTTGTTCATCAGTCTCATTCCTGGTGATTACTGCTTGAATCAGTCATTCAGGTTGAATGGCCGGGTATAGGGTAGCAACCGGGTATCCAGTTTGAAGTTGGATCCCGAGCCCACGCTGCCCAGTCCCTTCATCTGGAACTGCAGGCCGTAGTGGGTCTCTTCGGTGGCGGTCAAGGTGACGTTATCCGGCTTGTAAGCCCGCTCCATGACCAGATCAATGCTCCAGCAACACGAATCGTAACGCAGGCCGAGCATGCGATCGATATTGCGTCCCTGGTTGGTGTCATAGTAGGCCGCCGCAATGGTCTGCCAGCGCATGCCGATCGGCACTTGCAGTACCGTGCCCAGTTGGCTGATATCGGTCTGCTCGTACGGCGAGTCATACATATAGTTGGCATTGTTGACGTAACGATAGTTGAGCTGGCTGACCAGCTTGTCGTTGCGGTACTCCACCGCCCCATTGCCGATCGACAGCTTTTTCTGGGCGGTGTCATAGAAGGTGCGGGCTTTCAGATACCAGTGATCCGCTGGATGCACATCGCCTTCAAAGGCAAGCAGCGAGCGGGCGGTCAGCGTCTGGCTATCGTTTGGCAGCAGGGTCACCTTGGGCGTCACAAAGTTATAGGCCTGGCCGACAGTGACACGGACGCGCTCCACGCTCTCGTTGTCGAAGACTCGGCTGGTCAAACCGAGGCTGAGCTTGTTGGCATCGCTGATGCGGTCCAGCCCGGCAAAGCGGCGGTCGCCAAACAGGCTGTAGTAATCCGGCATCATATTGGTGGTATCAAACAGGCCGATACGGTTCTGGTTGCGATACGGGATATACAGGTACTGGAATTCAGGCTCCAGTGTCTGGGTATACAACTTGCTGTCCCAGGTGCCGGTGCGGTCGAACACCAAGCTGCCGTTGACCCGGCCTTCGGGCAGGAACCGGTCGGCGGAGTCGGCCAGATTGCCCAGTCCACGATCGATATAGTAGCTGTCCAGATTGTCCGGCATCTGCTGCTGGTAGTGGGTGTAGAAGGTCTTGACCTCGCCCGACAGGCGATAGCCTGGGGCGTGCAACAGCGGCAGGGTCAGGGTCGGTTCGAGATGGAACCGGGTGCCGGTATAGGCCGGATGGTCAGTGCCACTGTGCTCGAAGCGCGTCAGTTCGCTGGCGAGCCCGAGGTCCAGATTCTGCCAGTGCTGGTAATCATTGAAGTTGACCCGTGGCAGCATGCTGTGCGGGGTCAGAGCATCCGCCAGCAGCAACTGGTAGTTACGCACCTCGGTACTCAAATTCCAGTCCGGTCGGTAGTAACCGGCGGTCATCGACTGCATCAACTGATTGTCGACACTGCTGGTAATCGGCGGCGACAGGTCGTTGAAGTAGTTGTAATCATGGTGACCGACCTTGGTGGCATCGACTTTGACGCGCAGGTCGTCATCCATCAACTTGCTGGTGTGGTCGATATGGGCCAGCCAGCGGCGAGTGAGGTCCGGGTTGTCCTTGCTGGCCTCGCGGTCGTTGTCCATATATTCGGTATACAGCTTGCCCTGGGTATGGCCATCCGGCATGTAGCGGAATTCATTCTGCAACATATTGCCGCGCTTCTGGATATAGCGTGGCGTGGTGGTCATGTCGTAGTTCGGGGCAATATTCCAGTAATACGGTGTACGCAGATCCAGCCCGTCCGACGAGCTGAAGCCGATGGTCGGGTAGAGCAGACCTGATTTGCGTTCATTTTTGACCGGGAAGGTCATATACGGCACATACAGTACCGGCACGTCATACAACCACAGGCTGGCATTCCAGGCTTCGCCGAATACCTCATCCTGATTGACGTTGACCTCGCTGGCCTTCAGCCACCATACCTCTTGTCCGGGCGGACAGGTGGTGAACTGTGCCTGCTGCAGGGTAAGGCTCTTGTTGGCCTTGCTCATCTGGATGTTGTTGGCTTTGCCGCGCGCCGGCGAGCCGTGCAGTTGGAAGTCGGCCTTGTCGAGCTGGGTCTCTTCACTTTGCAGGTTGGCGTGCAGGGCGTCATTGGTACGCAGGGTGACCTGGCCATCCTGATAGAAGACATTACCGCGCGCCACCAGATTGTGGCTGCTCTGATCCAGTTCGGTGTAGTGCGAGCTCAATGAGCGGATGCCCTGGAAAATCTGCACGTCACCGCTGTAAATGGCCTTGCCCTTGGGCGAGGCCACCACATTGTCGGCATTCACCTCAACCGGCAACTGATTCAGGTTCGCCGGATTCGGTTGGGCGGCTGGCACGTCGCTGTAGCAGCGCTCGTCAAACACCTGCGTGCCGGGTGCAGCCCATGCCTGGCTACTGATCAGCAGACTGGCGGTAACGAGCAGGCGGCAGGGGGTGCCGGAAGAACGATCTGTCATGAATGTTTGCTCAAAAGGATCCGGTTCGGCGGTCGCGTGGCGACCTCTGGGCCGCGGTTGTGCTTTGCGGGCCATTATTTTATGTTAGCGGGCAATGATAAAGCATTATTTCACTCAGGGCTAACCGCCCGGTTTTTCATCTTTACACGGCCTGTCTCGATGTCCTCATTATCCTCTGATCGTTTGAATGGCTTGACCGCCTGGGCGCAGCAGCGCTTGCAGGCACCACAACAACAACTGACCCTGATCTCTGGCGATGCCAGTTTCCGTCGTTATTATCGTGCAGCGGGACGGATTTGGGTGGATGCACCGCCCAGTACGGAAAAAAATGCCGAGTTTGTGCGCAATGCTGCCGCCCTGGCGCAGGCCGGGATTCTGGCACCGCAGGTCGAAGCGGTGGACTACACCCACGGCTGGCTGTGCGTCTCCGACCTCGGCGATTGCCTGCTGCGGAGCCAACTGACGGATGCCACGGTCAATCACTGGTATGCGCGGGCGATTGCGCTGCTGCCTCGTCTGGCGCAGATCCGCCTGCCGCTGGAGGCTTTTGATGCCGCCTTTATGGCGCGTGAAAACGCGATTTTTCCAGAATGGTTGCTGGCTTGCCATCTCGGCCTGTCGTTATCGGCCGGCGAGCGCGATCTGCTGCAGCGCACCTTTGCCCTGCTGACCGACTACAACCTGGCGCAACCGCAGGTCACCATGCACCGTGATTTCCATAGCCGCAACCTGATGGTGGTTGGCGAGGGGGCGCAAGCACAACTGGCGGTGATCGATTTCCAGGACATGGTTCAAGGGCCGTTGACCTACGATCTGGCCTCCCTGCTCAAAGATTGTTACGTGCGCTGGCCACAAGCGGTGGTCGACGCCGGAGTGCAGCAGGCCTGGTTAGGCTATCAGTCCGCCGGTCTGCTTGGCGGCTACAGTCGCGACGAGTTTGCCGCAGCACTGCACACCACCGGGCTACAACGCCACCTCAAGGCGGCCGGGATCTTCACCCGCCTGCACCATCGTGACGGCAAGTCGGGCTATCTGGCCGATATTCCGCGCACCTTGGGTTATGTGTTCGATGCCGCCCGCAGTCTGCCCGAACTGCAAGATTTCGCCGACTGGCTGGCCGAGCGGGTGCTGCCGGCATTTCCCGAGCGGGAGGCCGAATAATGCGCGCCATGATTCTGGCTGCCGGGCGCGGCGAGCGAATGCGCCCGCTGACCGACCGATTGCCCAAACCCTTGCTGGCGGTCGGTGGCAAACCATTGATTGTCCACCATATCGACAAGTTGCGTGCCGCCGGCGTCACCGAGCTGGTGATTAACCACGCCTGGCTCGGCCACTGTCTGGAGCAGGCGCTGGGCGATGGCGCCGCACTGGGCGTGCATATCCGCTGGTCGCCGGAGGGCGACAGTGGGCTGGAAACCGCCGGTGGTATCCACCATGCACTCCCCTTGCTGGGTGATGCGCCGTTTCTGGTGGTCAACGGCGATATCTGGCTGGATACCGATTACCGCCCGTTCACCATGCAGACGCTGGCACCGGGGTGTGATGCCCATCTGTGGTTGGTGGACAATCCGCCGCAACATCCGCACGGTGACTTTGCTCTGCAGGATGGTCGGGTGATCGACACCCCCGGCCTGACCTTCAGCGGGGTGGCCTTGTACCGCCCGGCGCTGTTTGCCAAGATGACGCCGGGCAAGGCGGCTCTGCGTCCCTGGTTCCAGCAGTGGATTGCTGCGGGCCGGGTCAGCGGCACGCATCTGCAGGCCACATGGCAGGATATTGGTACGCCGGCACGGTTGCAGGCACTGGATGAACAATTGCGGGCTGAGGGTCATGCACTATAAAGGCAAACTGATCGGTTTTTTGATCGGGCTATGGCTCGGCAATCTGGTAGGGGCCCTGTTTGGGCTGTGGTTAGGCCATCTGTATGATCAGGGGCTGCGCCGCAGTGGGCGCTTTAATCGCGGGATCCCTACCCAGGAGGAGCAGGCGCTGTTCTTCCATACCTGCTTCGCGGTGATGGGTCATATCGCCAAGGCGGCGGGCCGGGTCAGCGAGCAGCAGATCCGCATTGCGACCCTGTTTATGGATCGTATGCAGTTGCAGGGGGCGATGCGCCAGGCGGCGCAGGATTCGTTCCGTCAGGGCAAGGAGAGCGATTTTCCGCTGGAGGCCGAGATTTCCGCCTTCCGTCAGGCCTGTCATGGCCGACTGGATCTGCTGCGCGTATTTTTGGAAATCCAGATCCAGGCGGCGTTTGCCAATGGCAGCCTGCAGGGGCAGCAGCGCGCCAGTTTGCTTGAGGTCGCCGAGTTACTCGGCTTCTCACGCTGGGAGCTGGAGCAGTTCCTGGCGATGAGCGAGGCACAGGCCAGTTTCGGCCAACGTCACCAGCAGGGCGGCTGGCAGGATAGCGGCGCGCGCGGCAGCTATACCCCGCCGCCATCACGCGATCGGTTGCGCGATGCCTATACCGTCCTCGGGGTTGAGCCCTCAGCCTCGGATAACGAGGTGAAGAAAGCCTATCGCAGGCAGATGAACAAGCACCATCCGGACAAGCTGGCCTCGCAGGGGCTGCCGTCGGAGATGCTCAATCTGGCCAAGGAGAAGGCGCAGGAGATCCAGCAGGCATGGGAGCTGGTGCGCGAGCAGCGCGGTTTGCGCTAAACCGGCCTAACCTTGAGCGCACAGGCTGCGGCCCGGAGGTATCCCGGGCCGGGTCAGTCGACGCGGCGTAACCGCTCACCACGCAGGAAGGCATCGACATTGTCGATCAGCTGGTCGGCCAGCCCCTGCATCGCCTCGTCACTGGCCCAGGCGATATGCGGGGTGAGCAGGAACCGGTCACTGGCCAGCGCGCGCAGTAACGGGTCATCGGCCAGCGGCGGTTCGCGTCGCGCCACATCACAGGCGGCGCCGCCCAGACGTTGATCCAGCAGGGCCTGCAATAGCGCCTCCTCGTCGACCAAGCCGCCGCGCGCCGTGTTGATCAGCAGCGCCTCCGGCTTCATCAACGCCAGCTCGGCTGCGCCAATCATTCCCGCAGTGTCCGGGGTCAGCGGACAGTGCAGCGACACCACATCACTGCTGGCCAGTAGCCCGGCTAACGGCTGGCGTGGCCAGCGTCCATCCACCGGTGCCAGCGCCGCGTCGGCAGCGGCCGCATGCCGGGCAGCAAACACCACCCGCATTCCCAGCGCATCGCCAAGTCGGGCCACCGCCTGACCTAACGCCCCGCTGCCAATCAGCCCCAATTGCTTGCCGGCCAGATCGTGCAGTGGCGGGCCGAACAGGCAAAAATGCGGGCTCTGCTGCCAGGCGCCGGCTTGCAGCGCTTGCTGGTAGGGCAGCAGACGGCGGGAGAGGGCCAGCATCAACGCCAGGGTATGTTCAGCCACTGCATGGTTGGCATAGCCCTGGATATTGCACACACCGATACCCAGCGCACGACAGGCCGCCAGATCCACCCGGTCGACACCGGTGGCGGCCACCGCGACCAGTTTAAGGTCCGGTAGCTGACGTAACTGTTCGCCATTGAGCGGCACCTTGTTGACCACGACCACTTGGGCCCCCTGCAGGCGGGCCACCACCTGTTCCGCAGCGGTCAGATCAAAATTTTGCCACTGATGCGGGAGGGTGGGGCATTTTAGCTGTACGCGCTCAGGCAGGGTCGAGCGATCCAGAAAGACAATACGGGCAACCATGCGGGCTCCTCGGGGGTTACTTCCAGCCTTGGGTATTGATCCAGCCGGCGAGCACCGCCGGGCGTTCATCGCGCGCACGCAGCGCTACCTGACGCCAGCTGAGTTTATTTTGCCGGCGCACATCGCGCGCGCGCGCACTGGCGGCTTGATCCAGCCAATTAACCTGATCCTGACGGTAGAGATCCAGTACCGGACAGGCGAGGCCGGCCACTTGTTGAGCCAATACCGCATTGGCATCGGCGGACGGGTAGAAGGCGTCGACCAGCACCAGACCGTCTGGTGCGGTCAGGCTTTGTGCCGCCAGCAGGTTGGTTAGCCAGGCCGCGCTGCTGCCGGCAGCGAGCAGTAGCGTGTACCCCGGTTGATCCCCCTTGCTGTCCAAGAGTTCGTTGATCCGGCGTTGCCACTGCTCCTTGAAAGCCTGGATGGCCAGTTGGTCTTGCTCACTGCCAGGGTCCAGCGTCAGTTGCTGAGCACTGGGTAGCATCACCAAGGTATCAAACCCCAGTTCATTGAGCTGGTTGGCGAGCGGTAACAATTCGCCGACCTGTTGCCACTCAGGCAGCAACAGCGCTAACCCCAATCGGAAGCCGCGATTGCTCTTGTGCATCAGCACGGTCTGCTGGCCGACCAGATGGGTATCGCCGTTGTCTTTCCAGTCCTGGGTTTGCCATTGCTGATCGCTATCATTGGCGGTGTCACCGGCCCCGGAAGCGGCGGACGTGTCGGCGGCCGCGCTGGCGCTGCTATCACTCGTGGTCGCCGTGCCGCTGTCTGCAGGCGGTGCGGCGTCAGCGATCGGCGCCGGATCGCCGGCGGCCAGGGCGCTGGGCACCGACGACAGGCTGCATAGCAACAGGCAGCACAGCAACAGGGCGAAGCGGGGCAATGACGTCATGATAGGCAGCCGGCAACAGAATGAATTGCCTGAAATAATAGGCGTCTGCGCCCGGCAGGGAAAGAGGTGACCACATCGGTTGTGAGCGGTATGCGCCCGAGAGCAATGCGGACGGTTAACCAGCATGACCGCCAAGTGGCGGTCATGCAGAAGGAACCATGAGGTCTGCTGTGGTGGCAGGATTACATCGGGAACGGTGCCGGTGCCTCGAACGTCAGGCGCTGGCCGGTCAACGGATGGTTAAACCGCAGCATGGCGGCATGCAGAAACAGGTGCGGCGCGGCATCGCGGGCGGCAGGGGGGGCATACAGGTGATCGCCCAGGATCGGATGGCCCAGCGTCATCATATGCACGCGCAGTTGGTGCGAGCGGCCGGTGATCGGCTTGAGCTTGACCAGGCTGCGGTCAGCCTCGACACGCAGACACTGGTAGTGGGTGATCGCCGGACGGCCATGCTCGAAGTTGACCTGCTGGCGTGGGCGGTTATCCCAGTCAACGCACAGCGGCAGATCGACCGTCCCCTCCAGTTTGTCCATCTGTCCCCACACCCAGGCGTAATAAAACTTCTCGGTCTTGCGATCCTGAAACTGGCGGCCGAGAGCGCTGGTGGCCTGCTGGGTCTTGGAGACCACCAGCACGCCCGAGGTGCCCATATCCAGACGATGCACGGCGCCGCCGGCCGGGAAGCGTTCTTTGACTCGCGACACGATACTGTCGTGGTGTTCGACGGCTTTGCCCGGCACGCTGAGGATGCCGCTCGGTTTGTTGACCACCATGATCGAATCATCTTCGAACAGGATGTCCAGATAGGGCTCCATCGGCGGATCGTAGTGAAAGGGTGTCATGACATCTCCGGAACGGGCGGGGACCAGCCCCGCCAGAGGACAGTTAGGGGTATTCCGCTTAGTTATGGCCAACCACCACGAAGCGGATGGCATCCAGGCGCAGGCGGGTCTGATCCAGCAGATGGTTCAGCTCGTCCTGCAGCTCGCGCAGATGCTCCAGTTCGCTCTCGCGTACCGACGGATTGACGTCACGCAGGGCTTGCAGGCGTTGCAGTTCACTGCCCAGCGTCTGCTGCATGCGCTGGCGCGCCTCGTCAACAATCCCGGCCAGTTGGGTCTGCGCCTGGGCTTCGGCCTGCGCCAGCAGACCATGGATCACCGCCTGCGAGGCGCTGACCAGCTTGGTGCCCAGATGGCGGTTGATCGGCGACAACTGGCGGTCAAACGCAGTGAAGCTGACCTTGCTCCCCAGGTTGTTGCCGCTCTTGTCCAGCAGCAGACGGATCGGTGTCGGTGGCAGGAAGCGGTAGAGCTGCGGATGGCTGGCCGATTCGGCAACCAGCACCACCTCGAGCATCATAGCCCCCGCTGGCAGCGCTTTGTTCTTCAGCACGGCGACTGCGGTCGAGCCAATTTCTGAGCCGAGGATCAGATCGATACCACCACGGATCAACGGATGATCCCAGGTGATAAAGCGCAGATCATCGCGCGACAGCGCGGTCTTGCGGTCAAAGGTGATGGTCATGCCATCTTCCGGCAGGCCAGGGAAGGCTGGCACCAGCATATGATCGCCCGGCATCAGCACGATGGCCTGTTCGCCGCGGTCATCCTGCTGGATGCCGACATCGTCAAACAGCTGTAGCGCGAAGCTGGTCAGCGCGGTGTCGTCATCCTCTTCGGCCAGTTGCTCGACCAGCGCGATGGCGGCATCGCCACCGCCGGAGTGGATCTCCAGCAGGCGGTCGCGACCGGCCTCCAGCTTCTTCTTCAGGCTGTCATGTTCACTGCGGGTTCGGGTCAGCAGCGGCTCAAGTTGCGCGGCATCGGTGACGTTGTCGGCCAGCAGGGCAAACAGCTCGTCACGCACGGATTCAAAGACCACACGACCGGTCGGGCAGGTCTCCTCGAACGCATCCAGTCCGAGGTGATACCACTCCTGCAGCGTCTGCTGCGCGGTGTCCTGCAGGAACGGCACATGCACTTCGACGATGTTCTGCTGGCCGATACGGTCCAGACGGCCGATACGTTGTTCGAGCAGGTCCGGGTTGAGCGGCAGATCGAACAGCACCAGATGGCGGGCAAACTGGAAGTTACGCCCTTCCGAGCCGATTTCAGAGCAGAACAGCACCTGGGCGCCGCCCTCTTCTTGGGCGAAATAGGCGGCGGCCTTGTCGCGCTCCAGCAGGCTCATCCCTTCATGGAACACGGCGCCGCGGATGCCTTCGCGCAGGCGCAGGGCATTTTCCAGGGTCAGTGCGGTGGCGGCATCGGAGCCGATCACCAGTACCTTCTCATTGCGCGCCGATTTGAGCAGCCCCAGCAGCCACTCAACGCGCGGATCGAACTGCACCCAGCTGGCATCATCGCCTTCAAACTGCTGGAAGATCTTCTCCGGATAGAGATAACGGCGGGCACGGTTTTCGGCATCACCGGTGTTGCCGCCCATCATCCCCATCACCTTGATCGCAGTGCGGTACTGGTCCGGCAGCGGCTGCGGATAGAGATTGAGGTGACGCTCCGGGAACCCCTGGATCGCGGCGCGGGTGTTACGGAACAGTACGCGGCCGGTGCCATGGCGATCCAGCAGTTCGCGCACCAGCTGTTCACGCCCGGCCTGGCTATCCAGTTGGCCGAGGTCGGCGCCATCCAGCCAGTCGGCCAGCACCTGACGGGCCTGGTCATCCAGCGTCTGGCCGGCCAGCAGCTGTTCGGCCAGACGGGCGACTTCGCCGTAAGCCTGCTCTTCAGCCAGGAAGGCGTCGTAATCATAGAAGCGTTCCGGGTCGAGCAGACGCAGACGGGCAAAGTGGCTCTGGTGGCCGAGTTGGTCCGGGGTGGCGGTCAGCAGCAGGACGCCCGGCGTCTCTTCGGCCAGCGCTTCAACGATCTGATAGGCGCGGCTCGGTGCTGCTTCGCTCCACTCCAGATGGTGGGCTTCGTCGACCACCAGCAGATCCCACTGTGCTTCATGCAGTTCATCAAACCGTGCGCGCTTGCGGCGCAGCCAGTCGAGGCTACAGATCACCAGCTGTTCGGTATCGAACGGGTTCTGCGCTTCATTGGCCAGCTCGACGCAACGCTCTTCGTCAAACAGCGCGAAGTGCAGGTTGAAGCGGCGCAGCATTTCCACCAGCCACTGGTGTTGCAGCGACTCCGGCAGCAGGATCAGCACGCGCTGGGCGCGGCCGGAGAGCAGTTGCTGGTGGATGATCATCCCGGCTTCAATGGTCTTGCCCAGGCCGACTTCATCGGCAAGCAGCACGCGCGGTGCATGACGGTGGCCCACTTCATGGGCGATATGCAGCTGATGCGGGATCAGGCTGACACGGCCGCCAGCCAGACCACGGGTCGGGCTACGGCGACGGGCATGTTGGTGTACCAGCGCCTGGTAGCGCAGAGCAAAACGCGACAGCCGGTCAATCTGGCCGGCGAACAGGCGATCCTGCGGCTTGTTGAATTTGAGGAAATGGCTGAGCAGCACTTCCTTGAGACGGGTCATTTCCCCGCTATCTTCGCGGTGACCGTGATAGGTGAGCAGGCCATCCTGCTCGATGACGTCTTCCACTACCATGTTCCAGCCCTCATGGCTGGTGATCAGATCACCGGCATGAAACTGGACACGGGTGACGGGTGCCTCATCGCGGGCATACATGCGGTTCTCGCCGTTGGCGGGAAACAACAAGGTGACCATTCTGCCCTCAAGGGCGACAACTGTTCCCAGACCCAGATCGGTCTCTGTATCACTAATCCAGCGCTGGCCAAGTGCAAACGACATCCACAACTCCAAAACCACACAAAGTACGTTGTCGGTACCACGATCAAAAAAGGGCGCTATGTTACCTGATGGCAATCGGTCGGTCATCCGGTGTGTGGTGATTCATTATGCGCCGGTTGGCCGGATTTTGCCGTCTCTCGTCGCTGAACGGTGTGGACATTTCGCTTGCCAACAACCCCGCAGTTTCGCGGTGTTTGTTTCCGCCGCCACACGCTACAGTGAAAGCAGGGTGTCCAGCAGGAGATGCAGCATGAGCGAGTGGGTGGAAGGTCGGATTCAGACGGTCACACACTGGACCGAGACCCTGTTCTCGATTCGGGTCGAGGCGGCACTGCCCGCCTATCGGGCCGGGCAGTTTACCCGGCTGGCGTTGTGGTTGCCGGGCGAGGAGGGGGCGCCGGAGCGGGTGGCGCATGCCTACTCGTTTGTGAACCCGCCGGCAGCCGATTATCACGAGTTCTATATTGTGCTGATCCCGGGCGGACGGTTGACCCCGGCGCTGCATCGCCTGCAACCAGGCGATAGCCTGTGGCTGGCGGCGCAGGCCAGCGGCTTCCTGACCGCTGAGGAGTTGCCGGATGGCGATACGCTGTGGTTGTTATCCACCGGCACCGCAATCGGGCCGTTCCTCTCGCTGTTGGCGGAGGGGGCTTTGCAGCCGCGTTATGCCCGTGTCGTGCTGGCGCATGGGGTTCGCTTCGGACGCGAGTTGAACTATCAGACCTTGATTCGGGCACTGCAGCAGGCCACGCCGGACTGGCTGACCTATGTGCCGTTTGTCAGTCGCGAGCCTTGGGCCGAGGGGCTATCCGGTCGCATTCCGTCGGCGTTGGCCGATGGTCGGCTGGAGCGGGTGGTGGGGGCGGCCTTGACCCCGGCCAGTACGGTGGCGCTGTGTGGTAACCCGCAGATGGTGCGTGACACCCTGACCTTGTTACAGGCGCGTGGTCTGCACAAACACCTGCGCCGGGCGCCCGGGCAGATCTGCAGCGAGAATTATTGGTAACGGTGCACGGGCTGGCCCGACAGCTAGCGGGTCAGCCACATCATCAGGGCCAGGGTCGAGGCCAGGCCGCCACTGGCGCCGATAATCCAGTAAAAACCACGCAGCCCCTGCCGCCAGGGCAAGCGCCAGTACAACATGATGACCAACCAGGCCAGCGCCAATAACAGAGGGAACAGAAAGAGTCTGGTCATGCCGAATGCTGCCTTGTATCCTCGTAGTCCGTTTGTTAACAGTAGCTTCAAATGGCGCAGACATCATTCGTGTGGATCACGCCGCGGGCAACCCGTCGGTGATGGGGTATGCTTGGGGACTGTTCAGTAGTGCGTTTCTGTCGGCCACCTTGTTGCCGGGGAGCTCCGAACTGGTGCTCGCGGCGTTGGTCTGGCAGCAACCGCGGTGGTCGATAGCATGGTGGGCGGTCGCCACGTTCGGCAATGTGCTGGGCTCGATGACCAGCTGGTGGCTGGGGGCATTATGTTCCCGGCGCAAACAGGCGCCGAAGGCATTGCAAAGCGGCCTGCGCGCACTGGCTTGGCTGACGCGTTATGGTTACTGGTCGTTATTGCTGGCCTGGGTGCCGGTGGTAGGTGATCCGCTGTGTGTCCTGTCCGGCTGGTTACGCTGGTCGTTCTGGCGCTGTCTGCTGCTGATCCTGATCGGTAAGGCGGCGCGTTATGCATTGATTGTTGGCGCCGGTGGTGCGCTGGTATCGGGTTGATAAGCCGAGGAAGTGGAATGGCGAATAACAAGAAATGGGTCTGGCTGGGGTTGGTATGCCTGCTGGGTGGTTCGCTGCCGGCCCTGCAGGCGGCCCCCCAACAAATAGAAGAGCAGGTGGCACAGCCCGGCAGTTTGCAGATCCCTTACCAGGTTTACCGACTGGAAAATGGCCTGACCCTGATCCTGATGCCGGATCACTCCGACCCGCTAGTGCATGTCAATGTCACCTACCATGTTGGCGCCGCCCGTGAGCAGCAGGGGATGACCGGCTTTGCCCACTTCTTCGAGCATATGATGTTCCAAGGGTCACAGCATGTGGCGGATCAGCAACATCTGCGTCTGATTCAGGAGGTCGGCGGGCGCGCCAACGGGGCTACCGGCACCGATCTGACCACCTATTATGAGACGGTGCCGGCCAACGAGCTGGAGAAGGTGCTATGGCTGGAGTCGGATCGCATGGGCTTCCTGTTGCCGGCGGTCAGTCAGAAGAAGTTCGAAATTCAACGTGCCACCGTCAAGAACGAGCGGGCGCAGCGTATCGACAATGTGCCGTATGGCCGCATCAGCGAGGTAACCGGCGAGTCGCTCTATCCGCGTGACCATCCCTACTCGTGGGAGGTGATTGGTTATCCCGAGGATCTGGATCGGGTCGATGTGAATGATCTGAAACGCTTCTTCCAGCAGTGGTATGGACCGAACAATGCCACCCTGACCATCGGCGGCGATATCGATACCGCCCAGACGCTGGCCTGGGTGGAGCGCTATTTTGCGGCGATACCGGCTGGCCCGGCGGTCCCAGCGGTGGCGCCGCGCCCCGCCATACTCAACGCCGACCGTTATGTCACCTTGCCGGATCGCATCCAGCAACCGGTACTGGCGGTCACCATTCCGACCCGGGTGCGGCCGAACACCGAGGAGCATGCCGCCATGGTGCTGCTAGGTCAGGTGCTCGGCGGCAGCAAGACCAGCCTGTTCTATCGCGAACTGGTTAAACCCGAGTTGGCGGTCCAGGCTGATGCGGCGTTCTCCTGTCGTGAGCTGGACTGCAGCATGACGCTGACTCTGGTGCCGAATACCAGCAAGCTGAAAAGTATGGCGCCGCTGGCCGCCAAGGTGCGTGAGCTGCTGGCCGGCTTTGCCAGCCAGGGGGTACAACTGCCTGATCTGGCGCGGGTGCAGGGGCTGGTCAAGGCGCGCATGGTATGGCGACTGGAGAGTGTGCAGGGCAAGGTCAGCGAGTTGAGTCGCGGTCAGGTGCTGTATGGCGATCCACAAGCTGGGCTGCGCATGCTCGAACGGTTGCAGACCACTACCGCTGAGCAGGTGATGGCGGCATTCCATGCCCATATGGCCGGTAAACCGGCGCTGTGGCTGAGTGTGGTACCGGAGGGGGCGACACAATGGCAGGTGGCGGCGCCGAATTACCAACCAGCCGCCCGCCAGATTACGGCGGTCAGCCATGCGTCGGCCACGACACCGGCAGACATCAAGGAGACGCTGGATCGCACGCAGGTCCCGCCAGCTGGCAAGCCGGTCAGCCTGCCGGTGCCCACGGTCTGGCAACAGCCGCTGGGGGCCATGCAACTGCTGGGCAGCGTCAATAGCGAACTGCCTGCCGTGTCAGTGGTGATCACCCTGCCGGGTGGGCAGCGGATGGAGTCGCGGCCACAGGCCGGCCTGGCCAATCTGACTGCGCTGGTGGTGCGCCAGGGCACGCGACGTTTGACCGGCGAGCAGCTGAGTGACGAGTTGCAGCGCTTAGGCGCCACGATCCGGTTGTCGGCTGACCTGTATGAAACCAGCGTGGTGGTGACCAGCCTTAAGGAGACCTTGCCGCAGGTGATGACCCTGGTGCAGGAGGTGCTCTCAGATCCGGGTTGGCGCGAGGCGGACTTTATCCGGCTGAAGAACCAGTTGGTCCAAGCGGCCAAGCAACGCGCCAAGGAGCCGGATGCACTGGCCAACCAGGCATTTGCTCAACTGGTGTATGGCAAGGACTCACCGCTGGCCGCGCCTGAAGAGGGACGTGAAGCAACCCTGCAGGGGCTGAAACTGGCCGACGTACAGCGCTATTACCGTGACTATTATCGTCCAGCTGGCGGCCATGTGGTGGTGGTCGGGGATGTGACCGCCGAGCGCATCACGCCGTTGTTGCATTTCCTGGCCAATGATAGCCGACCGGCGCTCGCGCTGCCGTCGCTGCAGCCGTCGCAGCCCCAGGCGGCGCCGGGCATCTATCTGGTAGATGTGCCAGGCGCGGTGCAGTCGACCTTGCGCATCGGTCGTCGCGCGCTGCCGTATGATGCCACCGGCCCCTTTTTCCAGGCGCAGTTGATGAACTTCAACTTCGGCGGCAACTTCAATAGCCGATTGAATCAGCAGCTGCGTGAGGAGCAGGGTTATACCTACGGTATTCGCAGTAGCTTCAGCGGTATCCGTGATACTGGCGATCTGCAGATCAGTGCGGATGTCCGCCAGGATGTCACTGCTGAGGCGTTACAGCAGATTGGTCAGTTGGCGCAAACCTATCGGCAGGACGGGCCGAGCGCTGCTGAGGTGGATTACCTGAAATCGGCCTGGTCACGGCAGGAGGCGCTCGGTTACGAGACGCTCGACCAGAAAGCTGACTTCCTGCTATCGCTGGTCGAGATGGGCTACTCGCCGGATTATATCCGTCAGCAGCAACAGCAACTGGCGGCGGCGACCCCGGACGCATTGCGGTCCGTTGCGCAGCAGTGGCTGGATCCGGCTACCTTCATCATGGTAGTAGTAGGCGATGCCGCGCACTTGCAGCCCAAACTGGCGACCCTACCCTGGCCTCTACACCCCTATCCGGTGGCGCTGTCGGCAGCCAGTGCGGCGGTCTCCGATCAGCCTTTGGTAAAGGATTAATATGCATTCTGATTTCACCCTGTTCGATATTCTTGACCAGTTGAGCGCCCCGGAACGGTTGGGGGCGGTGCGTGGTATTCGTCGTGGTCTGGAGCGGGAGTCATTGCGCATCACCCCGGAAGGGCAACTCTCCGAGCGCGATCATCCGGCGGTGCTCGGCGCGGCGTTGACCCACCCGCTGATCACTACCGATTATGCCGAGAGCCTGATGGAGTTCATCACTCCGGCTTCCGATTCATTGGAGACGCTGACGGCTCAGCTGGCGGATATCCATCGTTATACCGCCCAGCATCTGGGCGAGGAACGGCTGTGGCCGATGTCGATGCCGTGCTTTATCGGCGAGGCGCGGCCGATCCAGCTGGCGCAATATGGCAGCTCGAACATTGGCCGGCTGAAGACCCTGTACCGTCAGGGCTTGCACCATCGTTATGGCAGTCTGATGCAGCTGATCGCTGGGGTGCACTTCAACTTCTCAATGCCGGATACCTTCTGGAGTGAATGGCAGGACCTGTGGTCGGCGCGTTGTCAGTGCAAGCGATTTATCTCCGAAGGCTACATGGGGCTGATCCGCAACGTCTATCGTTTTGGCTGGTTGGTGCCTTACCTGTACGGCGCCTCGCCAGCCCTGTGTGGCTCGTTCCTGCAAGGGCGGGAGACCGGATTGCCGTTCCAATCGATTGGTCGCGGCACCCTCTATCTACCGTATGCCACTTCGCTGCGCTTGTCGGATCTGGGTTATACCAACAAGGCACAGTCTGATCTGCATATCAGTCACGATTCGCTGAACAGCTATCTGCTCAGTGTCCGTCAGGCGCTGCGCACCCGCGCCGAGGAGTTCACCGCGATAGGTGTCAAGGTGGACGGTCAATATCGCCAGCTCAACGACCATGTCCTGCAACTGGAAAACGAGCTGTATGCGCCGATCCGGCCGAAGCGTACGCCGCGTAACGGCGAGCGCACCTTGTCCGCCCTTGAGCACCGCGGTATTGAGTACATCGAGTTGCGCACCCTGGATATCAATCCGTTCAGCCCGCTGGGGGTTGAGCCACAGCAACTGCGCTTCCTCGATCTGTTTCTGGTCTGGTGCCTGTTGCGTCCGTCGGCGCCGCTCGGTGCCGAAGAGATGGCGCGCAATCAGCGCAATATGAACAAGGTGGTACTGCAGGGCCGCATGCCGGGGCTGGAGCTGGAAAACGATCAGGGCAAACTGCTCAGCCTACCGGTGTGGGGTGAGCAACTGTTTGATGAGCTCAACGCCGTGGCCCAGCTGCTGGATAGTGCCTATGGCCGTGTGCAGTATCAGGTCACCCTGCAGGCCGAGCGCGAGAAGTTGCGTGATCCGGACAAGACCCTGTCGGCGCGTTTCCTCAACCATCTGTTACAGCATGATATGGACAGTGTGACCTTTGGTCGTGAACTGGCCGAGAGTTATCGCCAGCGTCTGCGTAGTGAAGAGCTGACTTTCTGGGATGGGGCCTACTTTGCCGATGAGGCGCATGCCTCGCTGGCCAAACAGGCTGAACTGGAAGCCACCGACCATCAGGATTTTGACAGCTTCCTCGCCGCCTATCTGGCCCATTAAGCGGGCGCGAGGACAATAAAAAACGCCGGCAATTCTCGCCGGCGTTTTTGTTGCGAGCAGCACGGGCTGCAAATCAGCGCAGGACTATTCCTTGCCAAAGTTGGCGGTCAACACCTGGCGGGCGTTCGCGGCCGGGGCTTTCAGACCCAGCGCATCGTAGCTCTTGATCATGATGCGTAAGGCCGGTTCGATGGCATCGGTATCGGTGTAGTTTTCCACGATCAACTTGCCGCGGTTAGCAGCAGCGACCCAGGCACCACGACGCAGATAGTAATCCGCGACCGACAGATCATATTTGGCCAGACGCTGCTTGAGCTGCATCATGCGCAAACGGGCGTCGGCGGCATACTTGCTCTGCGGATAGCTGGTCAGCAGGGTCTTGAAATCGTTAAACGCTTGACGGGCATAGGCCGGGTCACGGTCGGAACGATCCATGTGGAACAGCGAGTGGAAGAAGTTGTAATCGGCCTGCATATTGGTCAGCCCGCGCATGTAATAGACGTAGTCCACATCTTTATGGGTCGGGTTCAGACGCAAGAAACGGTCGATATTGGCGATGGCGTGAGCGGTGTCGGCATCCTTGTAATAGGCATAGATAAGATTCATCTGTACCTGTGCCGAGTACGGGCCGAACGGATAACGTGAGTCAAGGGCTTCCAGTAACTCGACGGCTTTACTGTAGTTACCGCTTTCCAGTTTGTCCTGGGCCTGTTGATAGAGCTTCTCTGGCGGTAAGTCCGGTACCTTGGGCTTATCAGAAGATGAACAGCCGCCAATCAGCGCAAAAACCAGGGTCAACGGCAGCAACAGGTGAGACTTTTTGAACATGCATGGGGTCCTGTTTTCCGGAATTGAGGAAGTATCCGTTAAGATTGGACGAAAGAAAAGCTAGAATGCGCGCATTGCCCCATCGAAACCAGAGAGATCCATGAGTCAAGCAATCGAATTACGTGGTGTTTTTGCCGATCAGCATTATGGCATGCGCCTCGACCAGGCCCTGTCCGATATGTTCCCGGACTATTCGCGGACCCGGATCAAAGAGTGGATCCTGCAAGGGGCAGTTACCGTGGATGGCCAACCTGCGCCCTTACCCCGCGAGCGGGTGATGGCAGGGCAGGCGGTGTTGATTGCCACTGCGATCGAAGAGGATACCCGCTGGCAGGCACAGGATATCGAGCTGAATATTGTCTACGAAGATGACGATATTCTGGTGATCGACAAGCCGGCCGGGCTGGTCGTCCACCCGGGCGCCGGTACGCCGGATGGCACCGTGCTTAACGCCCTGCTGCACCGCTATCCGGAGATCGCCGAAGTGCCGCGCGCCGGCATCGTGCATCGTCTGGACAAAGACACCACCGGTCTGATGGTGATCGCCAAGACCATCCCGGCACAGACCCGGCTGGTCTCGGCGCTGCAGCGCCGCAAGATTACCCGTGAATATGAAGCGGTAGCCATCGGCCACATGACTGCTGGGGGTACCGTCGAGGCGGCGATTGGCCGTCACCCAAGCATCCGTACCCAGATGGCGGTCAACCCGATGGGTAAACCTGCGGTGACCCATTACCGCGTGATGGAGAAATTCCGCGCCCACACCCGCTTGCGTCTGCGTCTGGAAACCGGCCGTACCCACCAGATCCGTGTGCACATGGCCTATATCAAACATCCTTTGCTTGGTGACCCGGTGTACGGAGGCCGCCTGCGGCCAATCCGCAATGCCGCGCCGGAGTTCACCGCCGTGCTGCGCGGCTTCCAGCGCCAGGCGCTGCACGCCACCATGTTGCGGCTGGAACACCCGATCAGCCGCGAACTGATGGAGTGGCATTCACCGATCCCGCAGGACATGGTTGATCTGATCGACGCCCTGCGCATCGATACCGACGCCAATCCGGACGATCTGGTATGGATCTGATCCGCCCGCAATGGCCGGCACCGGCCAGCGTCGAGGCCTGCTTTACCACCCGCGACGGTGGGGTGAGTGCCGGCGTCTATGCTGGTCTGAATCTGGGGGCCCATGTTGGCGATGATCCGCTGCATGTCGCGGGTAATCGCGCCCGACTGCGGCAGACCCTGGCGTTGGCCAGTGAACCTGTGTGGCTCAATCAGGTGCATGGCATCGCCGTGCATGCGGCGACCCATGCCGCAGACGGAGAGGTGCCGACTGCCGACGCTGCGGTGACCCGCCAGCGCAGTGTGGCGTTGACAGTGATGACCGCCGATTGCCTGCCGGTGTTGCTGTGTGATCGACAAGGTAGTGTGGTGGCGACCGCCCACGCCGGCTGGCGCGGACTGTGTAACGGTGTTTTGGCAGCTACCGTCGCAGCGATGGACGTTGCGCCGGCAGAGATCCTGGCCTGGATGGGCCCGGCGATTGGACCGCAGGCGTTTGAGGTCGGGGATGAGGTGCGAGCAGCCTTTATTGCCCATGATCCCGCTGCCGCAACCGCTTTTCGCCCGCATCTTCCGGGCAAGTGGCGGGCGGATCTGTTTCTGCTCGCCCGTCAGCGTCTACAGGCCTGCGGTATCACCGCCATTTATGGCGGTGATACCTGCACGGTCAGTGATCCCGCCCGCTTCTACTCCTACCGCCGCGATGGCCAGACCGGCCGCATGGCTGGTTTGATCTGGTTGCGCACATAATTTCATCTGGTCCGGCTTGAAACCGGACCGGTTATCCCCATCTTTAATGACAAGCGCCGCGGCAGACGCCGGCGGCCAGTTGTCGTTCCAGAAAGGGGGATGTTATGCGTCTGGATCGTTTGACCAGCAAATTTCAGATCGCGATCTCTGATGCCCAGTCATTGGCATTGGGGCGTGACAATCAATTTATCGAGCCGCTGCATTTGATGCTGGCGTTGCTCAATCAGGACGGTGGCACCGTCAAACCACTGCTTAACCTGGCCGGAGCCAACGTCGCCGGTTTGCGCCAGCAATTGACTCAGGAGCTGGATCGCCTGCCCAAGGTGACCGGCACCGCCGGTGATGTGCAGTTATCACCACAACTGGGCCGCTTGCTGAACCAGTGTGACCGTCTGGCGCAGCAGCGCCAGGATCAGTTCATCTCGTCGGAAATGTTCCTGCTCGCCGCGCTGGATGACAACGGCACCCTCGGTACCCTGCTACGCAATGCCAGCCTGAAAAAAGAGGCGCTGGAAAAGGCGATCGAGCAGGTGCGTGGCGGCGCCAAGGTGGAAGATCCGGAAGCCGAAGAGAAACGTCAGGCGCTGGAGAAGTACACCATTGATCTGACTGCCCGCGCCGAACAGAACAAGCTGGATCCGGTGATTGGCCGCGACGACGAGATCCGCCGTACCGTGCAGGTGCTGCAACGCCGGACCAAGAACAATCCGGTGCTGATCGGTGAACCCGGGGTTGGCAAGACCGCTATTGTCGAGGGGCTGGCACAGCGCATCATCAAGGGTGAGGTGCCGGAAGGGCTGAAGAACAAGCGCGTACTGTCGCTGGACATGGGCGCGCTGGTGGCCGGGGCCAAATACCGTGGCGAGTTTGAAGAACGGTTGAAAGCCGTACTCAACGAGCTGGCCAAGGAGGAGGGCTCGGTGATCCTGTTTATCGACGAGCTGCATACCATGGTCGGCGCCGGTAAGGCCGAAGGGGCCATGGATGCCGGTAATATGCTGAAGCCGGCACTGGCGCGCGGCGAGCTGCACTGTGTTGGCGCCACCACGCTGGATGAGTACCGCCAATACATCGAGAAGGATGCTGCGCTGGAGCGCCGTTTCCAGAAGGTGCTGGTCGAGGAGCCGAATGTCGAGGACACCATCGCCATTTTGCGTGGCCTCAAGGAGCGTTACGAGCTGCACCACCATGTACAGATCACCGACCCGGCGATTGTGGCGGCGGCTACCCTGTCGCACCGCTATATCTCCGACCGTCAACTGCCAGACAAGGCCATCGATCTGATTGACGAGGCGGCAGCCAGCATTCGCCTGCAGATTGACTCCAAGCCGGAACAGTTGGATCGCCTTGAGCGCCGCATCATCCAGTTAAAGATGGAGCAACAGGCGCTGCGCAAAGAGTCCGACGAGGCCAGTCAAAAGCGGCTGGATCTGATCAATAAAGAGATAGAAGAGAAGGATCGCGAGTACAACGAACTCGAAGAGGTCTGGAGGGCAGAAAAGGCCGCACTGGCCGGTACCCAGCATATCAAGACGGAGCTGGAAAAAACCCGACAGGAGTTTGAGAAGGCCAGCCGCGCCCAGGATCTGGGGCGGATGTCCGAGCTGCGCTATGGTCGTATCCCCGAGCTGGAAAAGCAGCTCGATCTGGCCACTCAGGCCGAGATGCAGGAGCAGAAGCTGTTACGTAACCGGGTGACGGATGCCGAGATCGCCGAAGTGCTGGCGCGTTGGACCGGCATTCCGGTGGCGCGCATGCTCGAAGGCGAGAAGGACAAACTGCTGCGCATGGAGGAGCAACTGCATGCGCGGGTGATTGGCCAGAACGAGGCGGTTGACGCGGTGGCCAACGCCATTCGCCGTAGCCGTGCCGGCTTGTCAGATCCGCAGCGACCGATCGGCTCCTTCCTGTTCCTCGGCCCGACCGGGGTAGGCAAGACCGAACTGTGCAAGACGCTGGCCGAATTCCTGTTCGATACCCAGGATGCCATGGTGCGGATCGACATGTCGGAATTCATGGAAAAGCATAGCGTGGCTCGTTTGGTCGGAGCCCCGCCCGGATATGTCGGCTATGAAGAGGGGGGCTACCTGACCGAAGCCGTCCGTCGCAAGCCCTATTCCGTTATCTTGCTGGATGAAGTGGAAAAGGCACATCCTGATGTGTTCAACATTCTGTTGCAGGTACTGGATGATGGCCGTCTGACCGACGGACAGGGGCGCACGGTCGACTTCCGCAATGCAGTGGTGATCATGACTTCCAATCTGGGGTCGGATCTGATCCAGGAGCAACATGGCACGCTCGACTACCAGGAGATGAAGGGCATGCTGATGGAGGTGCTGGCGCGCAGCTTCCGTCCGGAGTTCCTTAACCGTATTGACGAGACCGTGGTCTTCCACCCGCTGGGGCGTGATCATATTGAGTCAATTGCCCGCATCCAGTTGCAGGCGCTGCTGCAGCGACTGGAAGGCATGGGCTATCAGGTCGAGTTGCGTGAAACCCTGCTTAGCCATCTGGCTGAAGCAGGGTTTGATCCGGTGTATGGGGCGCGCCCGCTTAAGCGAGCGATTCAGCAGTGGGTCGAAAACCCGTTGGCGCAGGCTATCCTGCGTGGTCAGGTCGTTCCGGGCGGTAAACTGGTGCTGGATTGGGTCGATAACCAGCTGCAGGTGGGGCATTGAGCCATGTCGATGCGCCAAATCGCATAGAGATTCCGCGATTTGGCGCATAAATGCGCGAACGCACCGGATTGAGCGGAAAAATGCAAAAAGGGGGTTGCCAGAAATCGGCGGCTCCCTATAATGCCGCCTCACTGACACGGCAAGCCAGCGCGGCAAGC
>JAYROM010000183.1:0-4214 GCA_041911695.1 Aeromonadaceae bacterium
GGCTTCAAAGGCCAGGTAGGCCATTGTTTGTTGCAACAGGCGACGGCCATGCAGTGGGATGTGCTGGCGGTGGATCGCGATGAACTGGATATCACCGACCGCACTGCCGTGCTGGCGCAAATCGCGGCGTTTCGACCGAACGTGGTGATCAATGCGGCGGCGCATACGGCAGTCGACAAAGCCGAGACCGAGGTTGATGCCTCTTATGCTATCAACCGGGATGGCCCTGCCTACCTGGCTGAAGGGGCGGCCAGTGTCGACGCTGTCATGCTGCATATCTCTACCGATTATGTATTTGCTGGTAACAAAGACGGGCTGTATAGCGAAGATGATCCGGTTGACCCGCAAGGGGTGTATGGTGCTTCCAAACTCGCAGGTGAACAGGCGGTGGCGGCGCATTGCCCGCGGCATCTGATCCTGCGTACTGCCTGGGTGTTCGGCGAGCACGGCAATAACTTTATCAAGACCATGCTGCGCTTGGGCGCCCAGCGTGACACTCTCGGCGTGGTGGCCGACCAGTTTGGCGGCCCGACCTATGCCGGTGATATCGCCGCCGCGCTGCTGAATATGGCTGGGCAATCCCTGCTGCCCGACTTCGCCGATTGGGGTGTCTACCATTTTGCCGGTGAGCCGCATGTTAGCTGGCACGGCTTCGCTGCTGCCATTTTTGACGCTGCCGTTGCGCAGCAGTTATTGACGCGTGCGCCACAGGTCAATGCTATCGCCACCTCGGACTATCCGACCCCTGCGCAGCGTCCGGCCAACTCGCGGCTGGATTGTTCGCGTATCCGCCGGGTTTTTGGCATCATGCCGAGCAACTGGCAAGCGGCACTGACCAATCTGTCGCCCTATATGCCGGCCTGACAACGAACATCACTATTTATTTCAGACACGCACGAGACACGAGAATAAAGCATGAAAGGTATCATTCTGGCCGGTGGCAGTGGCACCCGGCTTCACCCCGCAACCATCGGTGTTAACAAGCAATTACTGCCGGTTTATGACAAGCCGATGATCTACTACCCGCTGACCACGTTGATGCTTTCCGGTATCCGCGAGATCCTGATTATCAGCACACCGAACGACCAGGCCACCTACCAGCGTATTCTGGGCGATGGTAGCCAGTGGGGCTTGCGCCTCGAGTATGCGGTGCAACCGAGCCCGGACGGTCTGGCCCAAGCCTTCCTGATTGGCGAGTCGTTTATCGGTGATGACGCGGTCTGCCTGATCCTGGGTGACAATATTTTCCACGGCGACGGCCTGAGCGAGACCCTGCAGAACGCGGCGGCACAACCGGCCGGTGCGACGGTGTTCGGTTACTATGTGCAGGACCCTGAACGTTATGGCGTGGTGGCGTTTGACAAGGCCGGCAATGCGGTCTCTATCGAAGAGAAACCGGCCAAGCCGAAGTCCAACTATGCGGTCACCGGTCTCTATTTCTATGACAATGATGTGGTCGAGATTGCCAAGACCATCAAGCCGTCGGCGCGTGGCGAGCTGGAGATCACCGACGTGAACAACGTCTACCTGCAGCGTAACCAGTTGCGTGTCGAGCGTATGGGCCGCGGTACCGCTTGGCTGGATACCGGCACCCATGATTCGCTGCTGGATGCCTCGATCTTTATCCGTGTGCTGGAAAAGCGCCAGGGGCAGAAAGTGGCCTCGCCGGAAGAGACTGCATTCCGCATGGGCTTTATTGATGCCGGACAACTGGCCAAGCTGGCCCAGCCGCTGGTGAAAAGTGGTTATGGTGCCTACCTGCTGCGCATTCTGGATGAAGAGGCTCAAGGATAATCCATGAAAGTCATTGATACGGCGATCCCCGAGGTCAAGATTATCGAGCCTCAGGTGTTTGGTGACGAGCGCGGCTTCTTTATGGAAACCTGGCGTGAAAGCTGGTTTAACGAACAGGTCTGCGAGCGCCGGTTTGTTCAGGATAACCACTCCAAATCCCGCCAGGGCATCTTGCGTGGCCTGCATTACCAGATGGAACACACTCAGGGCAAGCTAGTGCGTGTGGTGGCCGGCGAAGTATTCGATGTCGCGGTGGATATTCGTAAGAGTTCACCGACCTTCGGCCAATGGGTCGGCGTGCTGCTTTCGGCAGAAAACCGTCGCCAACTGTGGGTGCCGGAGGGCTTCGCCCATGGCTTCTACGTCACCAGTGACAGTGCCGAGTTTGTCTACCGTTGCACCGATGTCTATCATCCGGCTTCTGAGCAATCTATTCGCTGGAATGACCCCGACCTGGCCATCAACTGGCCACTGGTCAATGGCCAGCAACCGGACTTGTCAGCTAAGGATGCCAACGGCGCCTGGTTTAGGGATGCTGCTTACTTCTAAGAAACGAGGTTAGAGAAACGAGAGGCGATAATAGAGCAGAGTAGTACAAGACAAGTGAGGCGAGTAGAGCAACCAGCTTGCGAATCTTGGTTCACTGTTTCTGTTGTAACTCGCCTCTCGAATCTCGAATCTCGAATCTCGAATCTCGAATCTCGAATCTCGAATCTCGGCTCTCGAGTCTCGACTCTGCAAGGAATTTATCATGAGAAAACTGCTTGTTACCGGCGGTGCCGGCTTTATCGGGGCTAACTTTGTCCACTACTGGCTGGCCAACCATCCGGCAGACCGCGTCGTGGTGCTGGATGCCCTGACCTATGCCGGCAATATCGAAACTCTGCGTCCGCTGATGGGTAACCCGAACTTCCGTTTTGTGAAGGGCAATATCTGCAATAGCGAGCTGGTCGAACTGCTGCTGCGCGAGGAGGGGATTGATACCCTGGTGCATTTTGCTGCCGAGTCGCATGTTGACCGCTCGATCACCGGGCCGGATGCCTTTATCGAGACCAATATTATTGGCACCCATAGCCTGCTTAAGGCTGCGCGTGCGGTCTGGCTGGCAGACCCTGCCAACCCCCTGCCCCGGGCCCGAGGACATGGAAGCGGTGCACCTCTACGGCCTGTGGCAGATCCGTCTGTGGCCCGAAGGCGGCAGCGAAGTCAGCCCCCACTCGCGCGGTGTGCTGCTGCTGGAAAGGCACCCCGACTACGCCGGCAGCGTGCGCGGCGAACTGCGCCGCACGGTGGACGGCCAGGACCTGTCGGCCCGGGTGTCGGGCGACGTGCACGAGGGCGAGTTCCAGCTGGACGAGTCGGCCGACGGCGTGACCATGAGCGCCGTCTGGACCGGTGTGCCCGAGGACTGCGGCCGCAGTTTCCGCGGCAGCCGCCGCCCGGCCGAAGGCCAGCCCCTCGGCGAGCCGGTGCTGCAGTTCCGCCTGATGCGCCAGACCGGCTGGCAGTGAGGTGACGACGCGGTGCAGCGCGGATCAGACAGGCCGCCTGCGCAAGCGCGCTTTCACGCTCGGCCGCCGGGCGGACTGTCTGGCTTCGACGCCTGGCGTTTCGCGCCGTAGGCGCAATAGCCCGGGCGCGGCCCCACCTGCGGGTGCAGGCGGCAAATGTCGGGTCGCTGCGCATACACCGTGCAGCGGCGGGTTTTCGCGTCCAGGAAATGGCAGTCGCCGCTGGCACGGCGAGTGATGGTGAACACCTCGCGCTTGGCATTGAAGTGCTCGATCAGCCCGGCCTTTTCCAGCCGTTTGGCGATCTGCCTGGGTGCTTCGTGCTCGGCCTCGAACGGATCGACCAGGCCCAGCCGCAGCAGGTCGGGCAGGCGCACCTCCAGCGGCATGGTGCAGCAGTTGGCCTGGCAGCTGTCGCACATGCCGGCGCGGTAACGCGTCCAGGTTTCGATGCGGTCGACGTCGACGATGTGGATCGAGGATCTCAAGGCAATGGGGGGCTGGCGCCGCCGCCAGGGGGGACAAAGCACCCGGCAACGCGCCCGGTGCGGCCCGGCATTATCGGCCGGCGCGTGCGCGCTGCGGGTGGCGCAGGCCCTCAGGCCGCGGCCGCCAGCGAGTGCTGCAGCAGAAAGTCGATCAGCGCCCGGGCCGAACGGGTCTGGTGGCGGTTGGGCATGTAGAGCATGAAGAGCTGGTCGCCGAAGATGCTCAGGCGCAGGTCGTCCAGCGCGGTCACGATGGCGCCGCTGTCCACGGCGTCCTGCACCACGTAGTCGGGCACCAGCCCCACCCCCAGCCCGGCCAGGATGGCTTCGCGCAGGAACGGAAAGTGCTCGGAGATCAGGGTGGGCTCCAGCGACACCTCCTCGCGCTGCTCGCCGCGGTACGCGGCCAGGCGCAGTTCCC
>JAYROM010000184.1:0-4577 GCA_041911695.1 Aeromonadaceae bacterium
ACACCACCTTGTTGCCCTCCAGCGCCACCACCTCTGCCGCCACGGCATAGCCCTTTTCCCCTGCGGTTGACGGTTGTGCCGGCATCGTCATCCCGGACATCCCGGTCGCGGTGACCAGCGGCGACGTCAGCACGAGACTGGCCAGCAGCAGGGCCGGCAGCGCGGGAAAACGGAGGGCGCGCAGTACACGCCCGTTCATCAGGTAAGAAATGTTCATCATGAATGACTTCCAGGCATAGGGCCGGGTGCGGCATGGCGCTGCACATCACGGCCAAAAAACGAAATGGGGGAGTCCCCCGAAGCAGATCGGGTTATGCCTGGCGCACGCAGGGAGGCGGGGACGGAATCCCCGGAATGAAATCGGAATAGGTAACAGATGGCCCCGACCAGACACGGTCAGGCGCGCGGGGCGGGAAACGCTGCTGCGTCAACTGCGGCAGGTCGGCCACCACGGACAAACAGGCTGCACAGTGTGACGAGCGCTCGCCACGGGAAGCCCCGTGCGCCTGCATCGGACAATCGCCCGGCCGATGCAACATCATGCAATCGGCTTTCACCGGTGCCTGTACCAGCGCGGGCGCGGGCATCTCATGACCGGCGGGCATCGACCCATGGGCTGCGGACAGCGCGGCCTGTGCCGGTAGCCAAAGCCACCCGCAAAGTACCGCCAGCGTCAATATCCGGATCCAGCGCAACATAAAGGTCGTCGTTATCCTGTGGGTGAGCTTGTCGTGTGTACGTCGCCCGATGAGCACTCGACGCACCACCAGATAGTAGGGGAAGCCCCCCGCTTCATGCAAGTCAGGCCACGGCCAGACTGCGTAACCAGGCGATCTCATCGGCCCAGATCGCCATATCGATGGTTTCCAGGATCAATGGGATGCCGTCAAAGCGCGGATCAGGCATCAGATAACGGAACACCGCCTCGCCCAACTCGCCCTGTTGCAGCGAGTGGTGACGATCTACCCGGCTGGCCAACTGACTCTTGGCACCATTCAGGTGCATCCCGCACAGATAACGAAACCCGACCACCCGCTCGAACTCGGCAAACACCCGCTCGCAGCCCTCAGCAGTACGCAGATCATACCCGGCAGCAAACGCATGGCAGGTGTCTATACAGACGCCGACACGGCTGCGATCGGTGACGCCGTCAATGATCGCCGCCAGTTGCTCAAACGACCAACCGAGGTTACTGCCCTGTCCGGCGGTGTTCTCAATCACCGCCGTCACCCCTTCGGTCACCGCCAGCGCGTGATTGATGGAGGCGCTGACCCGCGCCAGGCTCTCCTCTTCCGCGATCTGCTGCAGATGGCTGCCCGGATGAAAGTTCAGATAGCACAGCCCCAGTTGTTCGCAGCGCTGCATCTCGTCGATAAAGGCCACCCGCGAACGCGCCAGCGCCTCGTCGTCGGGATGGCCGAGGTTAATCAGATAACTGTCATGCGGCAGGATCTGTTCTGGCCGAAAACCGTGCTCGTCGCACGCTGCACGAAACGCGCGAATGCGCTCATCGGTCAACGGGGGGGACGCCCATTGGCGCTGGTTCTTGGTAAACAGGGCAAAAGCATTCGCCCCTAACTCAGCGGCGCGCGCCGGTGCCAACTCGATACCGCCCGCAGCACTGACATGGGCGCCAACAAACTTCATGACCAAATCCTTGCTCAATCCAGGTTTTACCTGCCTGTTCCGCATTATGCCGCCGTATGTCTGGCATACAACCTGCAGTTCACAGGGGCATTACCACAAAAAGAGTGATGACACTGGCGTTTTTATGTGCAGTCACTTGAGCGTGCAGCACAGCTGTAGCACGCTCCAGAGTTCAATTGAGTCAGCCTCAGGAGGCGGCATGACCCCCGTGAAAAGCGACATGGTACGCGCCCGCATCGAACCGGCCATCAAGGAGCGCGCCGAAGCCGTGCTCGAACGTCTCGGCATGAGTACTGCCGATGCGATTCGGATTTTTCTGACCCAGGTCGCCCTGCGCCAGTCTTTCCCGATAGAGTTGACCTTGCCGGAAGACGCTCGACTGCCAGAAAAAACCGACGATACTGAATAATAAGATTATCAATAACTGCATAGCCCTCTGCCTGCTGGTTGCTGAAGGCGGCGCCAGGGGCATCGCTTGCGTTACAGGAGAGCCCCATGGCCAACCGTATATTGATTATTCATAACGAACGCGCCACCGAACTGCCGATGAGCGTGATGGACCGCTTCCAGCAGGTGCTGCTGGTGGTCGGCAAGGATCAGAGCAATTTACCCCTCGAGATGGTCAGCCAGTTACTGCTGGCACAATCCCAGTACAAGGTGCAAATCGACCTGCTGGCGCTGAAGGGCGGGCCATTCGAGTTGTTGTTTGCCTTGCAGTTGGGACGACTGATCGAGCGCCATCCGGAAGGCCAGTTCACGCTGCTGTCGCCGGATAATGGCCTGGATGGGTTGATCCAGTCTTGTAAGGATCAGGGCATCCGTCTTAACCGGGTAGAAAGCCTGCAACGGGTTGGCGGCAACGAGCCGGCCGGCCTGGAGCCCGCACACGGCCAACTGGATGCCGAAAAGAGTCCGGCCAAGGCCGCAGCGAGCGCGCCGGCCGCCAATGCGCCGGCCGCAGCCCCCGCCACCAGCGACGAGTCAGAAAGTGCCAGCAGCCGCAATCACCGACTGATTTCCAGCCTGATTGGCAGCAAGAGTCCGCTGTCAGCGCGTTAGTTGACCGGATTAACCGGTTCAGGGGCGTGGTCATCCTGCTGTTGGCAGTGATGGCAACGCCCTTTCAATTCCAGAAATTGCGGACTGAGCTGAAAACCATGGCTGTGCACCTGCGCCGCCAACAGTTGCTCCAACGCCGCGCCTAACGGCACCTCTTCGACCTGGCCGCACTCGACGCATATCAACAGCTGGCTGAAATGGTCACACCCCTGATGCGGGCAAACCACATACTTCTGGATGGATTGCAGGTAATGCACGACACCGTGATCGACCAGAAAGTCCAGTGCCCGGTAAGCGGTAGGCGGCTGCCAATGCACCCCCTGCGCCCGCAGTCGATCCAGTAGTTCATACGCACTGAGTGCGCGGCCACTCTGTTGCAGGATGGCCAGTACCGTCTGGCGGTTAGGGGTCATGCGTGCCATGACCTCGTCCTGGCAGCAGGCATGGTGATGGCTCATGGCATCCTCGTTGTCGTGCTGTATTGCGCCACAGCATACCGTATTTTTCGCAAAAATTTCTGCTCCCGAGGGGCTAGCCGGATAGGAGTGTTATGTTATAACATCACTTCACTTTTTTAAATGACATAAATTCTCATATGCGTGTCCCTGCTCTATTACTGACGGGTGTACTGACCCGGCTACTGATCGCCGGCCTGCTCAGCCTGCTGGTCTGGGCTCTGCTGTATTGGGCCATGAGGTAAACCATGCTGCATTTTGACAACCTGACGCTGGGTTACGACCGTCACCCTGTGGTGCATCACCTCCGTGGCCATATCGCTCGCGGTAGCCTGTTGGCGGTGATTGGCCCGAATGGCGGTGGCAAATCCACTCTGCTCAAGGGCATCCTCGGCCAACTGACCCCACTGCAGGGCGGGATCCGCCTCGGCGTGGATCGGCATAGCATCGGCTATCTGCCGCAGCAGAGCCGGATTGATCGTCAGTTTCCGATCAGCGTGCACGATGTGGTTGCCATGGGCTTATGGCGCCACTGCGGTCTGTTCGGCCGGCTGGCCCATCGTGAACGGCATAAGGTCGAGGACGCATTGGCTCGAGTCGGGCTGTCTGGTATGGCCAACGAGAGCCTGGATGCCCTCTCCGGTGGCCAGTTACAACGCGCCTTGTTTGCCCGTTTGTGGCTACAGGATGCCGACCTGATGCTGCTCGACGAGCCGTTCAGTGCCATTGATGCGCAGACCAGTGACGATCTGCTCGGCTTGTTGCGCGACTGGCAGCGCACAGGCAAGACCATCCTCGCCGTGCTGCACGACATGCAGCAGGTGAGTCATTACTTCCCTGAGACGCTGCTGTTGTCGCGCGAGGTGATCGCCTGGGGCCCCACCACCGAGGTAGTCACCCCTGCACATCTGGCGCGGGCCCGTCATATCCGCAATGCGCCGGATCCCAGTGCTATCGCCTGTCACCGGACCGAGGAGGAAGAGGCATGATCCACGATCTGTTGCTGGCGCCGTTTAGTGAGTTCCAGTTTATGCAGCGCGCACTGGCCGGTTGTCTGGCCCTGTGTCTCTGCGCCCCCCCGATCGGCGTATTCCTGATGCTGCGCCGTATGAGCCTGACCGGTGATGCGATGTCGCACGCGATTCTGCCCGGTGCGGCGGTCGGTTATCTGATTGCTGGCCTGTCAGTCAAGGCAATGACCATCGGCGGCCTGATTGCCGGCGGGATTGTCGTGCTGCTCTCCGGTGCGGTGTCACGCGCCACGCGCAGTGGCGAGGACAGCAGTCTGGCGGCGTTTTATCTGATCTCGATGGCGCTCGGCGTGCTGCTGATCTCGCTGCATGGCAGCAGTGTCGACCTGCTGCATGTGCTGTTCGGCTCAGCACTGGCCCTCAACGACAGCGCGCTGTGGCTGCT
>JAYROM010000185.1:0-8863 GCA_041911695.1 Aeromonadaceae bacterium
CCGTGGGATTTGCACCAAAATGCAACCGTTCTAACAGGTCAGGCAAAAATCGACGAACACCTCGATAACGTTCTTCCAGAGCATTGATAAATACATCATTTGCGGGACGAATAAGCGCATCGACCTCTTTCAATGCGTTTAATATTGAACGAACGTGGAAAGAACAGGCATGAATATATCCAAAATTATAAGAAAATGCCTTTTTAGCATTCTGATTACTGGTCAGAATATTGCAACCAACCAGTTAATACATCCGCCACCAAAAATCAGGTATATAAAAAGAATACCGCCCAGCATAAGAGGTTTAAGTCCCGCAGCTCGAACTCCCCCTAGATGAGTAGTCAAACCCAATGCAGCCATTGCCATCGCAAGCAAAAAATTATCTAACACAATCAAGCTTTGAGTCAGTGTCGAGGCCAACCACTGTAATGAATTGATCCCTGCCATAACAATAAAAAAGTTGAACAGCTCAGCGCCCTGAACAAGGAGCAGTTGAAGCAGGACATCGTTCATCACCTGCGCTCCACGCTCGGAACCAGCGAGCAGAAGGCGAGCAAGCAGGCTTGGTGGAAAGCGACCTGTGCTGCAGTAAATGAACTGGTGTATGAGCGTCTGACTCAGACCCAACAAACCCACTTCCGCGAAGACACCCGTGCTGTGCACTACCTGTCCGCTGAATTCCTGATGGGCCGTCTGACTGCCAACAATCTGCATAACCTGGCTTTGTATGAAGTCTGTGCCGATGCGTTGAAGGATCTGGGCATCGACCTGGCTGACCTGTGCGAAGAAGAGCCGGATATGGCGCTGGGTAACGGCGGCCTGGGTCGTCTGGCTGCCTGCTTCATCGACTCTCTGGCTACCCTGAACATGCCGGCTGTCGGTTACGGTCTGCACTACGAGCACGGTCTGTTCCGTCAGGAAATCCGCGATGGCCGCCAAATCGAGCGTCCGGATTCATGGCGTGAATACGGCAACCCATGGGAAATCTGCCGCCCTGAGTCTGTTCAGGAAATCCCGCTGTACGGTTACGTCGAGACGGTCTTCACTGCCGAAGGCAAGCTGAAGAAGGTATGGCACGCCGGTCAGAAGATCAAAGGGGTGCCTTGGGATATCCCGGTAGTTGGTTACGAAGGCAAGACGGTCAACATCCTGCGTCTGTGGGAATCCCGCGCCTCTGAATTCTTCGACTGGGACGTGTTCAACGCTGGCGGTTATGTCGATTCGCAAAGCGAAAAGGCAGCGGCAGAGACCATCTCCAAGGTGCTGTACCCGAACGATGAAACCGAAGCCGGTAAGATCCTGCGTCTGGTTCAACAATACTTCTTCTGCGCTTGCTCGCTGAAGGACATCATGCGTCGTTACAAGCGTGTGCATGGCAATGATTTCAGCAAGTTTGCTGCCCAAATCGCCATCCAGCTGAACGATACTCACCCGACTATCGCCATCCCGGAACTGATGCGTATCCTGGTGGACGAAGAAGAGCTGGAGTGGGGCGCCGCATGGGATATCTGCTACAAGGTATTCTCCTACACCAACCACACCCTGCTGCCAGAAGCGCTGGAAAAGTGGGCCGTGTACCTGTTCGAGCGCGTACTGCCGCGTCACCTCGAAATCATTTATGAAATCAACCGTCGCTTCCTGGAAGATATGGTTGAAGCCAAGTGGCCGGGCAACGATGCCATCAAGGCCAAGCTGTCCATCATCGAAGAAGGCAGCCAACGCAAGGTGCGCATGGGTAACCTGTGTGTCATCGGCTCGCACAAGGTCAACGGTGTAGCAGAAATCCACTCCAAGCTGGTGAAGGAAGATCTGTTCCCAGAGTTCTCCGAACTGTGGCCGGAGAAGATGTGCAACGTGACCAACGGTGTCACCCCACGTCGCTGGTTGCTGTCCTGTAACCCTGAGCTGGCCAAGCTGTACACCGAAACCGTCGGTGAAGATTGGCCGCTGCATCTGGACAAGATGCGTGGTGCGGTGAAGTTTGCCGACGACGCTGCGTTCCAGAAGAAGTTCATGGACATCAAGCGCGCCAACAAGGAAAAACTGGTCAAGGTCATCAAGGCTGAAACCGGCATCGACGTTAGCGCCGAAGCGATCTTCGATATCCAGATCAAGCGTCTGCACGAGTACAAGCGCCAACAGCTGAACCTGATCCACATCATGGCTCTGTACCGTCGTCTGCTGGCCAACCCGGACTATGACATGCATCCGCGCGTGTTCATCTTCGGCTCCAAGGCTGCTCCAGGCTACAAGCTGGCCAAGGACATCATCTACGCCATCAACAAGGTTGCTGAGCGTGTTAACAACGATGAGCGCGTCAAGGGCAAGCTGAAGGTTGTCTTCATGCCGAACTATCGCGTCTCTCTGGCTGAGAAGCTGATTCCGGCTGCCGACGTATCCCAGCAGATCTCTACTGCCGGTTACGAAGCGTCCGGGACTGGTAACATGAAGCTGGCGATGAACGGTGCCATCACCCTGGGTACCCTGGATGGTGCGAACATCGAAATCGCCGAAGAAGCCGGTGCTGAATACAACGCCATCTTCGGTCTGAACGTGGATGAAGTGAAGGCCATCAAGGCCAAGGGTTACAACCCGTGGGATTACTACTACGGCAACCCAGAGCTGAAGGCTGTTCTCGACTGGTTCGATACCGACTTCTTCACGCCGGGCCGTCCGGGCGAGCTCTCCTCCATCAAGCGTGCTCTGTTGGATGGCGGCGATACCTACCTGGCGCTGGCGGACTTCGAGTCCTACTCTGATGCGCACAAGCGTGTTGACGCTCTGTATCGCGACAAGAAGGCGTGGGCCAAGGCTGTGATCATCAACTCTGGCTCGATGGGCAAGTTCAACTCTGACCGCTCAATCCAGGATTACTGTGATTACATTTGGTATCTGAAGCCTTGCAGCGTGGCCTAATCGGTCAAGCGTAACGCGATAGCCAAACGACAAAAGGAGCCTGCGGGCTCCTTTTTTTATGCGCGATGCGCAGTGCCGGGGCGACGTCGCCTCGGCAACAGTCGCCGAGCGAAACGATGATATCCGGGACCGGCCTCTTGGCGCGTGTTGATGTCTCATCTGTGCGCGAGTCAGCCTTCGGTAGCAGGGGGTTGAGCGTTAACAGCTCGCTACGCATGCTCGCGCGCTTTGCCAAACGGCAGACGGTGGTCGTGCACCACAGGCAGAACGCTGATTCCCGCCACCGGACGACGGTTGCCGCGGCGCGGCAACGTCGCCGTTGCACCATTAACAGCCGTGCCTGGCAGCCTCCTGCCGAAATAGCCAAAGCGAGCCGGGCGTTAGCGAGAAAGCAAGGGATTCTGTGCCAAAGGGGCTATCAAAGTGCAGCGATTATTAAGTGGGATTTAATAATCGCGGGCTATCAGGGACTGCAGGGGGCAAATAACTAGGCCGCCTGCGGGCGGCCTGGTGGGGGTGTCGCTTAGGGATTAGTGATGTTGGAGCTGGGCGCTGACGCTGTGTTTCTTGGGGGCGTAATGCATCAGGTAACGGACGCTGACATAGCCAACCACCAGGGTGGCGACAGCCAGTTCAAGTTGCGCCAGCCCTTGGACCCACTGGATCTCTTCGGCGCCCATTCCCCAGACCTGCAGTTGCTGCGCCAGCTTGAACAGGGCAGTGGCGCCAATCACCATCGGGAAGGTAAAGGCGGCATAGCCTGGATTGAACGGCAGGCGCAGCAGGTGACAGAAGGCCACATAAATCAGCAGCGTCATCAGCACCGCGATACCGGCCAGTAATCCAACCAGCAACATGGACGGCTGCTCGGCAACGGTCAGGTAACCGGCCAGCGAGAGGCTGGCAGGTGCCGCCAGGATCGCAATGGTAGGCTTGGCCAGTTCGGGAACATCCTTGCTGAAGATCAGGCGGTACATCATTGCCGGCAACATCAGGGCATAGACAATCAGACCGAAACTGAGGATGGCCTCAGCCAACGGGCGCAGGGCTCCGCCCGGGAAAGCGACATCGGCAACAATCAAGCCAACCGGCGGTACGAACCAGCTGGGAATCATATGATGCAGCTCGAAATCCTTGGCTCTGTGGTAGACAAACGAGCCAAGAAACGCCAGATGCAGCACGATCGCCATCAGCCACAGCAGGGTACCGGCTAACGCATGGAATTGACCGACGGAGTGGGAGACGACCATCCAGCCCATGGCCAGGGTCGGAACCACGCTCCCGGCAACCGGGTGGCCCAAGTCTTGCCACAGCAGCTTGGGGAAGCGCAGAAACTTCAACGTCAGACTGGCCAGGATCACCCCGGCGACGATGGCCGCAGACCATTTGGCCAGCGAGCCGAGCTGGAAGGCGCTGTCCCAGCACCAGCCCAATGACGCTATGGCCAACGCCAGCCCGGCCAGCGGGGTAGGAATGTTCGGAAGATGACGTTGAACGCGAGTCAGCATGGAAACCTCCACAACTTTGATGTGCCATTAAGGATAGCCTCCTTAACAAAGCAAAAATATCTTTATATATTTAACTAATGGTTAAGTAGGATTTAACGAATGCATATCACGTTACGTCAACTCGATGTGTTGGTGGCCATCGTACAAAAAGGCAGCCTAGCGGCGGCCGCCGAGCAATTGTGTATCACCAAGGCGGCGGTGAGCATGGCGCTGCAGGAGCTGGAACGGCAACTGGATTGTCAGTTGTTCGATCGGGTCCGTAACCGGCTGCAACTGAATAACCACGGCGCCCTGTTATTACCGCTGGCCGATGAGGTGCGGCAGCGGGTGCAGCATATCGAATCACTGTTTCTCGCCGGGGAGCATCACCAGGGACTGGTACGAATTGGCGCCAGTAACACCATCGGCAACTACCTGTTGCCGGCATTGCTGGCTGACTTCATCAAGCGTTACCCCGGCATCGAGATCCAGATCCAGATCAACAACACCAGGGCCTTGGGCCAGATGTTGAGTGAATATGGCCTGGATATTGTGCTGGTGGAGGGGCAGCTGGATGAGCGTGGTTTTGAGGCGCACCCCTGGCTGGTCGATCCGCTGCGCGTGGTGGCGGCTCCCGACCATCCGCTCGTTGGCCGTCCTGGCCTGACGCTGCGCGATCTGGAGCAGCAACGCTGGTTGTTGCGCGAACCAGGATCCGGCAGCCGTGAGCAGTTCCAGCGTCTGCTCGCCAGCCATCTGGGCAACTGGCAACTGGCCTTTGAATTCAACACGACAGAGTCGATTGTCAACGGTGTCGCCAACGGTCTGGGCCTGGGGCTGTTGTCACGCATGGCGACGGCCCGCGCCGAGGCCGACGGCCGCCTGCGGGCACTGGATCTGCAACCGGCGATGTCGCGGCGTCTGAGCTGGGTGACTCAGGCTGGCAAGTATCGCCATCCGGCCCTGGCCAGTTTCATTAGCCATTGCCAGCAGTGGCAACCTGACGCCTTGCTGGGTGTGCAACCATAGGCAGCGCGATGAACTCGGTCTAGAATGCGGCATCTGTCGCAAGTCGTATGGATTAGAACATGCAGATCGTCATTGATGAGAATATGCCGCTGGTGGAGCAGTTATTTGCCCCCTTCGGTCAAATCCGGCGTTTGCCGGGACGAACCATGAGCGCTGAACAGATCGCCGATGCCGATCTGCTGCTGGTACGCTCGGTCACCCGGGTGGATGCCGCCCTGCTGGCACAGAATTGCCGTTTGCAATTTGTCGGCACCGCGACGATCGGCACCGACCATGTGGATCAGGCCTTGTTGGCAGAACGTGGCATTGCCTTTGCCAGCGCCCCCGGTTGTAACCGCATCAGCGTCGGGGAGTATGTGGTCAGTGCCCTGCTGATCCTGGCGGAGCGTTATCAATTATCCCTGGCCGGCATGACGATCGGAATCATCGGTGCCGGCAATACCGGCAGTGCCGTTGCCGAGCGCGCTGCGGCCCTGGGAATGCATGTCTGCCTGTGCGATCCCTTCAAGGCACAGCTGGGGGATGGGCGGGATTATGTCGACTATGAGGTCGCGCTAGGATGTGATGTGGTCAGTTTCCATGTGCCGTTGACGCACGATGGTCTGGCGCCTACCTGGCATCTGCTGGATGCGCCGCGGATTGCCACGCTGCATCCGGAGCAGATTCTGATCAACGCCTGCCGTGGCGATGTCTGGGACAATGCCGCCTTGCTGGCCCGGCAACAGGGGGCGGCACCGCTGCGGCTGGTGATGGACGTGTGGGAACACGAGCCGCAGCTGATGACGGCGCTGATCCCCCACACCGAGCTGGCGACCCCGCATATTGCCGGTTACAGCCTGGAGGGCAAACTGCGCGGCAGTTACATGCTGTATGAGGCCTGGTGTCAACTCAGCGGCCAGCCGGTCACGGTACCTTTTGCTGAATTGTTGCCGCCTGCGCCGTTGCGTGCGGTGGCGCTGGGGACACCATGTGGTGATGCCCAGCTCAAGGCGCTGGTCCATCTGGTGTATGATGTGCGCCGCGACGACGCCTGTTTTCGGCGCCATTATGCCGATGCGGCGAGCTTTGATTGGATGCGCAAGCACTATCCGGAGCGGCGCGAGTGGTGCTGACGCCTGAGAATCACACTTCACCGCTTGCTGCCTTGTTCGCTCATTTTATCAGGTGCTTGTTATCGTACAGCGAGACGGGGTAGAGCCTAACTCTTTCGCGGTTAAGTTACGTTCCCACCAATTTGCCTGTTTATCCTGCCGGAGTCCGGGGCGTAGACCTGAGCGTCTAAGGTGCAGATATGATTTTAATGTCGTTGAATGGTATTAAGCTGGTAGTGACATCGCTAGCCAGCCCTGCTAGGATTTAGATTCTCACGTCTGATCCTGGCAGGTATCTGCGAAGAATTAGAGTACCGAAGCCCTGTGATTCTGTCACGGGGCTTTTGTACATTTAAAGGCCCGCAATCAAAAACATCCCCTTCAAACGAAATCCAGTAACGCTCGCCGCAGTACTGACTAGCGAAGTCTGTCAGTGCGAGGAAGCGTCATATCTGCTTTGCTGAGATAAGCACTGTCACCCGGAGTCTTAACGTGAACAAACAACAAAAGTCAGCCCTGAACATGGCGAAATTCATCAGAGGCCAGTCTCTTTTGCTTCTGGAAAAGCTGAATGAACTCAACCTGGATGATGAGGCGGATTTGTGTGAGAAACTGCATGATGATGCCGAGAAATTATTCCTGGTGATGGCTGAGAAGTTTGGCGGCGAGGATGATGCAAAATAGCGACTGATTCTGGCTTCTAATCGGCGCGGGGTAAGCAGAGATAAAAAGACAGTGCGCACTTAGACGTTTCTCCATAAATGGGAGAAACGGTGCGTAAATTCAAAGGCAACAAGGCTACCCGATGTATATACAAAACGCTTCGCATTTCGTCCATACCCGGAGTCCTTGCAAAGGGATTTTATCCCCTTTGATACCCTGGTCAGGGCTGCGCCCCGATACCCCGCCAACGCTTCACGACCTGGCAATAAATTGCCTGCCCGTTCACCGTTTTCGTGAAAGTCATATTCTTTGTGTTTTTGGCTGTTGAGTATGGAATTACGCTGAAACCGGATACCAGTCAGCTGGCTGCATAACGATTCATGCCCTTAAAAATCATCAGAGCGATTCTGAGTGGTTTTAAGGGGTAAAGGCGTAGGATTTTATGGCTTAGGTGGAAAAGTCGCGCACAGCCCGTCTGAGCGGTGCGCGCAATCATTGCTTATGTTAAATGGTCTTGGTGTCCCCTTTGTATGCCCAACCCATTTTTTTTGCTGACTCAATCAAATCCATGATGGAACCCATGTCAGGGATACGCGCCTGACCTCTCGCAGCCTGTAGTTTTCCGTCAGGCTTTTTCCAGATAAAACGATAGCCATTATCCTTTTTCCCATCACCGTAGTCATATACGCAAAACTGGAAGCATAGTGTCCAATCGCCATGCTTTTGCTCTACTGAATCTATAACTAATACCCTAGCTGTTTTGCTTGCCATGATCCCACCTATAACAATGATTTTAAAAGGTAAAAATATTACCCAGCCTTATTTTTTTAATTAGCCATAACTGTTTCTAACTGACCTTGATTGATTTTAATTGATCTTAACTGCATCTCGCAATCGTTTTTGTTGTGAGCGATAAATTTTGTATTGTGAGGTGAAAAATAAATGGGGGATTTTTATGTCTTTGTGGATGCACCTGATACCGGGCTATACGGTAACGAAAGCCCTGACAGCGACTGTTGGATTGTTGTCAGACTCCTCATCTAAACCACTGTCTGAACTCGAAGAGATTGGCCGCAGAGTTGAAATAGAGTCAGCCGCTTTGTTGTCTCAGGCTAAAGTGGAGCAAGAAGTTTCAATAGCTAGGCGAATTTTGTGCGCCCAAGAAGTTGAGATTGAAGAGTTTTATGATGTTAAGGGAAGTGGTTCTGCCGGCTTTTCCCAGCAAGAGCAAGGTGTTCAGCTTGGTTTGGCTGGGGATGTTCAACGGGTTACCAGAAGGGTTATTCGATTCAATGGGTTCAATGAACGATTTATAAATGATATTGAGGCTAAGTAATCCCCAAAAAAAGAGAATAGGTATCCTAATGCCCCCGTGGTGGGTATATAAACCACGGGGAGCAGAGCGACCTCATAGACTGGACCTTAAGAATTAAACATTTCAAAAATTCCATCTAAGGTCCTATTTTTCTTGGCTTTTCTTTGTTGTGATTTTTTCGCGTTCTTTGATATGTACGACATAGCCCATTCCAGTCGAGCCGTTATTTCCGACCATGCCTGATGAATATAAGCTTCCAATATCGGTAATAACCAGACATCGACATTTTTCCCTGCTTTATAGACTGAAGCGGATGGCAGACTTTGCATCGCGATGTACCTACGGATGATCAGCGCCAGCAA
>JAYROM010000186.1:0-7295 GCA_041911695.1 Aeromonadaceae bacterium
CTGCAGAGTGAGGTTGAGGGTTTCTCTGCTCAGAAGAAGAGCATGCTGGACGGGTTATCCAATGGCGACCTCTCGGTCGCCTATAACTTGTATAACCTGAGTATCCAGCGCCGTTACGATCGTTACGCCTACGCCTTGTCACTGCTCGACAAGCCCTTCGATTTCACCACCAAGGATGAGTACCGCTTTGATCGCAAAGACTCCCCTTGGCCAAAAGATCGGCATGAGCTGGATGAGTTATGGCGTCAACGCGTCAAGTATGATGCGCTGAACTTGCGTTTGGCCGGCAAGTCCGATGACGAGATCAAGTCACTGCTGACGCGCCGTTATCAGACTGCGGTTAAACGTCTGGTGCAGAGTGAAAGCGAAGATGCTTTCATGACCGCAGAGAACGCCTTTGCTCGTGCCATTGATCCGCATACCAGTTATCTTTCGCCGCGCGAGGCTGACCGTTTCAACAGCGAGATGAATTTGTCGCTGGAAGGGATCGGTGCCGTGCTGCAGGCCGACGAGGATTTCACTGTGGTTCGCTCGCTGGTCCCGGGTGGGCCGGCAGACAAATCCAAACAGTTGAAAGCCGATGACCGGATCATTGGCGTGGGTCAGACCAATGGCAAGATCCAGGACATCATTGGCTGGCGTCTGGATGATGTCGTCGACCTGATCAAGGGGCCGAAGGGTACCAAGGTGCGCCTCGAGGTGCAGCGAGGGGATGGCCCAAGTGCCCGTAACCAGGTCATCGAAATTGTACGTGATGAAGTGCGTCTGGAAGACCGGGCGGCCAAGTCCTCTGTGATCCATACCGAAGGCAAGACCATCGGTGTGATCGATATTCGTAGTTTTTACAATAACCTGCATCAGGATGTGCTCAAGGAGCTGAATAAGCTCAAGCAGCAGAAGATTGATGGGTTGTTGATCGACTTGCGTGATAATGGCGGTGGTTCACTGCCAGAAGCGATTGCGCTGAGTGGTCTGTTTATCCAGAAAGGGCCGGTAGTTCAGGTCCGCGATAATATCGGTCGCATTGCCGACGAGCAGGATGATGACGGCATCAGCTACTACGATGGCCCCATGGTCGTGTTGGTCAATCGTTATAGCGCCTCAGCCTCCGAGATTTTCTCGGCAGCCATGAAAGATTATGGCCGTGCGCTGATCGTTGGTGAAAACACCTTCGGCAAGGGGACCGTCCAGCAGCATCGTCCGCTTCGCCGCCCATTCGACTGGTTTGATAAGGAGCTGGGCAATATTCAGTACACCATGGCTAAGTTCTACCGCATCAATGGCGGCAGTACCCAGCACAAGGGGGTAAAACCGGATATTGCTTTCCCGAGCACTATCGACCCGTCTGAGTCAGGTGAGAGTGTGGAGCCGAATGCGCTGCCGTGGGATAAGATTGCCGCGGCACCGTTCAGTCCAGTCGGTGATTTTGCCGCTATGATTCCTGACTTGGAAAAGCAGCACGAGGCGCGCATTGCCAAGGACCCTGAGTTCAAGTACATCGAGCAGGATATTGCGATTTATCAGCAAGAAAAACAGCGCAAGACCGTTTCGCTGAATGAAGCTGACCGTCGCAAAGAGCGTGATGACCTGGATGCCAAGGCGTTGCAACGTACCAATGAGCGACTGGCGCGCATGGGTAAACCCGCGATCAAAAAGCTGTCCGATCTGCCGAGCGGCATTGAGTTCCCGGATGGCTATCTGCAAGAAGCGGCTGCCATCACTGCTGATTTAACTCGCAGTGAAAAGCACTAAGAGATAAATCATTATCGAGATAAAAGGCGGCATTTGCCGCCTTTTTTATTGCCTTCTTCGCTCCATGTAATCAAAGCGTTGCATTTTCTCTTGGTCTGTTCGTCAGAAGGGTTGATAATAGTTCTCTGCTACAGATCCGATGAACAGGATACAAGAGATGACTTCGCTGACCGCTCAGGAAAAGTACCGCCTGGACTATTGTCCGCCCGCCTACTGGATTGACAGTGTCGACCTGGATATCCAGCTTGATGACCACCAAACCCGTGTTGTAGCCATCAGCCGGGTGCGACGAAATGGCAACCATAATGATCCGCTCGTGCTGGACGGCGAGGGCATGAAGTTGCTGAGTGTATCGCTGGATGGGTTGCCATGCCTGACTTGGCGGGAGGCTTCCGGCCAGTTGTCGATCGCCAACGTACCGGATGAATTCATTCTAACGATTGAAAACCTGATTGATCCGGCCAACAACACGGCACTGGAAGGGATCTACAAGTCAGGTGATGCCTTCTGTTCACAATGTGAAGCCGAAGGTTTCCGTCGTATCACCTACTATCTGGACCGACCGGATGTGCTGGCGCGCTTTACCACCCGCATTAGCGCCGACAAACAACGCTATCCATTCCTGCTGTCGAATGGCAACCGCGTTGGCAGTGGTGACCTGGACAATGGCCGTCACTGGGTGAGTTGGCAGGATCCGTTCCCGAAACCCTGTTACCTGTTTGCCTTGGTTGCCGGTGATTTCGATGTGTTACGTGACCAGTTCACCACCCGCAGTGGTCGGCAGGTCGCCTTGGAACTGTTTGTTGACAAGGGCAACTTGGATCGGGCGCCACATGCGATGGACAGCCTGAAAAAAGCAATGGCCTGGGATGAGCAGCGCTTTGGTCTGGAATATGATCTCGACATCTACATGATTGTCGCCGTCGATTTCTTCAATATGGGCGCCATGGAAAACAAGGGGTTGAACATCTTCAACTCCCGCTTTGTGCTGGCCAACCCGGCAACGGCCACCGATACCGACTACTTCGATATTGAACGTGTGATCGGACATGAGTATTTCCACAACTGGACCGGAAACCGCATTACCTGTCGCGACTGGTTCCAGCTCAGCCTGAAAGAGGGGCTAACTGTATTCCGGGATCAGGAGTTCTCCTCTGATCTGGGTTCACGAGCGGTCAACCGTATCCGTAATGTGCGCCTGATCCGCGGCCCGCAGTTTGCTGAGGACGCCGGCCCGATGGCGCATCCGATCCGCCCGGATGTGGTGATCGAGATGAACAACTTCTACACGGTCACCGTCTACGAGAAGGGCTCTGAAGTCATCCGCATGCTACATACCTTGCTTGGAGAAGCTGATTTCCAACGTGGTATGCAGATTTATGTTGAGCGCCATGATGGTGAGGCGGCCACGTGCGAACAGTTTGTGCAGGCCATGGAAGCAGCCTCCGGTCGCGATCTGACGCTGTTCCGTCGCTGGTACAGTCAGGCCGGTACCCCGGTACTGACGGTACGTAGTCAGTTCGATGCCCAAGCGGGCCGCTTTACCCTGCATCTTCAGCAGATGACACCGCCAACTGCACAGCAACAGGACAAGCTGCCATTACATATTCCGGTCAGTATCGCGCTGTATAGCCAGCAAGGTGAGGCCCTGCCATTGTTGCGTGATGGCCAACCGGTTTCTGGTCTGCTGGAGCTGACCGCAGCGGCGCAAGAGTTCAGTTTCGATGCCAGTGAAGCGCCTGTGGTTGCACTGCTTCAGGAATTTTCGGCCCCTGTGCGTCTTGACTATCCGTACACGGATGAGGAGTTGAGCCTCCTGCTGGCCCATGCGGACAATGACGTGGTGCGTTGGGATGCGGCGCAGAAGTTGATCAATCGTTATGTGATCGAGGCGGTTAACCATTGGCTGCCTGGTCGGCTCTTACCGGTGCCGACCAGCTTGCTGGAGGCGCTGGGCGCGGTCTTGGCTGATACCACTCTGGATCCGGCGCTGGCGGCAGAAATACTGACCTTGCCGGGTGAGGGATCCTTACTCGAACTCTTTGCCCACGCGGATGTGGATGCCATTCATGCGGTACGTCAGCATCTGGCGACCACCTTGGCTGAACACCTCCATTCGCAGTGGCTGGCTTGCTATCAGGCCAACCGTCAGCAGGGTGAATACCGGATTGATGGGGCCTCGATGGGCCACCGTGCCTTGGCAAATCTCGCCCTGAGTTACCTGGCCCGTATCGGTCAGGAGGACTATGCCACGCTGATCTCCCGTCACTATCATGATGCCAACAACATGACCGACACACTGGCGGCGATGCTGGCCGCTTCGGCAGGACAACTCAGTTGCCTGGATACCTTGTTGGCTGATTTTGAACAGCGCTGGCAGCATGATGGTCTGGTCATGGATAACTGGTTCCGCCTGCAAGCGATGCGCAGCGAGGGCGAAACCTTATCTCGCGTCAAACAACTGCTATCTCATCCGACGTTCTCAATGCAGAACCCGAACCGCGTTCGCGCGCTGATTGGCAGTTTTGCGGCGGCAAATCCGACCTGTTTCCATGCGAAGAATGGCTCAGGCTATCGGTTCCTGAGTGGCATGTTGCGCCAGTTGAACGACATCAATCCACAGGTCGCGGCGCGCATGATTGTGCCGATGATTCAGTTCGGCAAGCTGGACAGTGCACGACAAGCCTTGATCCGCACGGAGTTGCAAGCGTTGGCTGCGCTGCCGAATCTGGCCCGTGATCTCTATGAAAAGATTACCCGCGCCTTGGCGCAGTAAAGTCGTTCGGCAACGGGCACCGCAAGGTGCCCGCTCTTTTTATGGTTAATCAGTGATGGCTACACAGCATGGTTGAATTTCGTCACTATACCTTCCGGCTACATTTCACCAGTCAGCAGATGATGGCGTTGTACCAGGGCCAGATCCGGCGCGTATCTGTGGTCAGCGAGCAGGGCCCAAGGATTGAATTCGAGGCCGGGCATCTGCGGCCATTTATTGGTTATAACGGTGTACAAGGCCGTTTCCGGTTACGTACGGATGAAAATCATCGCTTCATTGATCTGACACGTATTGGTTAGTCGTATTGAGGTGCAAACCTGCACGATAACGTTTAACATGTGCGCCGCTTTCTCCTGCCGCACGGTCAGGGATGCGACGCGATAGTGCGGGGGAGGCCCTGATTCTCTTTTCCGGTCACAAGGAGCCCGCATGATTTATCAACTCGCCCGCTATTTTCTGTTCAAACTTGATCCAGAAGTAGCCCATGAACTGACCATCAAGCAATTATCCTGGTTGAACGGGACCCCGCTAGATATTTTCTATCGTCAGAAAGTACCTTCGCGCCCGGTCGAAGTGATGGGCATTAAATTTGATAACCCGGTTGGATTGGCCGCTGGTCTGGATAAAGATGGCGAGGCGATCGATGCATTCGGCGCCATGGGTTTCGGCTTTATTGAGGTGGGGACTGTTACGCCTCGCCCTCAACCAGGGAATGACAAGCCACGTCTATTCCGCGTGATTCCGGCTGAGGGGATCATCAATCGCATGGGATTCAACAATAAAGGTGTCGACCATCTGGTTGAACAGATCCGCAAAAGTAAATACCAGGGTGTCCTTGGCATCAATATCGGCAAGAACAAAGATACTCCCCAGGAAAACGCGAAAGATGACTATCTGGCCTGCATGGACAAGGTCTATCCGCATGCCGGTTATATCGCGATCAATATCTCGTCTCCCAACACACCTGGCTTGCGTCAGCTGCAATATGGCGCAGCACTGGATGAATTGCTGGCCGCATTGAAAGCTCGACAGGCCGAACTGACCACCCTGCATAACAAATATGTCCCCATTGCGGTCAAGATTGCGCCAGATATGAACAGCGAAGAGCTGGCTGAAGTGGCCAAATCGCTGGTCAACAACAAGATTGATGGTGTCATTGCCACCAATACCACGCTCGAACGCGAGATGATCTTTGATATGCCCAATGCCCAACAGGCCGGTGGGCTGAGTGGTCGCCCTCTGCAAGCCAAGAGTACCGCCTTTATTCGTGAATTGGCTGGCTTGCTGCAAGGTGCGCTGCCAATCATCGGGGTAGGGGGGATCGATTCTCCGCTGGCGGCACGGGAAAAAATCGAGGCTGGGGCATCATTAGTCCAGATCTATACCGGTTTTATCTATAAAGGTCCGGCATTAGTCCGCGACATCGTCACCCACTTGCGCTAATCGTGTATTAGCCAATGGTTATCGATAAAGGCCCCTCATGGGGCCTTTTGTTTGCCATTTTCGGCTTAATCCCGATTACCGCAACAATCGTAACGCGTTGTAAATACAGGCATATCCATACATATCCACAGGGATAAATTGTGAAAATATCGTGAAAATTTCATTGTGTCGCGATGTGGAATAATCAAGCAAACCACAACAGGTGCCTGGATCGACCGGATGGAAGGGACGGACGACGATACCGTAGATAACCTGACGAGGGGATTCCGCAGAGTGTGTTCGCCGCTTGATTGGTTAAAAAGCGTGCCAACAACAGCCCCTATTGGTTAAAAACAACCCACTAAAAAATCAAAAGTTGAGTCGCTGAACATTTGTATGTTTTTTTGATTGTTTTTTTGTCAGGAGATTTGTATTTGCATTGCTTATGGAATATAAATTCACTTGCATTGGATAGCGCACGGGACAACGGGCATGATTCTCTTACCGGATGAGCATTGGCAGTGGGTTTATGACGATCAGGCTGACAACCTGTATCTGGATTTGTCAGCCGAAATGCAGTTTTTGACTGCGTATAAAAGTAAACAACTCCACGCTGACGCCAAGTTAGGCAGTGAGTTCACGTTAGACGATACGTCCCACTATTTTCATTTGCTGGAGTGTATCAGCGAACTGCCCTTCGCTGAGGTTGAGCGCGTACAGATGGTCCTCAATGCGGTGACCCTGATGCGGTTCATGAAACTCTCTACCCCACAGAGCTGGCATTTCCGTGAATTTAATCTGATGCGTTATGCGCCTCTGCTGGGTGAAGTGGTCACCTTGGCCACTGATTATGGCTATGCGGATTTTCTGGTTATCGAGCCAGGTGAAAATGCCTCGGTCTGCATGCTGATGAGTGGCAACTTAGCGCTGACCGAAGATAAGGTGGTAGAGGCTCACCAAGCGGTTAAGGTGATGAATAACCGGTTGATCCCCTTTTGTGCCGTCAATTCTGCACTGATGGAACAAACCCGCGCCTTACAATCTGCCTGACTGACGACGATCGAACCGTTATAAAAAACCTGCCAAGGTCTCGCCAAGGCAGGTTTTTGTTTATGCTCGTCATATCAACACCGATGGGTAAGGCGCTTACAAACAGCATGGCGAGTGGAAGGGCGAGAAAGGTATTTGCAAACAGGGGTGTAACCGAACCAAGACGCGACCAAGATGCTGATTGCAGGCTGCAGTTCGGGAACCAATTTGGCCGGGAAATATAAAAGCAAAAGGCCGCAATCAATGCGGCCTTTTAAATGTGGTTGCGGGGGCAGGATTTGAACCTACGACCTTC
>JAYROM010000187.1:0-3986 GCA_041911695.1 Aeromonadaceae bacterium
CGTACTCGTGCAGATAAACCGCCGCCACCACGCCCAGTGGTGTCACGATCACCGTCATCAGCAACACCATGAAGACGGTGCCGAAGATGGCCGGGAATACCCCACCTTCGGTGTTGGCCTCGCGCGGCTCGTCGGAGACGAACTTGCCAATCTGGTGGAACCAGAAGCCGATCTTGGCCAGCAGACCCATATCGTTGGGCCAGTTGACATCCAGCACGTTGGACAACGGAATGGTCACATTCTGTCCGCGCATGTCCTTGATCACCAGGCTGTCACGGGTGGTCTGCTCACGCAGGGCAAACAGCTGCTTCTCCAGAACTTGATACTGGCTGTTCAAGGTCTGACGTTCACGGCTGATCTGTTGCTGGGCCTCGGCCGTCAGCTCGTGATCCAGCTCCAGACGCCGCTCCTTGAGGCGCAGCTTCTCCAACTGATAGTTGATGCTGCCGATCTCCGACTTCTGCAGGTCGTTGATCTGGTCGTTGATCTCGGCGACGCGGGCAATGCGCGCCTGCAACTGCTCATGCAGATCGCCCTCCACCACCTTGCCCGACTCCAGCACCTGTTGCAGATAACCGTAGAAGTTGCCGTTGGTGGTTCGTTCCAGGACGACCAGCTCAGCCGACGTCGAGCGGGAAATGATGTCGGTCTCCAGCACCCAGCGAAAATCCAGCGGCACAAATTCACGGTTCCCCGTCTTGACCAGGTAGCGCACCAGCACCTCGCGCTCTTCGCCTTCGAGTTTGAGACCGGTGGCACGCAGACGAGCGGTCGGCACCAATTCCGTGTCATGCAGCTCACCGATCAGTTGGTGAGTCTGGCCGTTGTCGTTGATCTCCCACTGGTAGATGGTGTGGGGCCAAAAGTAGACCAGCCCACGCCAGCCAATCAGCACCAACAAGCCAACTACCGCAATCAGACTCAAACTGACGGCGCCCCCTGTCATCCAGATCCAGGGTGTGCCTGATTTAAACCATTTGTTCATTGTCGTTTGATTCCTTGAGGCCCATTACATCGAGCTGTACTTTTCACGCAGCCGTTGACGGACAAACTCCGCCACGCTGTTGAAGATGAAGGTAAAGACGAACAGGACAAATGCCGCCAGGAACAGTACCCGGTAGTGCGAGCTGCCCACTTCCGACTCCGGCATCTCGACGGCGATGTTGGCCGCCAGCGTGCGCAAGCCCTGGAAGATGCTCATGTCCATCACCGGCGTATTCCCGGTAGCCATCAGCACGATCATGGTTTCGCCGACGGCCCGCCCCAGCCCCATCATCACCGCCGAGAAGATCCCCGGACTCGCCGTCAGGATCACCACACGGCTCAGGGTCTGCCACGGGGTGGCCCCCAGCGCCAGCGAGCCCTGGGTCAGATGCTTGGGTACCGAGAAGACGGCATCCTCGGCGATGGAGAAGATGGTCGGGATCACCGCAAAGCCCATGGCGATGCCGATCACCAGCGAGTTGCGCTGGTCAAAGCGCATCCCCAGATCGTTGGTGATGAAGCCTCGGGCATTGCCGCCAAAGAACCAACCTTCGAGCAAGGGGCTTGCCGTCAGACACAGATAGCTCACCAGCAGCAGCACGGGGATCAGCAGCAGCGCCTGCCAGCCCTCCGGCACCCGCTCCTTGATCCGACGAGGCAGGTGGTGCCAGGCAAAGGCGGCCACCAGCATCGACAGCGGCAGGGCCAGCAACAGCAGGAAGACGCCCGGCAGATGCTGCTCAATCATGGGCGCCAGCCACAGACCAGCCAGAAAACCGAGGATGACCGTCGGCAGCGCCGCCATGATCTCCACCGTCGGCTTGACGATCTTGCGCATGCCCGGCGACATGAAGTAACCGGCGAAGATGGCACCGGCCAGGGCGATGGGCACCGCAAACAGCATGGCGTAGGCGGCGGCCTTGATGGTGCCAAAAGCCAGCGGTACCAGGCTCAGCTTGGCTTCGAAATCATCCGAGGCCGAGGTGGATTGCCAGACGTATTGCGGCTCCGGGTAACCTTCGTACCAGATCTTTTGCCACAGAGCGGACCAGGTCACCTCAGGATGCTCATTCTTGACGTGGAAGAACTGGAAGCGTTCGCCACTATCCACCAGCAGGCTGTTGTTGCGTGGCGAGAGCACCAGGGTGTCGATACGACCTTGGCCAATCACCTCGGAGAGCAGACGGCTCTGACCGGTGGCATGGAACAGATCGACGTGATTATCGGCGGACAGCGCCATGAACCCCTTGCGGCTGTGCTCAACCGCCAGCTCGCGCACCGGACCACTCGCCGTGAATTCGCGAATGTGGGTGAACTCACGCCGGCCATCGCGCAGCACCTCAAACCACTGCGAGATGACCCCGTTATCGTTGGCCACCAGCAGCGATGAGGCGCCGCTGAGCAGTGCCAGTTGGGTGACATTGCCCCCCTTGGCATTGATCTGGATCGCCGAGCTCAGACGAATGTTGTGCAGATCGCGAATATCGAAGATCGACAGCAGGTTGCCGGAGCGCGCCAGCAGATAGCGCAGATCCGGGGTCAGCAGCACCTGATCCACCAGCCCCGGCAACTTGGGCAGCGCATAACGCTCCGTGGTCCACTCGACCTCGCCGGAGAGCATATTCTCTTCACCGACACGCGCCGTCAGCAGGGTCTCGCCATCGGCCGTGGCGGCGGCGAAGACCGCCAGATCGCTGGTCGCCTCGTAGGCCAAGCTGACGATGGCCCGCCCCTGCTCGTCCAGCACGATCGGCGCCTCACCCAACGGATAGTTGAGCACCGCCTCGGTCACCCGCTTATCGTTGGGATAGGTCACCAAAAACTCCGGCAACACCACTCGCGCCGTGCCGTCGGCCAGTCCGTAGACCACCTGACGTTTGCCTAAGGAGGTGGTGGTGACGCTGGTCACCTGACCATCGATCCGCAGATGCTTGATCGGCTCGCCCACCGCAGTGCCGGAGCGACTGTCGAGCGAGAAAAAATCGACATGTCCCTCGCGACTGAAGCGATACCCGATCTGATTCTGGTCATCGATCCCCAGCAGTGCGGTTTTACCCGCCACCGGCAGGGTAAATTCGGCCTTGGCGGTGACGCTGGCCGATTCAAAGATCGGTTTGACCACATAGAGCAGGTAGAAAAATATCAGCAGCAGAGCCACCAGGACCAGGATACCCCCGGCGGTGACACTGACACTGGCTAGCTTGTCCTTGATTCGTCGCTTGCGACTACCGGACATAGCCACATTGACGGTTGCAGTTGACATCAAAAACCTCGACTGGTTCTAGGCATGCTGCGGATTGTATGTCGAACACATGACAGTTTTGTTACAGCAGAAGACTATGCTCAAAAACAGCCCGTTGGCTGCATAGTCGTTCCGCATGACCACACGACGCATCGGGTGTGCGCGACGCCTCAGCGCTGAGAATAGAACAAAATTTCGACATCTTGACCTCAAGCTCGAACCTGCGTCCTGTCGGGCGTGACCCTGCCCCGATTCAGACGGCGCGGGATTTGGCACTGGCGCCATAAATATGTCATGTTATTGACATATAAGGAGGTCCGGGCCCCGCCAGACAAGCAGACCCCGTCGTCACCGGCCCACTCCAGCAACATCATGATGCAGAGGATATCGATGAGTAGTGACAATCTGTGGATTGAAAAGGAGCTAAGTTGGCTCTCTTTCAACGAACGAGTATTACAAGAAGCCATGGACAAGAGTGTTCCTCTGATCGAACGAGTTCGCTTTTTGGGCATCTTCTCCAACAACCAGGATGAGTTCTTCAAGGTGCGAGTGGCCGACGTGAAACGCCGGGTGCTGATCCACAAAGAGCACGGCGGGGATCCAGAAGCCGAAGATCTGCTGCATGCCATCCAGGACAAGGTCAAACTGCTGGGCGAAACCTTCGATGCCACCTACCGGGAGCTGATGCTGTCGCTGGCCCGCCACAACATCTTCCTCATCAACGAAAACCAGATTTCCACCAATCATCAGGCCTGGATCA
>JAYROM010000188.1:0-9113 GCA_041911695.1 Aeromonadaceae bacterium
CCGGCCGATTCGGCAATCCGGCTGACATTGGCATCGGCAAATCCATGCTCGAGAAATGCCCGGCGGGCGCACTGTAGTAGTCGTTCGCGGACCACCTCTTCACTTTCTCGACTCACTTGTCTCCCCTTAATCCTGACAGCTGGACAAACTTGATTTTACATGGAACCCACGGGTTTCCAAACCGTGGCGGGATGGCTATAGTATAGGTGGAAACCAATAAGTTTCCATTTTTTGCAGCGTGTGGCGCGTTGTTTCGCCGCCGGCTTGCTCAAGATGTAAAGCGATAAAGGTGTAAAGAGATCAAGGTATAGAGATCAGGCGCCCACGGGCGTCAGGGCGGTCTGGCTTCCTGGGGCAGACAGCAATACGGGCAGTATGAGGGGTGGTTATGTCCTGGCGAGTGAAACATGGCGTGGCAGTCAGTCTCGGGCTGGTGGCCGCAGTGAGCGGTGTGTTGATGGGTTGTCAGCCGCACACCACGACAGAGGGCGCCAGCGTCTTGCGTCCGGTACGCAGCATGGTGGTCAGTGCGCAACCGGTGCAGGCGCAGCCGGTGCTCAGTGGTTTGCTACAGGCCCGACACGAGATCCGTGCCGGTTTTCGCCTGGCGGGCAAGCTGCAGGCCAGATTGGTCAACCCGGGCGATCATGTCCAGCGCGGACAGCTGCTGGCGCGGCTGGACGGCGCCACCGAACAGGACACCCGCACCGGTGCTCAGGCCGAATGGCAAGCCGCTCAAGCCGTACTGGAGCAGGCGCAGCGCAATGAACAACGTCTGGCCCGATTGGTTGGTCAGCAAGCGGTGTCGCATGCGGCGTATGAAGATGCCGTGCGCCAGTTAAAGACTGCGCGCGAACAGGTCAGCGGCGCCAAGGCGCGGCTGGATGCCAGCCGCAAGCAGGTGGATTACACCCGTCTACTGGCTGAAGAGAGCGGGCTGGTCACCTCGACCTTGGCCGAACCGGGCGAAGTGCTGGCCGCCGGGCAACCGGTGCTGGTGCTGGCCAGCGATGCCGGACGAGACGGCGTATTTGCTGTGCCGGCTGCACTGATCCATCAGGGGATGGCGGTGGGGCAATCATTCGCGCTGTGGCAGGCTGAACAACCCGCCCAGCGTGTGCAGGGCACGGTGCGCGAAGTCGCGCCACAGGCCGATCCCTATACCCGTACCTATGCCGTCAAGGTCAGCCTGCATCAGCCGCCCGCCAGCTGGTTGCTCGGCGCCCCCTTGCTCGGGCAGTGGCAACAACCGGCACAGCGCCGCATGCTGATCCCGTCCAGTGCCCTGTTACAGAGTGAAGGCAAGCCGGCAGTCTGGGTGGTCGACCCCACCAATCAGCGGGTGCAGGCGCGCCCGGTGCGGATCGATCGCTATACCGATCAGCAGGTGATCGTGGCTGACGGACTCCGCGATGGCGAGCGTATCGTCACCGCCGGTAGCCAGACGTTGCATGCCGACCAGCCGGTGCGTCTGCTGGAGGCCGCACAATGAAAGGGCTGAATTTGTCGGAATGGGCCATCCGCCATCGCGCGCTGGTGCTCTATTTTATGCTGATGAGTGTGGTCGCCGGGGTCTATGCCTATCTGCAGTTGGGGCGGAATGAAGACCCGTCGTTCACCGTCAAGGTGATGGTGGTGCAGACCTACTGGCCGGGCGCCACCCAGGACGACACCATGCGCCAGGTGACGGACCGCATCGAGAAGAAGCTGCAGGAGACGCCGCATCTGGATTTCCTGCGCAGCTATACCACCGCCGGGCAGTCCACGGTGTTTATCACCCTGCGTCAAGATACGCCGAAGGATCTGGTCGAAGGCATCTGGTATCAGGTGCGTAAAAAGGTCGGGGATATTCAAGCTGATCTGCCGACTGGGGTACAGGGCCCGTTCTTTAACGACGAGTTCAGCGATACCTTCGGCATCATCTATGGCTTTACCGCTGACGGCTTTAGCCATCGCGAACTGCGGGATTATGTCGAGCAGGCACGCGCTGCGCTGTTACGGGTGCCGGATGTCGCCAAGGTCGAAGTCATCGGGGCGCAGGATGAGCGGGTCTATGTTGAATTCTCCGCACGCCGGTTGGCGCAACTCGGGCTGGATAGCAGCGCGCTGATCCGTACCTTGCAAGCGCAGAATGCCGTGCTGCCAGCCGGCACGATTCCGACCGGTCAGGACAAGATCCAGGTGCAGGTCTCGGGCAAATTACAAGGTGTCGACGATCTGGCGGCAATCAATATCGCGGTTGGCCAGCGCATGCTGCGCCTGAGTGATGTGGCAACCCTGCATCGCGGCTATGCCGATCCGCCACAGCCCCGTTTCCGCGTCAATGGCCAGGCGGCGATCGGACTGGCGCTGTCGATGCGGGATGGCGGCGACATGCTGGCGCTGGGGGATCATCTCTCCGCGACCATGGCACAGGTGCAGGCAGAATTGCCAGCCGGTGTGACGGTTCATCTGGTGGCTAATCAGGCACAGATTGTACATGACGCGGTCGGCGAGTTTACCAAGGCGTTGTGGGAGGCGATTGCTATCGTCCTCGCGATCAGCTTTATCAGCCTCGGCCTGCGTGCCGGCTCGGTGGTCGCACTGTCGATCCCGCTGGTGCTGGCGGTTGTGTTTATTGTGATGAAACTGCTGGGCATCGACCTGCAGCGCGTCTCGCTGGGGGCGCTGATCATCGCGCTGGGGCTGCTGGTGGATGATGCCATGATCACCGTCGAGAGCATGGTCACCCGGTTGGAGCGCGGGTGGGACAAGGTGCGTGCGGCGACCTTTGCCTATACCTCGACCGCATTCCCGATGCTGACCGGCACCCTGGTCACGGTGATCGGTTTTGTGCCGATTGGTTTTTCAAAGAGTGATGCCGGCGAGTACACCTTCTCGCTGTTTGCGGTGGTGGCCATTGCGTTGATGGTGTCGTGGATTGTTGCCGTACTGTTCTCGCCGTTGATTGGCACCTGGGTGCTGCGGCAGCAACCGGCACACCATGTCGACAAGCCGCGCCCGCTGATGGACCGCTTCCGCAAGTTGCTGGTCTACAGCATGCGTCACGCCAAGGTGACGATTGCCCTGATCCTCGGCCTGTTCGTGCTGGCCCTGGCGCTGTTGCCACTGGTGCCGCAGCAGTTCTTTCCGTCCTCGGATCGCCCCGAGCTGATGGTCGGGCTGCAACTCAAACAGGATGCCTCGATTTATGCTACCGATGAGGTAGCGAAGAAACTGGACGGCATTCTGGCCAAAGATCCGGATGTAGCGCACTGGAGCAGCTATGTCGGCCGGGGCGCGGTGCGTTTCTATCTGCCGCTGGATGTGCAGTTGCAGAATGATTTCTTCACTGAAGCCGTGGTGGTCGCCAAGGATGCCGCCGCCCGCGAGCGCCTGCAGGCGCGGCTGGCCAAGGCACTCGAGGAGCAGTTGCCGGAGGCCCAGGCGCGTATCGCACCGCTGGAACTTGGCCCGCCGGTCGGTTGGCCAGTGCAGTACCGGATCAGCGGGGCTGATCCGCAGCGGGTGCGGGCGATTGCCCAGCAGTTGGCCGGGGTGTTGGGCAAGCGAGCCGAGTTGCAGAAGATCAGCTTTAACTGGATGGAGCCGGTGCGCCAGTTGCGTATCCAGGTCGACCAGGATGAGGCGCGTCGTCTGGGGATGAACTCGGCCAGCATCGCACAGGCCATCAACACGGTACTGAGCGGAGATGTGGCGACCCAACTGCGTGATGACACCTATCTCGTCAATGTGCTGGTGCGGGCGCAAGCCAACGAGCGACTGGCGCCCCAGGCGCTGGCAACGCTGGATATTCCGCTACCTAACGGCCGTACTGTGCCGCTGGCGACCCTGGCTCGCGTGGAGTACGGGCAGGACCTGCCGCTGATCTGGCGTCGTGATCGTCTGCCCACGCTGACCGTGCAGGCAGATATTACTGGTCATCAGATGCCGGCCACCGTGGTGGCAGCACTGAAAGATCAGGTCGATGCGGTGCGTGCGACCCTGCCGGCTGGCTACCAGATCAACGTGGGTGGCAGTGTCGAGGAGAGCGCGCGCTCTGAGGCGTCGGTGGTGGCGGTGGTGCCGGTGATGCTGATCCTGATGCTCACCGTGCTGATGATCCAGATGCAGAACTTCCATCATCTGTTCCTGGTGATCAGCGTGGCACCGCTCGGGCTGATCGGCGTGGTACTGGCGCTGCTCGGCTTGCAGCAACCGCTCGGCTTTGTCGCCCTGCTCGGCGTGGTGGCGCTGATCGGCATGATAGTGCGTAACTCGGTGATTCTGGTGCACCAGATCGAGACCGAGATGCACGCCGGTCGCCACCCGTGGGAGGCGGTGGTCGAGGCCTCCTTGTTGCGGTTCCGGCCAATCATGCTGACTTCGGTGACCGCAATTCTGGGGATGCTACCGATTGCGCCGACCGTGTTCTGGGGGCCGATGGCCAACGCGATCATGGGCGGTTTGGCAGTCGCTACCGTGTTGACCCTGATCTTCCTGCCGTCGCTCTATATCACCTGGTTCCGTATTCACGAGCCGACAACCGACCAGCCGGCAGCGCATAATCCGGCGCAAGAGGTGCAAGCATGATGTCGCGTCTATTTCGTGTTTCTACACTGGGGCTGGCCTTGCTGTGTGGCGGGCTGGCGGGGTGTTCGGCCCTGGTGCCGGCTTACCAGCGCCCGGCGGTTGATCTGCCGGCGCACTGGTCGGGGTCATCCGCCGGTCAGGGGTTGGCCAGTGCGGTTGACCGTCAGTGGTGGCGGCATTATCAGGATGCGCAACTCACACAACTGATCACCGAAGCCTTACAACATAACGATGATCTGGCGCTGGCCAGTGCGCGCTGGCAACAGGCGCAAGCTCAACTCCAGAACGCCAATGCCAATCGTCTGCCGCTGGTCACCGCCGGTGGCAGTGCTTCGCGTGGCGCGCTGGATCTGAGCAAGTCGGTGCCGCTGGTATCGCAATCACCGACGCCGTTTGCAGTGGGCGGGGCCATGCTCTCCTACGAGGTGGATCTGTGGGGCAAGCTGGCCAATACCGCGCATGCGGCCGAGGCACAGGTGCAAGCCGCGCATGATTATCGCGATGCCGCAGCCCTGTCGTTGTCAGGTAGTGTGGCCAATCTCTACTTTAGCCGTCAGGCCCTGACTGCCCAGATCGCGATACAGCAACAGGCCATCGCGGCGGCGGATCAACGTGCCAGGGTGGTCAATCTGTTGTTCACCGAGCAGGCGGCCGACAAACTGACCCAGCAACAGGCGGTCGCCGCGCAGCAAACTGCGCGCGCCCAGTTACCGGGGCTGTTGTCCCAGCGCGATCAGATCGACAGTGCGCTGGCGGTGCTGCTCGGCCGCTCGCCCCAGGCGATGTTCGCGGCCCCGGCGGTGCAAGATAGCCCGCTGTCTGCCTTGCCGGTGCCGCCGGTCACCCCTGGCGATTTGCCCTCAACCTTGTTGACCCGCCGCGCCGATATCTCGTCGGCCGAGCAGGCGTTGCAAGCCAGCCACTACCAGATCGGCGTCGCGCGGGCGGCCTATTTCCCGACCCTGTCGCTGAGCGGCCTGCTCGGCGTTGCCGATGTCGATATCCAGAACCTCTATCATGGCGGGGTACGTGCCTGGTCGTTAGGTGGCTCACTGGTCGGCCCGGTGCTGGATTTTGGCCGCACCGCCAGTGGCGTGGCCTATGCCGAGGGCCAGCAACAGGAGCAGGTGGTGAAATACCAGCAGGCGGTTCGCACCGCGTTTCGCGAGGTCAAGGATGCGCTGGCGCAACAGCAACATAGCGCCGACGAGGAGCAGGCGCGCGAACAGGCGTGGGCCGCCACCCGCGAGAACTTGCGGTTGGCACGACTGCAACTGGCCGCAGGCTACAGCAGCGTGCTGGAGGTGATCACCGCCGAGCAGCAGGAGCAATCCGCCCATGCCGCCTGGCTGGCGGTGCGCCTGCAGCGCCTGCAAGCCTCAGTGGCGATGTATAAGGCGCTCGGCGGCGGCTGGCAGGCGGACTAAAACAAAACGCCCTGCGCGGGGCAGGGCGTTTAAGAGGTTACGCGGGCATTACAGCGCCAGACGCAGGATCTTGCTGACAGCATCCGGGGTGATATCGGCGTGTTCGCCGAGGCGGACGTGGCCGTGTTCGGTCAGCTTGGCGGTCACTGCGGGGACGACCTTTTCGTCGAGGCCATAGGCCGACAGGCGGGTGGCGACACCGATGCTTTCAAAGAAGGCGCGGGTGTTTTCAATCGCCTGATCGACGCGGGCGTTCTCATCACCGTCACGCAGATCCCAGACTCGTTCGGCATACTGCAGCAGCTTGGCGAACTTCTGCGCCTTCTTGTACTGCCACACTGCCGGCAGCACGATGGCCAGTGTCTGCGCGTGATCCAGCCCGAACAGACCGGTCAGCTCGTGGCCAATCATATGGGTGGCCCAGTCTACCGGCACGCCGGTGCTGATCAGGCCGTTGAGGGCCATGGTCGCGGTCCACATCAGGTTGGCTCGCACATCATAATCGGTCGGGTTGGCGAGCGCGGCCGGGCCATCCTCGATCAGGTTGTGCAGCAAGCCTTCGGCAAAGCGGTCTTGCACCTTGGCGTTAACCGGCCAGGTCATGTACTGCTCGACGGTGTGCACGAAGCTGTCGACAATGCCGTTGCCGATTTGGCGCGGCGGCAGCGAGTAGGTGGTTTCCGGATCCAGCACCGCGAACTTCGGCTGTACCAGAGGCGACTGGAAGAACAGCTTGTCCTGGGTGGCGGCACGGGTGACGACCGAGCCGGTGTTCATTTCCGATCCGGTGGCCGGCAGGGTCAGCACGCTGCCAAGCGGCAGGGCGGCGGTAACACAACCGCCATAGGTCTTGATGATGTCCCACGGATCGCCGGAATACACTGCGGCGGCAGCGATAAATTTGCTGCCGTCGATCACCGAGCCACCGCCCACCGCCAGAATGAAGTCAACCTGGTTGGCTTTGACCACATCGACGGCCTTGAGCAGGGTTTCATAATGCGGGTTCGGCTCGATGCCGCTGAATTCGAACCAGGTGAAGCCGGCCAGTGCGGACTTGACCTGATCATACACCCCGTTCTTCTTGATGCTACCGCCACCATAGGTGACCAGTACGCGCGCCGTAGCGGGAATGGCGCTGGCCAACTGGGCAATCTGACCTTTCCCGAAGAAGACGCTGGTGGTGTTGCTGAAGGTAAAATTATTCATGACGTGTCCTTTAACAGGTACAGGTGAAAAAAGGCGTCGGGGCTGAACGGCTGTGGACAGTCAGACCGACAGATATGGCCAGCTGCAGTGCCAGCCGTATCAGGAGCGCATTTATTATAGAAAGCCACCGCCGGATGCGATTGCCTAATCGTCTGCGTTTATTGCCGATTCATCTGTAGTTGTAAGCAGCACTGTCGGTGCCGGGAGAGAACACACCAAAGGGCAGGGCGCACAAGGCGCCGCTGCCCTGGGGATTACAGCCAGGCTGGCAGCAGGCTGGCCAGTGGCGTGGTCGGGCGACCAATCAGCTGGCTCAGCTGGTGGCTGTCATCAAACAGACCCCCCTGGCTGGCGCCGATATCCGAATCGGCCAGCAAGTTGGCCAGCGGCGCTGGCAATCCGGCGTTGATCAGCGCCTGGGCGAAGTCGGCCTGCGGCAGATTGATATACGGAATGGTTTTGCTGGCAGCGGCACTGATGGCGCTGGCCAGTTCGCTCAGGGTATAGGCCTCATCACCGGCCAGTTCATACACCTTACCGGCCTGATCGGCACGGGTCAGTACCACCGCGGCCGCTTCGGCATAATCGGCCCGCGCCGCCGAAGCGATACGGCCTTCTGCCGCACTGCCGATAAAGCCACCGTGTTCGACCGACGGCTTGACGCTGGCCAGATAGTTCTCGGTGTACCAGCCATTGCGCAGCAGGACATGCGGGATGCCGGCGGCTTGCAGGTAGGCTTCGGTCGCCTGGTGTTCGGTGGCCAGTGCTAGCGGCGAGCGATCGGCATGCAGCAGGCTGGTGTAGGCAACCAGCGCGACACCGGCCGCCTTGGCGGCATCAATCACATGCTGATGCTGGGCGACACGTTGGCCGACTTCGCTGGAGGAGATCAGCAGCACCTTGTCGATGCCGGCGAAGGCGTGGGTCAGGGCGGCGACATCATTGTAATCGGCCTGACGAACGGTAACGCCCTGTGCGATCAGGGATTGGGCCTTGGCCGGGTTACGGACTACCGCGACGATATCGCTGGCCGGAATACGTTGTAACAGGGCATGAATAACCAGTTGGCCGAGTTGGCCGGTCGCACCAGTAATCGCGATCATGGGGTACTTTCCTTTCGTTAGTTAGTGACCGGAGCAAGGATGTCGCATGCGCTAACCTTTAGCAAGTACGCACCAAAAGGTAAGTGCTTTTGTCGCGGTTACTGGTAACCTATTGGCCAATCCACGCCGGATGGGTAAAGCCTGTGTGCGGCGTGTGCCGAGCGGTTTATCCCGCCAGTTCGGGATAAGGAGAGAAAAATGGTTGCTGTATCTGAATCCGATGTAGTCGTTGCCGAGCGGCCGGTTAACGCCGCAGCGCCGCAAACGCTGGCGGAGTTGATGCGCCGGGGCAACGTCTTTGCGGAAGAGTGTCCGTCGCGCGAGATCCTGCGCCATGTCACCAGCCGCTGGGGGGTATTGATTCTGGTGGCGTTGCTCGACGGCACCCACCGTTTCAGCGATCTGCGCCGCAAAGTCGGTGGGGTCAGTGAAAAGATGCTGTCCCAGACCCTGCAGGCGCTGGAGGCTGACGGCTTTGTGCTGCGCACCTCGTTCCCGGTGGTACCGCCGCATGTCGAGTATTCGCTGACAGGCCCGGGCGAGGAGGTCGCGCAGTTGGTGCAGCAACTGGCCGACTGGATCGAGGGCAATCTGCCGACCTTGTTGGCGCAGCGTTAGGGCGATGTAGACGCGGAGGCAGGCAAGCTACCTCCGCAGGATGGCTGGTTAACGGCGGGCTTGTCCGGTCTGGTTGACCAGCGCACCGACCGTTTGCGAGACATGTTCTGCCCCTTTGAGGATTTCGTCGATCAGGCCGGAAGCCTCGACAATCATTGCGGTATTATCCGCTGCTTGATTGGTGACC
>JAYROM010000189.1:0-5521 GCA_041911695.1 Aeromonadaceae bacterium
GCATGCCCAGCGCAGCGCCTTGCCAGACGCCGGCGCCATTCTGCATCTGTCCTTCCCGACCCGGCGTGGCCGCCCACTGCTATTACCCGCAGCCATGGTTGATGGCTCGCCCCTGCCCATGGGGGCGAGTATTCAGGATGCGGACGGCGAGGAGTGGGGACTGGTGGCCCAAGGCAGCCAGCTCTACACCCGGCTGGCGCGCACGCCGGCCACCCTGCAGGTGGTCTGGGGGCCAGCCGACCATCAACGCTGTCAGGTCGAGATCAACGATACCGTTGCCACAGCGGCGCTGACCACCGGCCCACTCCCCTGCCACCCGTTGCCCCCGTCCGGAGATGTCTGATGCCTGCCCTACCACCCTCCGTTACGCGCTGGCATCGCTTTTGGATCTGCGCGAGCCTGTTGTGTGCCAGTGGACTGCTGCCGGTTCACGCGGCCTGCCAGTTTAGTGGCCAGCCGCCAACCCAGTACGCGCACTTCGGCGGGGATAAACAGCTGGATCGACAGACGGCAGTCGGCCAGCATGTGTTTGACTTTGCCGGCACCACGGGGGTGCAGACCTGGCGCGCCGACTGTGTCGGCAACGAGCCAGCCGGCTATATCAATCAGGTCGGCGCACAGACTCCGCTGGGGCGCGCGCCCGCAGGCTATGGCAACAGCACCTATGTCTACCAGATCGCCGCCCTGCCCGGCCTCGGCTATGCCCCGAGTGCCAACGACCTTGGCAGTGGTCTGAATCCCTACTTCCAGCCCTATGGTGAGCTGTCGACACCGACCCAGTTTGATCTGCAGGAGCCGGGCACCCTGCGCGTCGACTTTTTTGTCATGTCGTCATTGTGGAGCGGACGCTGGTGCCTGCCGGCCGGACAGACGCTGGGCGAGATCCGCTTTGATAACCGCAGCGTAGCCCGTCTGGTGGTCAGCGGCGCACCGTTGTGCATTCAGGTCAGCGGTACCACCTGCGAGGTCAGTACCGGCAGTCGGCAGCAGACCGTGTTGCTGGGTCGCCATGCCTTGTCAGACTTTCAAGGGATTAGCCACACCACCCCCGAGCGGCCATTTCATATCGGCCTGACCCGCTGCAGTGCGGGTATCAGCGCGGTGAACCTACGGATGCTGGCCGCGGCTGACCCTGACCACCCGCAAGCGGATGACCTCGGCCTGGTCGCGCTCACCCCGGGCGGCGCCACGGGGGTGGCGGTACAGCTGCTGGACGGCGCCCGTCAGCCGTTACCGCTCAACCGCTATCCGCAAACACCCGCCTGGCAAGGGCTGATACAGGAGGATGGCAGCGACCTTTCGCTGCCGTTTTTCGCCCGTTACTACCAGACCCGTGAACAGGTCAGTGCCGGGCTGGCACAAGCCAGCGTATTGTTCGAGGTGGTCTACCGTTAGCCGCGCGGCCGATCAGTAGGCGGGGGCGGCCACGCCCGACGGCCCCTCGACAGGCCTGCGCCAGCTTAGGATGAGGTGGTTAATGGCCGCCCACGCCAACCCTGTACCGCGAGGCTGAGCCAACCGCCGATCAATGCCAGCCCGCCGCATGGGGTCAGCCAACCGATGCCGGGCATCGGCGCCAGTGCCAGCCAATACAGACTGCCGCAAAACAGCAGCATACCGGCGACAAACAGCGCGGCGGTGCGTGTCCAGCCGCGGGCTGGATAGTGTGCGCCCCACAGCGCGACCGCGAGCAGCGCCAGGGTGTGCCATAGCTGGTACTGGCTGGCCAGTTGCACCAGCGCCACCTTGTCGGCGGGCAGCGTGTTGGCCAGACCATGCGCCGCCCAAGCGCCCATCGCCACCGCGGTGGCGCCCGACAGGCCGGCCACCACGATCCAGCCGCGCGTCAAACGAGAAATTGCCATCTTCAAATCCTTGTCTCCGGGTTGTCGCCCTTGGGTAGGCTGTTATCATGCCAGTAAGTGAGCAGATAACCGAGTCAGAGAGATGGCACGTAAATCACTTCGCATCGGCATAGCACTGGGTAGCGGCGCGGCGCGCGGTTGGGCGCATATCGGCATCCTGCGCGGCCTGCAACAGCTGGGTATCGAACCGGACCTGGTGGCCGGCTGCAGCATTGGCGCCTTGGTCGGCGCGGCGTATGCGGCGGGCGAGCTGGAGGCGCTGGAGACCTGGGTGCGCGGCTTCAACCGTCTGCAGGTGATGGCGCTGCTCGATCCGGCCTTCTCCGGCGGACTGCTGCGCGGCGACAAGGTGTTCGGCATTGCCGAAGAGCGGGTCGGCGAACTGACCTTTGCCGAGCTCAAGCGCACCTTTGCCTGCGTGACCACCGAGCTCTCCAGCGGCCGCGAGCGCTGGCTGCAGCACGGCCAGGTGATGACTGCAGTGCGTGCCTCCTGCTCGATTCCCGGCATGTTCGTGCCGGTCAATCATGATGGCCAATGGCTGATCGACGGCGCAGTAGTCAACCCAGTGCCGGTCTCGCTGTGTCGCGCCATGGGCGCCGATCTGGTGATTGCCGTGAACTTGAACTCGGACGTGCGTCACTGCTGGACCGAGCGCGACGACGAAGTGACGCCGAAAAACCCGTTGCTGCAGTGGCTGTCCAAACGCAACAGCCACAGCGCGCCCGGCATGATCAGCGTGATGAACGGCGCCATCTCGATCATGCAGGAACGCATCACCCGCGCCCGTATGGCCGGGGATCCGCCGGATATCGCGCTCAATCCACAGGTCGGCAATCTGGCGATCATGGACTTTCACCGTGCTGACGAGGCGATCGCCGAAGGCATCGCCTGTGTCGAGCGTATGCGTCCGTTGATTGAGGCCGAATTGCATCGTTTTGGTATTGAGCTGCCGCAGACCGCCAGCAGCAGTGCGGTCACGCCAATCCCCTAACCCGCGGCCGTTCACCCCAGGTAGGCCTTGTATGAATCCGCCACGATGCGCAGGCCAGAACAAGGATGAAAACGATCTCAACAGTTTGAGTGTGATCCCTGTTGCCAGAGTGACCGTGCACTAGACTCCGTGGACGCTGAGAGTCTTGATGCGAGGAGATGTGATGCACTTGGCAACCCTGATGGCCCGAGAAGATTGGCAGGACCCTGCCATCACTGGCTGGAATCGTCTTGATACCCACCCCCCGTTTGCCAGCTGGCGCGATCTGGCCGCCGCACGGGATAATCAGCCCTCCGCCGCGCGGGTCAGCCTGAATGGCGACTGGGCCTTTGCCCTGTTCCCCTGCCCGCAGGCAGTGCCTGAGCAGTGGTGCCGTCATGATCTGGAAGAGGCAGTCACCCTACAGGTCCCTGGTAACTGGCAGTGTCAGGGGTTCGACATCCCCATTTATACCAATATTCGCTACCCCTTCCCCTGCACCCCACCACGGGTACCGGACGACAACCCGACCGGTTGCTATAGCCGCACCTTCCGCGTGCCGGAGGGCTGGCGCGAGCAGGGGCAGATCCGCATCATTTTTGATGGCGTGAACAGTGCCTTGCATCTGTGGTGTAACGGCCAGTGGGTTGGCTACTCACAGGACAGCCGACTGCCGGCCGAATTCGATCTCACCCCGTTCCTGCACGACGGCGACAACCGTATCGCCGCCATGGTGCTGCGCTGGTGCGACGGCAGTTATCTCGAAGATCAGGATATGTGGCGGATGAGCGGTCTGTTCCGTGACGTCTCGCTGCTGCACAAGCCGGCCTGCCATCTGGCCGATCTGCAGGTCACCCCAGATCTGGATGCCAGCTATTGTCATGGCCGCCTGCAGGTCCGCGTCCAACTCAATCAACTGCAGCCGGGCGTACAACTCCGCCTGACCCTGTGGGATGGCGATCAGGTCTGCGCGCTGCATACCGCGCCGCCCGGCACCGCGATCATTGATGAGCGAGGCGCACGCGAGGACCGGCTTGAGGTCTCCCTGCCGGTGGAGAGGCCACGCAAATGGAGTGCCGAAGTCCCGGTGCTCTATCGGCTCACCGCCGAGCTACTGGCTGCCGATGGCCGGCTGATCGAGGCCGAAGCCTGTGATGTCGGCTTCCGCAAGGTGGAGATCCGCGACGGTCTGCTGCGTCTCAATGGTCAGCCACTGCTGATCCGCGGCGTCAACCGCCATGAGTTTGACCCCGAACTCGGTCAGGTGATGACCCCCGAGCGACTTGAGCAGGACATCCTGCTGATCAAGCAGCACAACTTTAATGCGGTGCGCACCTCGCACTACCCGAACCACCCGCTGTTCTACACCCTGTGTGATCGCTACGGTCTGTATGTGGTCGACGAGGCCAACCTGGAGACCCACGGCATGGTGCCGATGAACCGGTTGACCGATGACCCGCGCTGGCTACATGCCTGCTGCGAGCGGGTAACACGCATGGTGCAACGTGATCGCAACCATCCGTGCATCATCATCTGGTCGCTCGGTAACGAGTCTGGCTATGGCGCGGCGCACGATGCAATGTACCAGTGGATCAAACGCCACGAGCCGAGTCGGCCGGTACAGTATGAGGGTGGCGGCGCCGATACCCCAGCCACCGATATCATCTGCCCGATGTACGCGCGGGTGGACGAGGATCAACCGTTCCCGGCCGTGCCCAAGTGGCAACTGGCCAAATGGATCGGCCTGCCGACCGAGACCCGGCCGCTGATCTTGTGCGAATACGCCCATGCCATGGGCAACAGTTTTGGCGGTTTCCACCGCTACTGGGAGGCGTTCCATACCTACCCGCGGCTGCAGGGCGGCTTTGTCTGGGATTGGGTGGACCAAGGGCTGCTCAAGACCGGCGCGGATGGCAAGCGGCATTGGGCCTATGGCGGGGACTTTGGCGATACGCCGAATGATCGCCAGTTCTGCCTGAATGGCCTGGTGTTCCCGGATCGCACCCCACATCCCGCGCTCTACGAAGCGGCGCGCGCCCAGCAACCGCTGCGCTTTACCCTGCTCGGCCACCAGCCGCTGGCCATACGTATCGACAGCGACTTCCTGTTCCGTGACACCGACAACGAGGTGCTGACCTGGCGGTTGTGTGCCGATGACACCCTGCTCGCCAGTGGCGAACACCCCTTGTTGCTACCGGCGCGCGGCCAGCAGACACTGACCCTGCTGCCGCAACTGCCAGTGATCCCGGCCTGCCAGTTGGCCTGGCTGGAGATTGAGGTCCACCAGCCGCGCGCTACCGCCTGGTCGGCCGCCGGTCACCGTCTGGCCACCATGCAGTGGTTGCTGCCCCATCCGCTGGCGCTGCCTGGTTGCGCTAAAGCGGCGGCATTGGCCCGCCCGGCGACTCTGGAGCAGGAGGACGGAGACTGGCATCTGCGGGTCGGTGATATCGACTGGCAGGTCGATGGCCAGAGTGGCCATCTGCTGCAGTGTCGCGTCGCAGGTCATGCCCTGCTGCTCAACCCGGTGATCGACCACTTCACCCGTGCGCCGATCGACAACGACATCGGCGCCAGCGAGGCCGACCGCCCCGATCCCGCCGCCTGGGCCACCCGCTGGCAACAGGCCGGGCTACATCAGCTCGAACACCGCTGTCTGTCGCTGCTACCGCTGCACATCGGC
>JAYROM010000190.1:0-11221 GCA_041911695.1 Aeromonadaceae bacterium
AGGTAGCAATCATAAACGATGTTCTTGGTGGCATCGTCAGGCAGCTTGTGGGCAAACCGGCCGCGGCAGCTCAGGCTAAACGCGGCGCTATCGTCATGCACTTCGACGCGATCGCCGAGCAGGGCGCCATCAATGGGGGCTAACGCCGCCCCCAGTACATCAAACCCCACGCTGACATTGCCAATGGAGGCAGGTGCGTATGCAACAACAGCCATGCTTTAAATCTCCTGCTTCCAGTTCAGAGTACGCAATACGTCGGCAAACACGCCGGCGGCGGTGACTTCGGTGCCGGCGCCATAACCGCGCAGCACCAATGGGATCGGTTGATAGTAGGTGGACAGGAACGCCAGCGCGTTCTCGCCATCCTTGACCTTATACAGCGGTTCATCGCCACCGACCGCCTGGATGGCGACGCGGCACTTGCCGTCAACAATGCTGCCGACATAGCGCAGCACCTTGCCTTCCGCTTGCGCCTTGGCACTCTCGGCGGCAAACCCGGCATCGGCCTCCGGCAGACGCGCCAGGAAGGCATCGGTATCGCCACTGCAATCGAAGGCCGGCGGCAGCGCCTGCTCGACCTGCACATCGGACAGCTCGAGCGGCAAACCGGCTTCACGGGCCAGGATCAGCAACTTGCGTGCGACATCCATACCGTTCAGATCGTCTCGCGGATCCGGCTCGGTAAAGCCCTTGGCGCGCGCACTCAGCGTGGCTTCGGAGAAGCTCATCCCCTCTTCGAGCTTGCCGAAGATATAGGAGAGCGAACCGGACAGGATGCCGTGGAAAGCCTGCAGCTTGTCGCCGGCCTTGATCAGATTCTGCAGGTTCTCGATCACCGGCAGACCGGCGCCCACGTTGGTTTCGTACAGGAACTTGCGACGGGTGAGCAGGGCGGTACGACGCAGTTCGCGATAGTAGGCGATCGACGAGGTATTGGCCTTTTTGTTCGGGGTGACCACATGGAAACCGGCAGCCAGGAAATCGGCGTACTGGTTGGCCACGGTTTCATCAGAGGTGCAATCAACAATCACCGGGTTGATCAGATGGCTATCATCAACCAGCTTCTTCACTGCCGGCAGCGAGAATGACTGCTGGGCTTCGTCCAGCAGCGACTGCCAGTTGGCCAAGTCCAGCCCATCACGGTTGAGCACCAGCTTGCGCGAGTTGGCCAGGCCGACGACACGCAGGCCGATCCCCTGCTTGGCCAGTACCGGTTGCTGGCGACGAACCTGCTCAAGCAGTGCACCACCGACCCCGCCCAAACCGACCAGGATCACATCGATATACTGCACGCTGGTAAAGAAGTTCTGGTGACAGGCCTTGATCGCCTCGTTGACCTTCTCCTTACCGACTACCGCAGAGATCGAACGCTCGCTGGAGCCTTGGGCGATCGCTACCACATTGATGTTGGCCTGGGTCAGCGAGACAAAGAAGCGTGCCGCCACCCCCTTACTGGTACGCATGCCGTCACCGACCACCGAGATGATGGCCAGATCGTGGCGCATTTCGATCTCTTCGAGCAGACCAGCCTTGAGTTCCAATTCGAACTCATCTTTGAGGACCTTGAGCGCCGCCTCGGCATCATAGGTATGGATACAGAAGCTGATGCTGTATTCAGAGGAGGATTGGGTGATCAGCACGATGGAGATGCCAGCACGAGAGACGGCAGTGAAGATACGGCCGGCCATGCCTACCATCCCCTTCATGCCCGGGCCGCTGACGTTGATCATCGAGATACCGCCCAGATCGGAGATCCCCTTGACCGGCAGTTGGTCGTCGCCCTGCTCCGCGATCAGGGTGCCATCAGCCTGCGGCTGGAAGCTGTTCTTGATCAGGCACGGGATATGGAACTGGGCAATCGGTGCGATGGTGCGCGGGTGCAACACCTTGGCGCCAAAATAAGAGAGCTCCATCGCCTCTTTATAAGACATGCGCTTGAGCAGCACCGCATCCGGCACCAGGCGCGGGTCACAGCTATAAACGCCATCGACATCGGTCCAGATTTCGCAGCACTCGGCGCTGACGCAAGCGGCCAAACAGGCGGCGGAGTAGTCGGAGCCGTTACGGCCAAGCAGCACCAGTTCGCCCTGCGGGTTACCGCCGGTGAAACCCGCCATCAAATAGATGGCGTCCTTGTTCACCGGGCGTTGCTGGAAGCGCGCGCGGGAGACATCGATATTGACGTGGGATTCGAGGTAGCCGCCTTCGGCGAGCAGCAACTGCACCGGATCAATCAGCTCGACCTGATGGCCGCGTACCAGCAGCAGCTCTTGCATACAGGCAATCGACATCGCTTCGCCACGGCTCAGGATCTGCGCCTGGATGTTGTCCGGACACTGGCCGAGCAGGTGAATGCCCTGCATCTGGCGACGTACATTGGCAAACTCCTGCGCCATCCGCGCCAGCAGTTTGCTGTCATCCAGCGCATCGTAGCGTGCTTTCAGGCCGGCAATCAGGCGGCTGAAGATGCCCTCGATCTCTGCCAGGGTGGCCGCTGCATCCAGCCCACGACTGGTCTGCTCGACCAGTGCCACCAAGTGATTGGTCACCTTGGCCGGCGCGGACAGCACCAGCGCCACCTGGGCCTGCTGCTGGTTGTTGACCACGATATCGGACACTCGCAAGAAACGATCAGCATCGGCCAGTGACGTACCGCCGAACTTCAAAACACGCATACTTATCTCCCTGTAACAAAAAGGCCCGTACCTGGTGGGGTACGGGCCTTTGGAATTCCTGAACTTGTTGTCAGTGCACTAGCAGCCCGCCCCGATACCACCTGTAGTGGTGCCGGTAATGGTAGTAATGGTAGTGCGACGAGTGATAGACAACATGATTGATAAATTGACTGACCTTAATGAAGACGCCTTTAGCAATAACTGATTGCGGGGTCCTATGTCAATCCTTGTGCACGCCCTTCAACGCCCGTTCCAGATCCTTGCACAGCAGATGTAACAGGTTGAGGTCGCGTTGTGCCAGCATAGCCACGCTGGAAACTACCCACTCATATAGTTTTTCATCCTGTGAAACCTGCAAAGTACCGAGCAAGTCCGATAATTTGCGTTGTAGTGCATGCACCTCGCCCTCTGCGGGCATGGCGATCTGATGTGGTGCAACCTGCAACTGGCCGAGACGTTCGTCCAGCGCCGACAACTCCCACGCATACAGCATGACCGCCTGGCCGAGATTCAGCGACGGATAACCGACACGCAACGGCAGGTAGCTAACCAAATCGGCCTGCGCAATTTGCTCATTGGACAAGCCGGAGGCCTCACAACCAAACAGGATGCCGACTTTGCTCAGGCTGTCGCGCTTGTTCTCTATCTGCACACACACTTCGGCTGGCGCCAGATAGCGATGGAAGGTCCCTCGCTGGCGTGCGGTGGTCGCCACCACCAAGTCCAGATCAGCCAGTGCCGCATCCAGGGTCTCGAAGGTTTCCGCCTGCGCCAGCAACGCCTGGGCGCCATGTGCCACCCATTGCGCCTCATCGCGCAGGTGCACATCAGACGCCACAATGCGCAGCTTGGAAAACCCCATGGTTTTCAATGCCCTGGCTGCCGCACCGACATTCTCGGCCCGTGCAGGCGCCATCAGAATAAAATAAAAATCCATCACTCCCCCACAGCATCACAGCGTGTGTCATGCTTGTATCGTTTAGCGTCAGGCCACCCCGTTTCGCTAACCATTTATTGGCGATGAAACGATGATCAACCTCTCATTTCACCTGTCTGGCCTGAATTATGCTGGATTCCAGCAATGAAATCCGCACTGTCAGTCGTTTGTCGCTGATGGCCAAGGAGGCCCCATGTTGACATCGTCCCTGTCTGGTCCACGCCAGCTGATAGCCGCAAGTCTGTGGCTGCTGGCCGCCGCGTGCCCGGCGCAGGCAGCGGAGGATGGCAAGACAGCGGTGGGCGGTCCCTGGTACTCGCAACAGTATCCGGCGAGCAGCCTTGATTTTAGTGACAGCAGTGCCGGCACAGCGCTACTGGCCATTCCTAGCCTGCCGGGCTGGTCGGCTTACGTGTCACAACAAAATGGTTATCCAGCACCAGCCCTGCGCCAAACCAACAACGTCGAGGGTTATGAAGCCAGTCTGATCGCCGGCTTACGTTACCAGTGGACCCCTTCACTCCGGGTACAGAGCCAACTGCGTCAGGAGCTGTTGACCGATATGGGTCAGCGCCAACTGGAGTTGGCATCGGTCTGGTCACTCTATCCAACCCTGTCGTTCCAGGCGACCTATGGGACCCCCATCAATACCCTGAATCATGCCTTCAGCCTGGGTGCCAGTTACCGTTTCTGACCGCGCCCCCCTGTCGTCCGCACCCCGCATGCTCAGCCTGCAAACCTGCACATTGTGCATGGCGTTTCCACCGACTACTGACAAAGTTGATATAGGTCAAACAAGCGCCAGATAGTTGTAACATCGTGTTATCAAGTCGTTGTTAACTCGCTGTTACTTGATAAATTTCCGCAGCCCAAATATAAAGCCGACCGACCGCATCACGACGTGCAGTTGTTGCAGACCATAATGCGGCCCTCTTGCTGGAAGCGATGCCACAAGATGTGATGAAGTTAGTGTATTTGCTGCTGCACACGCTTTTAATTTTTCGCTGATCCTTTATCGTTAGCTACATAGTGTTAACTTTGTTTAAACAAGAACCCCTTATCCGAGCGCTGGCCATGCATATACCCCAGATACTGATTGTCGAAGATGAACCGGTTACCAGTAACGCCCTGAAGAGCATCTTCGAGGCGGAAGGTTACGCGGTCCTGGAAGCCCATAACGGTGACCAAATGCACGATCATCTCTCCGCCAACGAGGTAGATCTGGTCATCATGGATATCAACCTGCCAGGCAAAAATGGCCTGCTGCTGGCGCGTGAACTACGCGAAAAGGGCGAAACCGCCCTGATGTTCCTGACGGGCCGCGATAATGAAGTCGACAAGATCCTCGGCCTGGAGATTGGCGCCGATGACTACATCACCAAACCATTTAACCCGCGTGAATTGACCATTCGTGCCCGCAACCTGCTCAACCGGACCATGCGGGCGCAGGATCTGCTGCCACAAGGCGGTCCGGTGGACAACTACACCTTCAACGGTTGGACGCTGGATATCAACAGCCGCAGTCTGATATCGCCGCATGGTGAAACCATCCGCCTGCCACGTTCCGAGTTCCGTGCCTTGCTGCACTTCTGTGAAAACCCGGGCCAGATCCAGACTCGCGCCGATCTGCTGCTGAAGATGACCGGTCGCGAACTCAAGCCACACGATCGTACTGTGGATGTCACCATCCGCCGCATTCGCAAACATTTCGAATCAGAACCGGATACGCCAGAGATCATTGCCACCATTCATGGCGAAGGCTACCGTTTCTGCGGTGAACTCGACGCCTGATAACGGCCTGCCATACACCGTCATCATGGGACGCACTAGCGTCCCTTTTTCTTTAATTCAGACGATTTATCGGCACTTATGCTTTTTTTAGAAGACGTTTGGACGTCTAGACATAAGTCCGTCCATTGACATAGCCATCCGGACACCCTAGCATCTCACCCCGTAGCTTGGGCTGCCGGAAGTGTGTTCGGCTGGCAGTCCTCCAACAATGTGGTGATAGCTTCGGCTTATACAGGCATATTCCATGATTAAATTAACTGCTGTGTCCAAAACCTATGGTCAGGGTGACCATGCGGTGCATGCATTGCAGCCCACGGATCTGCACGTCGCTGCCGGAGAGATCTTTGGCGTGATTGGTGCTTCGGGTGCCGGCAAGAGCACCCTGATCCGCTGCGTCAATCTGCTTGAGCGGCCGACCTCCGGCCAGGTCGAGGTAGACGGTGTCGAGCTGACTGCGCTTGGCGAACAGGCCCTGACGCTGGCCCGCCGCAAGATCGGCATGATTTTCCAGCACTTCAACCTGCTGGCCTCGCGCACCGTGTTCGACAACATCGCCCTGCCGCTGGAACTGGCCGGCATGAAGCGCGATGCCATCGAACGCCGTGTCAACGAGCTGCTGCAACTGGTCGGGCTGACCGAACGTGCTCAGGCCTATCCGGCCGCGCTGTCCGGTGGCCAAAAGCAGCGCGTAGCGATTGCACGCGCGCTGGCACCGGAACCCAAGGTACTGCTATGCGATGAGGCCACCTCGGCGCTCGACCCGCAAACCACGCAGTCGATCCTGAGCCTGCTCAAAGAGATCAACCGTAAGCTCGGGCTGACCATCCTGCTGATCACCCACGAGATGGATGTGGTCAAAACCATCTGTGACAAGGTGGCCATCATTCATGGCGGCCAACTGATTGAACAAGGCGAAGTCGCCTGGTTCTTCAGCCATGCGCAAACTGCGTTGGCACGAGAGTTTATCCACTCCACCATTCATCTGCCGGTGCCTGAGGATTATGCGGTCCGCATGCAGGCCGACCACACGGCAGGCAGCTGGCCGCTACTGCGTCTGGGCTTTACCGGCCAGAGCGTCAATGCACCGCTGATCTCGGAAGTCAGCCGCCGCTTCGGTGTCGATGTCAGCATCCTGAGTGCCGACATCGAATATGCCGGTGGCACCAAGTTCGGTTACCTGCTGGCTGAACTGTTCGCCGACTCCCCGGCCAGTGAACTGACCATCCAGTTCCTGCGCGACCACCAGATCCAGGTAGAGGTACTCGGTTATGTCCGAAGCAATGATTAATCTGCTCGTCCAGGCATTGGGGGAAACCCTGCTGATGGTCAGCGCCTCTGCCCTGATCAGTGCACTGATTGGCGTACCGTTGGGCGTTGCCCTGCATATCACCAAGGCCGACGGCATTCTGGCCAACCCCTGGTTGCAGCGCATCCTCGGTGTGGTGGTCAACGTTGGCCGCTCGGTACCCTTCATTATTCTGCTGGTAGCGATCATTCCGTTTACCCGGCTGATTGTCGGCACCAGTATCGGCACCGTGGCCGCCATCGTGCCACTCACCGTCGGTGCGATTCCGTTTGTCGCCCGTCTGGTCGAGGGCGCTCTGCTCGAAGTGCCGTCCGGTCTGGTCGAAGCCGCCCAGGCAATGGGCGCACGCCCGCTGCAAATCGTGAACAAGGTGCTGCTGCCCGAAGCGCTGCCCGGCATCGTCAATGCCATCACCATCACGCTGGTTGCGCTGGTGAACTATTCCGCCATGGCCGGTGCCATCGGTGGGGGTGGCCTCGGTGACGTCGGTATCCGCTATGGTTACCAGCGTTTTGACCCGCTGGTCATGCTGGTCACCGTAGTGATCCTGGTAGTACTGGTACAACTGATTCAATCTGTTGGCGAACATCTGGTTCGTCGTGTCGACCACCGCTGATTCCTGTCGTGATTATCAAGGAGAAAATCATGTATAAGTCCCTCTCTGCTCTCGCTCTGCTCTCTGCCCTGCTGGTTACCGGCTGCGGCAAGGACAGCGATGCTCATCACATCAAGGTCGGCGCGATTGCCGGCACCGAAACCCAGGTGGTTGAAGTCGCCAAGAAGGTGGCCAAAGAGAAGTTCAATCTGGATGTCGAAATCGTCAGCTTCAGTGACTATGTAACGCCGAACGTTGCCCTGAACGATGGCAGCATCGACGTCAACGCCTTCCAGCACAAGCCGTATCTGGACAGCCAGATCAAGGACCGCGGTTACAAGCTGGTGCCGGTCGGCAACACCTTCGTCTACCCGATCGCTGGCTACTCCAAGAAGATCAAGTCGCTGGCAGATCTGCAACCGGGTGCCAAGGTCGCCGTACCGAACGATCCGACCAACCTGGGCCGCTCGCTGCTGCTGCTGCAGAAGCAGGGTCTGCTCAAGCTGAAGGACGGTGTCGGCCTGAACGGTACCGTGCTGGATATCGTCGAGAACCCGAAGAACCTGAAGATTGTCGAGCTGGAAGCTGCTCAGCTGCCGCGTTCGCTGGATGATGTGGATCTGTCGATCATCAACACCACCTACGCCTCGCAGATCGATCTGCTGCCGACCCGTGACGGCCTGTTTGTCGAAGACAAGGACTCGCCGTACGTCAACCTGATCGTGGCGCGTGACAACAACCAGAACGACGAGAAGGTCAAGCAGTTCGTCCAGGCCTACCAGAGTGACGAGGTCTACAAGGCCGCTTACGACCTGTTCAAGGGTGGTCTGGTCAAGGGCTGGTAATCGCCAGTTGTCCGTGTAAAATTACGTAAGCAACGCTAAAAAACCCATAAAGGCCGCCTTGTTGTGGCCTTTATGTTTATCTGGCGTATATGCTGATAATGATAAAAAAACGGAACTGTCCAGCCACACAGCACGGAAAACGCCCATGATGAACTGGTATCTCGCCTACTGCCGACCGCGCGAAGAGCAGCGCGCCAGTCAGCACTTGCGTAATCAAGGCATCGATAGCTATTACCCTATGGTTGAAGTCGAACGACTGGTCCGCGGTAAACGCGAAAAGCGTATGGAGCCAATGTTCCCCTGCTACCTGTTTGTCCAGGTTGACCTCGAGGCCTTCTCGCCGACGCGTCTGAATGCCACGCGCGGATTGCGCCATATGGTGCGCTTCGGCAACCATTGGAGCTGCATCCCCTCACGGCTGATCTACGACATGATGTGCCGTGAAGACAGCGATGCCTTACGTGCGCGCATGCCGCAACTCCCGAAATGTGGAGATAGGGTGATCATTGGCGAGGGCAGCTTCCATGGGCTGGAAGCCATCTATCAGGAGCCGGATGGGGAGCACCGCTCGATCCTGTTACTGACGATGCTCAAGCAGCAAATTCCGGTCACCCTCGATAACCGCGAGTTCGCTCTGGCGTAATCCCGACATCGGCCGCTCTGCCGGCTTGCTGCTGCGCCTCAATCGCCGCGCAGCAGTCGATATTCAGCCTGCACATAGGTGTCGGTCATACCACTGACGTAGTCGATCAGCAGGCGAACCCGGGCATACCACTCCCACTCCGCCGCCTCCACGCCTACCGGAACCGCTGCGCAGGCTTGACGCCAGGCCGCGATATGGCGGCGGGAGAGCCGTCGGGCCAGCCGCTGCATCAACGGATCGCCATGCCCTTCAAACAGGGCAGCAAACGCGGTAGCCGGCAACGCCAGCAGCCCAGCGTAACCATGCAGTACCCCTTGAATCGCGGCATAACCGGCCAACTCGAGGGCTTCTACCTCACGGCTGCGAAACACCTGCTGCCGAGCTAACTGACGTAAACAATCGAGCACAGCCAGGGCACTACGGCCGATCTCACCATCAATGGCAGCCAGCAAGCTGCCCTGGAAGGTGCCGGCCAACAGCGCGGCTTCGTGCTGCAACCAAGCCGATGTCACGCCATCGACCAAGGTGGCCGTTAACCGGGCGCGGAACAGGGTAAAGAACTCGCCCTCCGGATCCATCGCCTGCTGCAACAGCGCATCCGCCCAAGGGAGAGATAACCCGCCGACCGCCTGTTGGAGCGCGGTCAGCGCCAATAAGCCGCGATCCACCGCATCTTGCAAGTCGGCGATGCAGTAACAGACGTCATCCGCCACCTCAAGCAGATAGACCAACGGCATGCGTACGCCGGGTGCCAGCCCCAGCGTCTGGCGCAAGCGGCCCATCATCGCCGCCTCGCTGATAAAAAAGCCCGGTAATCGCCCCGGCACTGGCGCCTCATCCACCGCATAGGGCACTTTGATCAGGGTTGCCAGCAGGCTCCAGGTCACATCCAGTTGCTGCAGTTGATAGACCAGGCGAATGCTCTGTGCATTGCCATCAAATGCCAGCAGATCCGGTAACAAGCGCTGCTGCCAGAGATGCGAGGGCGGAACCCCCAGCGCCCGTTCAAACAACCGCGGCAAGTGCTCAGCTAACCAACGGCGGATCACCGCCTCGCCAAAGTGACCAAATGGCGGATTGCCAACATCGTGCAACAGCGCCGCCATCTCCAGCAGATTGAGCCAACTTTGATGCCAGGGCGCCAGGTGCGGGGCGCGGGCCAGCAACGCCAGTGACAGTTGGCGGGCCACCTGCTGCACCTCCAGTGAATGGGTCAGTCGGCTGCGCACCGAGGCCTTCACATCCAGCGGGAAGACCTGGGTTTTCTGTTGCAGTCGACGCACTGGCGCGCATTGCTCCACGCGAGCCCGAGCCAGCTCAGTGGCCGTCTCAACCCCATCTGGCTCGCCAAGCGGTCGTGAGCCTTGTAACAATTGTGCGTACTCCATACCGCCCTCCTGGCGCCAAGCGTTTGGGTTCAGGCCAGCCAGGCCCGTAAGCAGGCAACATCTCGCGTCCAGCACAGGGATAACTCCTGCACCCATCCGGCAACCTGTTCGCGCCAGCCGGGCAGATCCGGACTTTGCGCCTGTTTGGCCAGCTGATGCAAATGACGCAGCCCCAGCGCCCCAGCGGCACTCTTGATCTTGTGCGCGGTACTCACCAGGTTCTCATCATCCTGCTGCGCCAGACTCAGCTCCAGCTCCGCAACATAGCCCGGCATCATCTGCTCAAACAGTTTCAACGCTTCGCCAAGCACCGGCTTACCCACCATGCTGGCGTAGTCCTCCAGAAAGCCCAGATCCAGCAAGCTGCGATCCACCGTCACCGCACCAGCCGCCGCAGAGGTACTCGACGAGCGCTCCGCTTGCCCTGCGGCTAATGCCAGCGGCATGGCGGCAGCCTCAGCAGGCATCACCGTTGGCCCCGTGGCGGCAAACAGCTGGTTCAATACCTGCTTAAGATTATCCGCCGACAGTGGCTTACCAATCACATCCTGCAGACCATGTGCCTGGTACTCCTGTTTACTTCGGATCACATTGGCCGTCAGCGCCACCAGTGGCGGCAGTTGTGCCGGCAAATATTGCTGGCGTAGCCGGTCGGCAATATCCAGCCCGGTCATATCCGGCAGATGGATATCCAGCAACAGCAGGTCAAATCGCGCGGGGGCAAACTGCGCTAGGGCTTCGGCGCCATTACGCGCCACACTGACCTGATGGCCAAGCTTCTCCAGCAACGCACGCGCCACCGTGATATTGAGTTCGACATCCTCAACCAACAGGATGCGCAACGCCGGCACCTTGTTCTCCACCTCCTGCGCACCGCGCGTCAGGATCGGCACCTCCAGCTCAACGCTGAAACAGCTGCCCTGCCCAGGCTCGCTGTCAACACTCAGCGTACCGCCCATGGCCTCAACCAGATAACGGGATACCGCCAGACCGATGCCGGTTCCCACCGCACGCTGACGATTATCGACCTGGTAGTACATG
>JAYROM010000191.1:0-11455 GCA_041911695.1 Aeromonadaceae bacterium
CGATCTGATACCTCGACCATTTGTGCTGCATGGGCGAATGTCCAAACGGCAACGCTCATTGTTGATGGCCGACTTGGCTGATTTAGCGCCTGATGCGCCACGTATTCTGTTGGCTACTGGCAAATTAGTTGGTGAGGGGTTTGACCACCCACCGCTTGATACGCTGATTCTTGCGATGCCTGTCTCCTGGCGAGGCACGCTGCAACAGTACGCAGGGCGCCTGCACCGGGATCATGTAGGAAAAACCAATGTGCGAATCATAGATTTTGTTGATTCTGGCCACCCGGCACTGCTGCGAATGTGGGACAAGCGGCAGTCTGGATATAAGTCCATGGGGTACCGGATGAGTGATGATGTTGACAGAGATACTGCATCGGCCTGATATCGTCGGCGCTTTGACAACAAAAGGATGAAACTATATTTTCATTGTTTTCGGTAAGTGCGAGCTGTGATGTCTTTGCTAGGGTGATACTTTAGTTCAGCACTTGAACATAAAATGGCCATTTTGGACTATTTTGATTACATTTTAGAGTGACACTTTATTTTCATCCGACATCAACGGGCGACCCCACCGGGCCGCCCGGTTTGTTTTTAGGGCTGGCCCGGACGTTAACTGGCGTAGGCATGAAAAATGCTCGGTGCTCACTCTGGTTTCTGTTTACCGGAGCACGCCGATGTTAGCGTTGTCCGATCATGAGTTATCTCAACTGCTGCACGATGACTGTCCGTGGGGCGATTTGACCACCGGGATGCTCGGCATCGGCGATCAGCCGGCACAGTTGACCTTCAGCGCGCGCAGCGCGATGACGGTGTGTGCGGTAGAGGAGGCGGCGCGGCTGTTTGTGCTGGCAGGGGCGCAGGCCAGTGTGCAGGCCCCCAGCGGTAGCGCGGTGGCCCACGGCTCCATACTCCTCGAGGCCTCGGGCAGTGCGGCCAGCCTGCATCAGGCGTGGAAGGTGGCGCAGACCCTGGTCGAGATCTGTGCCGGCATCGCCACGCGCACCCGGTTGATGGTCGACCGGCTGGCGGCGGCCGGTCTCGATGTGCCGCTGGCCTGTACCCGCAAGCAGTTTCCCGGCACCAAGGCGCTCTCCACCCGCGCTGTGCTGGCGGGTGGGGCGACCATGCACCGCCTCGGGTTGTCGGAAACCCTACTGATCTTTCCCGAGCATCGCCTGTTTTGCGACGCGGAGCCGGCCGCGCTGGTGGCCAGATTGCGCCGCCAGTTGCCGGAAAAACGCATCGTGGTCGAGGTCAAGACGCTGGCAGAGGCGCTGGTGTGGGCTGCGGCTGGCGCGGATGTATTGCAATTGGAGAAGTTTACGCCGCAAGCGGTGCAAGCGTGTCACCAGGCCGTGGTGCCAGCCGCTGGTGCGGGGCGTCCGTGTCTCGCCGCGGCCGGGGGCGTCACCATGGACAATGTGGTCGACTATGCCCGGGCCGGGGCGGATCTGCTGGTCACCTCGGCACCGTATGCCGCGCCACCGGCCGAGGTGCAGGTCACGTTTTACCGCAGGGACGACGCGCAAAAAACGGGTTAAAAAACCATGGGTCCGTTTAGGTTGTATTTAGTTTATCCGATTGATTTTTATTTTGTTTATCGTGGTTTAATCGAGGTTTAGTTTCGCTGTGTAATCGCTTCCATTCGCGTGACTTGCATCACATCCTGCAAGCGGGGGCTTCACTACCATGGGCCCTCGCTTTATCAAGGGGTAAAACAACAATGATGCAAAATAGCACAGACGTAACGACACGAAACAACAACGCCAGAATGACCTTCCTGGTCTGCTTTCTGGCGGCGCTGGCCGGGCTGCTGTTCGGGCTGGATATTGGCGTGATTGCCGGGGCACTGCCGTTTATGAGCGACAGTTTGCACCTTGATAGCAGCCAGCAGGAGTGGGTGGTGAGCTCGATGATGCTGGGGGCCGCCGTCGGTGCGCTGGCCAGTGGCTGGATGTCGCACCACATTGGCCGTAAGTACAGCCTGATGGTCGGCGCGATCCTGTTTGTGATAGGTTCGCTGGCCTGCGCGTTTGCCGGCAGTGTCGAGTTCATGATCCTGGCGCGCGTGTTCCTCGGTCTGGCGGTGGGGATTGCCTCGTTTACCGCGCCGCTGTACCTGTCCGAGATCGCGCCGGAAAATATCCGCGGCAGCATGATCTCGATGTACCAGCTGATGATTACCATCGGCATCCTCGGTGCTTACCTGTCCGACACCGTGTTCAGCCGCTACGGCGCCTGGCGCTGGATGCTTGGCGTAGTGACCATTCCGGCGGTGATCCTGCTGGTCGGGATCTTCTTCCTGCCGCGCAGTCCGCGCTGGTTGGCCTCGCGTGATCGTCATGACGAGGCGCGCGAAGTGCTGGAGAGGCTGCGTGACTCCTCCGCCCAGGCTCACCAGGAGCTGGAAGCCATTCGCGAGAGCCTGAAGGTCAAGCAGAACGGCTGGAGCCTGTTCCGCGAGAACAGCAACTTCCGCCGTGCCGTGTTCCTCGGTGTGCTGCTGCAGGTGATGCAACAGTTCACCGGCATGAACGTGATCATGTATTACGCCCCGAAAATTTTTGAGCTGGCCGGTTTCACCAGCACCGAGCACCAGATGTGGGGCACGGTCTGCGTCGGGCTGACCAATGTGCTGGCCACTTTCATTGCCATCGGGCTGGTGGATCGCTGGGGCCGCAAGCCGACCCTCAAGCTCGGCTTCCTGGTGATGGCGGTCGGTATGGGTGCGCTCAGCTTCATGATGCGTAACACCGCCTTCACCCCGTTCCAGCAGTACCTGTCGATCGGGCTGTTGCTGATGTTTATCATCGGTTTCGCGATGAGCGCCGGTCCGCTGATTTGGGTGCTGTGCTCGGAGATCCAGCCGCTCAAGGGGCGTGATTTCGGTATCACCTGCTCGACCGCGACTAACTGGTTTGCCAACATGGTGGTCGGCGCTACCTTCCTGACCATGCTGCACAATCTTGGCGGGGCGGCGACCTTCCAGATTTACGCCATCCTCAATGTGGTGTTTATCGTCCTGACCATCTGGCTGGTGCCGGAGACCAAGAACGTCTCGCTGGAGCAGATTGAACATAATCTGATGCAAGGCCAGCCGTTGCGCCAGATTGGGGTATAACCCCCTAACCCCTAACCGCTAACCGCTAACCGATTGGCGTGGCGAGATTGTTTACCCACACCCCGTGTCGATAAGACCGGGGTGTGGTGTTTTTGGGGCAGTCTGGTACTGAACTTGCTACGCATCTACGCCGAGCCGGCTCAAGGTGTCCTGCGCACCGACGAGGGCGGTTTTTGCTGCGCCAGACCGGGGGGCAGTACCAGGCAGGAGGCCTGGATGCCCCTTGGTCCCGCCTTGTCGCGACCGACTTGTCATCAAGATGACTGTCGTGATGCTGACAATGACATCATGCCCACACAATAAAGGAATCAAGCCATGCAAAACCGGATCTGCCTTTCCACTGCACTGCTGTTGTTGGTCGCGCTGGGCGCCACCCAGGCCATGGCCGCCGAGGTCAAGGTGGCGGTTGCCGCCAATTTTCTCGCCCCGTTGAATGACATTGCCGCCGCGTTCAAGCAATCCACCGGCGATACGCTGGTGATCTCTTCCGGCGCCACCGGCCAGTTGTTTACCCAGATCCAGCATGGGGCCCCCTTCGAGGTCATGGTCAGTGCCGATCGCAAGACGCCGGAGAAACTGGTCAGCAGCGGATTGGCTGATGGCGCCAGCCGCTTCACCTATGCCCGCGGCAAACTGGTGCTGTGGTCGGCCGATGCCGCCACCGTGGATGCCGCCGGCAAGGTGCTGACGACCGGCAGTTTCAAACATCTGGCGATTGCCAATCCGCAAACTGCCCCCTACGGGTTGGCGGCGACCCAGGTGCTGGCCAAGCTCGGGCTGACCGCCAGCCTGCAGGGCAAGCTGGTGCAGGGCGACAATATCTCGCAGGCCAAGCAGTTTATCGACTCCGGCAATGCCGAGCTCGGTTTTGTCGCGCTGTCGCAGGTGAGCAAGGATGGCAAGCTGACCAAGGGCTCGGCCTGGGAAGTGCCGCTGGATCAGTATGATCCTATCTATCAGGATGCGGTGTTGCTCAAGACTGGCGCCAGCAATGCCGCCGCCAAAGCCTTCCTGAGCTTCCTCAAGGGGCCGCAAGCCCTGGCGGTGATGGCGCGCTACGGCTATATCAAGCCCTGATCCGCGGGGCGGGGATGAAAGTAGACAGGCCGGCATTTGCCGGTCTGTTTGCGATGTAGAACGGGCGTCAGGCCGGGACGCCGAGCACTACATGGCTGGCCTTGATCAGCGCGGTGGCGCTGGTGCCGATGGTCAGTCCCAACTCCTGGCTGGCTTCATTGGTGATCACCGCATACACCGCCGTACCACCCGGCAGGGTCAGTGCCACTTCGGTATTCACCGCGCCCGGTTGCAGCGCACTGACGGTGCCGGTGAGCTGGTTGCGGGCGCTAAAGCGTACGTCACCGGCGTCGGTCAACAGGATCACCCAAGGTGCCTTGACCAGTGCAATCGCCGGCTGGCCAACAGCCAGACCCAGCGTGGTCACACTGGCCAGGGTGACGATAGCCACTAATTGATCACCACCGGGCAACGACAGCAATACTTCGGCATTGACACTGCCTGGCGTGATGGCGCTGACGGTGCCGGAGAACACATTGCGAGCACTGACTTTCATGGTTTTTTCCTCAACAGGGGATAATCGTTCCGCTATCAATGCAGTATCCATACCATCTTCAGGGGCTGTGTTGTCCCCTGGCGCGCGGGGTAGACCCCACCGGGGTGCGGAGTTGCTGAATCGGAGGGGGTTAGCAGATCGTAAGGAAATATCCGTGCGAGGCTTCCGGGGGCAGTAAAATACGATATGCTCAGATGGCTAGCCGGCTTGTCCGGATCGCAACGGTGACAGTGCCCCTGTTATCGTGACATGACTGAGGGTGTGCCCCTCAAGCCCGGCTATCAGGCCGGGCTTGCTTTCTCTGCGCGCCCGGTTCGCACCCTGGTGTTCTGGTGGAGAAAACAATATGCGCCGTGCTCGACGTTATCGGACTGCCCTGTGTTGGCTGACCCTGTTGCCGGCCGCAGGTGGCTGGGCCTGTGCCGATATGGATTGCTCCCCGCCGCAGGCGCTGCAATTGCAGGCCGATCAATGCAGCCTCACCGGTTTGCCTTTTCTGTCGCCAGACAATGATACCCGCATCAATCTTGGCTTGCTGGCCCAGGCGCGTGGCTTGAGTTCGTTTTCGTTACTGCAATCGAGTCCTGCCATACCGGTGCCGATAAGCGCCCTGCAACCTGCAGCGCCTGATGCAGCGGCACTTGCCGAGGACTTGCGACGCGTGGCAACCGGCCTCGGGGTGGCTGGCAGCGAGGTGGAGGACGCCTTGGTTCGCCAGCAAGCGTGGCTGAGCGGGCGCTGCGAGCTGAACCGGACTGCGGCTGCCCTGCCTTTTTTGCAGGCGTTACAGCAGAGCAGCCTGACGGCGGCTGACCGCCAGGTGCTGGCGAGTGTGCGGGTACGCATGCTGGGCATCTGTGATACCAGCCAGGCGCCCACGCGGATGCCGGATCTGGCTGGGTTACCTGCGGGGGTAGCGGCGCCTTGGTCTGCCTATCTGCAGGCCATTCAGGATTTCTATCTGGGGCAGTGGCCACAAGCCACCCGTCAATTACAGGCCCTGACGGCGAGTGACCAGCCGTGGGTGGCGGAAACAGCAGCCTATCTACTGGTGCGAGTTGGTCTGCAGCAGGCGCAGGCGACGGCGTTTGATGAGTATGGCTTCTACGATGCACATCAGGTCGATCCGGCCCCGGCGCGCCAGGCGGGTGTCGCGTTGCAGCAGTATCTGCAGCGTTGGCCACAAGGGCGTTATGCCTCGTCGGCGCTGGGGTTACAGCGCCGGGTGGCTTGGTTAAGCGGTGATGCGGCCGGTTTGGCGGGGGCCTACGGCCAGCTGCTGGAGGGGCCGCAGAACATGGCGCTGTGGAACGAGCTGGACCGGCGCCAGCTGGATGCTGCGCAGGTGGCGGGTCATCCACTGCTATTGCTGGTGCAGGATCTGCGCCGGATGCGGGCACCCGGGGTGCAGCCGGCGTGGCCATTACCGACCGCTGAGGAGTTGGCGGGACAACGCAGTGCATTGGCGACAGCACCCACCGGTAGTCTCGACTATCTGCAGCAGGCCTATGCCTACTATGTGGCGCATGATTATGCCCGGGTGGCGGCCTGGCCCGCGCCGGTAGCTGGTGAGGCCGGCGATTTGATGGCGTTCAGTCAGCAGATGCTGCGCGGTATGGGGTTGATGGCGCTGCAACGCTGGCCCGCGGCGATCCAGCACTGGCAGGTGTTGCGCGCCAGTCAGCAGGACCTGGCACGCCAGCAATTGATTGAGCTGGCGCAAGCATTGACCCTGGAGCGCAGTCATCAGTTGGCGATTCTGCTGTCCCCTGAGGGGCCGGTCCAGCGTGAGGTCCTGTTACAGCCGATCCTCCGCCATGTCGCACCGGCTGAACTGCTGCGCCAAGTGGCCAGTGATAACCAACGCGCGGACAGCCTGCGCAACACGGCGCTGTTTACCTTGTTGTTCAAACAGTTACAGCGCGGCCAGTATGCGGACTACCTGCGCGATCAGTCGCTGCTGGATCAGGTCACGGCGTCACAACCGCTGGCGCTGACCGCCTTTCGCCAGGCGGCTTCGTCCACCAGCGGCTATCGTTGCCCGACGCTGCAGGAGACGGTGCGCACGCTGGCCACCCAACCGACGGCGGCGGCGCGCAACTGTCTGGGTGAGCAGTTTATGCGTCAGGGCTGGGATGAGATCCCGCTGGGCGACAAGCCGGCGGCAGATCAACTGGCCGGTAGCCCGGACCGCTTTACCGGTCAGCCGCAGGGCCGGTTGGCGCTCTATCGTCAGGTGATCGCCGACCCGAGTGCGCCGCGTGCCGATCGTAGCTATGCGCTTTACCGGGCGATCAACTGTTTTGCCAGCAGTGGTAGCAACCACTGTGGCAGTGATGAGATCCCCAAGGCCGAGCGCCAGCGCTGGTTCCGGTGGCTCAAGGATCAGTATGCCGATACCCCGTGGGCGGCGCAGTTGCGCTATTGGTGGTAGCCGGTGCCTCAAGCGGGAGGGTGGCGTCGGCTGTGCGGGGCGGTCGGTCTGCTGGTCAGTGTTGCTGTGCAGGCACCGGTGGCCCTGCCTGACTGGGTGGATGCGCGCCAGCATCAGGCGTTTTGGTTGTGGTCCGGGGTGCGCCCGCAGCCGGTCATGAGAGAGGCTACGACCCTTTATCTGTTGCAAGGGGAGATCCGCGCACCCGCTGCGGGCCAGCCAGCGACCCTGGTGGCGCGCGGGGTGCAGCCGGTGGCGTTGTCGGTGCCAACCCTCTGGCTCAGTTATCGGGTTGCGGCGCTGGAGTGGTCGCCGGTGGTGTTGTCTCAACTGCTGACGCAGTGGCGGCACTGGCGGGCGTTGGGCAATCACGTGGCCGGAATTCAGATCGATTTTGATGCGGCGACGCCCAAGTTGGCGCATTACGCCGATTTCTTGCGTCAGTTGCGCCAGCAGTTGCCTGCCGAGTGTGGCCTGAGCATTACCGGGCTGCTCGACTGGAGTGCGCGTGGCGATGTGGCGGTGCTCAATGGCCTGCGCGGGGTGGTGGATGAGTTGGTGGTGCAGACCTATCGCGGCCGGACAACCGAACCCGGCTATCACGCCTATCTACCAGCGCTGGCGCGCTTGCAGATCCCGTTCCGGATTGGTCTGGTGCAGTATGGCGCCTGGGATCGATCCTGGTTGCCGCGATTGGCACAGATGCCGGCCTATCGCGGCAGTGTGGTGTTTTTGCTTAATCCGCCGGGGCAGCGCAACGGTGAGATATGACACCGGCGACTGACGTCGCCGGTGTGAGCCGCCGTTATGGCAGTCGACGACCGCGCACGGTCAGATAGAGCTGGTACCACTCCTCGCGGCTGAGGCTGATGCGGGTGGCATCGCCGCAGGCGCGAACGCGATCCGGATGGCGGGTGCCGATCACCGGCTGGATGCCCGCGGGATGGCGCAGCAGCCAGGCCAGCACAATGCTCTCGGCGCTGGTCTGATGCTTGGCGGCCAATTCGCTGACCAGCCTTGCGGTCTGCTGCACAGCAGGGGGGGCATCGGCCGGCAGGGCGCCACTGAACCAGCCTTGCGCCAGCGGGCTCCAGGCCTGTACTTGCACATCGTGCAGACGGCAGTAATCCAGCGTATCGCCCCAGCTGCGCAGGCCGCGGCTCTGTTCATCGTTAAAGCAGGTGCCGTGATCCACCCAGTCATGGCGCAACAGGCTCATCTCCAGCTGGTTGACCCGCAGCGGGTCGGGCAGACTGCGCTGCAGCAGCGCCATCTGGCCGCTATGCATGTTGGAGACCCCCAGATGGCGTACCTTGCCGGACTGCTTGAGCTGCAGCCAGGCCTCGGCCACCTCGTCCGGCTCCATCAGCGGGTCCGGACGGTGCAGCAACAGCACATCCAGATACTCGACGCCGAGGCGCGAGAGGATGCCATCGACGCTGGTGAGCAGATAGTCACGAGATTGGTCATAACGTTGCGGGCCGTGATCATCCGGGAAGCGGATGCTGCACTTGGACTGCAGCAGAATGCGTTCACGCAGGCCCGGTTGCTGCCGGAGCAGGGTACCGAACACCTGTTCTGCCTTGCCAAGGGTATAGATATCGGCGTGATCGAACAGGGTGATGCCGATCTCCAGGGCGGCCTCGACCGCAGCCTGTGCCTCCTGGACATGCTGTGCGGTGATCGGGCTGGCATCCCAGCTGCCACCCAAACCCATGCAACCGAATACCAGACGGCTGCTGGTGGGCAGAGCGTGTTGCAGAACAAACGGTGCGGCCATGGCGCACTCCTCACTAGGGTAAAGAAATGAGCCCTGATTCTCGCAGAACAGCCCTCGGATTCAACTCGGGTTTGAGGGGGGTAACAGAGGATTTGCGGCGGGTCACAGCGTGCGCCGCGCGGCGATGCCCAGTTGGCACTACCGCGCGGCGCGGAGGCGGGTCAGCGCGGGTCGTGGCAGTGGCGGGTGTCGATATCGACCACCTTATTCACCCGGCGCACATATTTCTCCTCGCCAGACAGCCAAGGGGTTTCCAGCCAGACACGGACGATCTCCATGGCGATCGCCTCGCCAATCAGCTTGCCGCCGAGACACAACACATTGGTGTTGGAGTGTGAGCGCGCCAGTTGGGCACAGAACGGATCCTGACATACTGCGGCGAACACGCCGGGCAGTTTGTTGGCGATCATGGCACTGCCATAGCCGACACCGTCGACAAAAATCGCGCGTTCCGCCTCACCCCGACTGACCGCCAACGCGGCCGGGTAGACGCTGTCCGGCAGATCGCAGGCCTGCTCATCGAAGGCACCAAAATCCTGCACCTCGTGGCCGAGGCGGGTCAGCAGGGCGCTGATCTGTTGTTTCAGGGCAAAGCCGGCGTGATCACTGGCCAGGGCAAATTTCATCATGACTCCTTCCCGCAGAACGGGTAACAACCGGACGCCCGACGGCGTCCTACAACGAGGGGCGTCTCAACCAGTATGACGCACCTTAAGCAAGCGGGGGATCACCTGGATACCAGGATGGTACTCCTCACGGATCGCGGCCAGCACCAAGGTCAGTGCGCGTTTGGCAATCAGCGGGAACTGTTGCGGCAGGGCATTGACCTGGAATGGCAGGAAATCGAGCAGCCGATTATCACCAAAGGTGGCCAGCCGCATGCTGGCCAGCCGTTGCGGTTCGCTGGCCAACGCATCCAGCACCCCTTCGAGCAGCACATACGAGGTGGTGATCAGGGTCTGCGGCAGGCTGCCGTCATCCAGCCATTGGCGACATAATGCTTCGCCGGTATCGCGGCTGAAGTGCTCACCGTAACGACAATCGGCGACCAGACCAGGGGCCATTTCGCGGATGGCCTGACGGAAGCCCTGTTCACGCTGGCGCGAAATGGCCACATCGGGTACCGCACCGAGCAGGCCAATCGCCGCCGGTAACGGTGAGAGCAGGGAGGCGGTCAGTTGGTAGGCGCCGTGGGCGTCCTCGCTGATCACCGAGGCAAAATGCTGGGCATCCATGGCACGGTCAATGGCGACAATCGGTGTGCCGCGTGCCTGCAGATCGCGGTAGAAGGGGTGCTCCTCGGCCAGCACGCTGCTGACCAGCAGGCCGTCAATCCGGCGGGCGACCAGGATTTCGGCCAACGCCATTTCAGTCTGCGGATTGTCATCGGAGCAGGTGATGATCAGCTGGAAGCCCTGGTCGCGAGCGCCGGCCTCCAACAGCTTGGCCAGGCGCGCATAACTCTGGTTCTCCAGATCCGGCACAATCAGACCGAGCAGACGACTACTGCCCAGACGCAAGGCGGCTGCTGCCTGGTCCGGCCGGTAGTTGTGCTCCTGCACCACGGCCATCACCCGAGCCTGGGTCTGTGGACTGATGCGATGCTGTTCGGCCTTGCCGTTGATCACGTAGCTGGCGGTGGTCCTGGAGACGCCGGCCAGTCTGGCGATATCCTCGAGTTTCATACTGCTCCCCCTGTTCTACCCCATTTTTTCCCGTGCTTTTTCCCGCGCCGGGGCGGCAATGTGCGCTGCGTCATAATACGGAAATATGATTGTAGTGACGAGCTTGAATGTAGCACTGAAACGATCCAGCATTTGTGCTGAAACGATTAATTTGTGATTCAGACCGACAAATAACACAAGAAAACCTTACTGGGCGGCTGTTTCGCAAACTGTGTACCACACTTGAACAGGCAATGAATCCCGGGCGATGGCATCCGGAGATGGGAACGAGGACTTCACCATGTTGACACTGAGAGTAGACGACGTGCGCCTTGGCGCGCAGGCCCAGGACAAGCAGGAGGCGATCCGTCAGGTCGCGGCTGAACTAACCACCGCAGGGTTGGTCACCGCTGGCTATGTTGACGGCATGCTGCGCCGCGAAGCGCAGACCGCGACCTATCTGGGTAGCGGTATCGCCATTCCGCATGGCACCACGGATACCCGTGACCAGGTCATGCAGACCGGTGTCAAAGTGCTGCACTTCGCCGATGGGGTGGAGTGGGCCGATGGCCAGAAGGCCTACGTGGTGATCGGTATCGCCGCTAAGTCGGATGAGCACCTGGGCATTCTGCGTCAGTTGACCCGCGTGCTGTCGGACGAGCAGGTCGCCGACCAGTTGCGTACGGTCAGTGCCGCAGAAACCCTGGTCGCGCTGCTCAACGGTGAACAGGCCAACCAGTCACTGCTGCTGGATAACAGCACTGTGCTGGTCGACTTCCCGGCCACCGAGGCCAGTGCGCTGCAGGTGGTTGCTGCCGGACTGCTGGCCAATGCCCGGGCGCTGGCGGCCGATCAGGTGGCGATGCTGGTGGCGGAAGCGCCG
>JAYROM010000192.1:0-35870 GCA_041911695.1 Aeromonadaceae bacterium
CGGCACGCCGGCGACGGTGATCGACGCGCGGATGGCCGGTCATTACGGCACCTTTACCGTGGATGGTAGCGGGCGCTGGGATTACCAGATGAGCGGCCCGCACAACGAGCTGCTTGCCGGCGAGAAGGTGACCGAGTCATTTGTGGTCACCACCACTGACGGTGCGACGTCGACGGTCACCGTGACCATTACCGGTACGGAAGATACCTCTGTTTTGACCGGCGACAGCCGGTCACTGACAGAGACCGATGCGGAACAACATACCGGCGGGCTGCTGACCTTGACCGATGCCGACGGCACGCCGGCGACGGTGATCGACGCGCGGATGGCCGGTCATTACGGCACCTTTACCGTGGATGGTAGCGGGCGCTGGGATTACCAGATGAGCGGCCCGCACAACGAGCTGATCGCCGGCCATGTGGTTACCGAAACCTTCCCTGTGACCACCACCGACGGCGCTTCCAGCGTGGTGACGGTGACCATCACTGGCAGCGATGATCCGTCTGTAGTTCACAGCGCCAAGGTGCATCTGGTTGAAACCGACATACAACAGACTGTCAGTGGCCAGCTGGTCATGAGCGATGTAGACAGTCCGGTCAGCATGAGATCGGAAACGCAAGCCGGTAACTACGGTACCTTTAGCATTGATGCACACGGCCACTGGACCTATACCACTGACGGTGCGCTTGATCAGCTGTATGACGGTGAGCAGGTAAGTGAACGTTTTGCAGTGACCACCAAGGATGGCAGCGCTGCCAGCGTGCTAGTGACCATTACCGGTACGGAAGATGTATCGACGGTCACCGGCATGCAAGTTGAGTTAACCGAGACCGATGCTGCGCAGCATGCCGCCGGCAACGTGCCGGTGGATGATAAGGACACCGATGCGCCGGCACATCTGGTGGCGCAAAACGGTGTTAGAGGTAATTTTGGCACTTTCAGCGTCGATGAACAGGGCCATTGGCACTACGACATGAATGGTCCGCACAATGAGTTGAATCAGGGGCAGTCAGTCACCGACTCATTTACAGTGACGGCCACCGATGGGGGTAGTGATACCGTCACCGTGCTCATCCACGGTGTTAACGATCCGGCCACTCTGACCTCTGCTTCAGTTGAGTTGTCTGAAGGCTATGATCTGCATCCGTCTGTCGATACGCCGCCACAGACTAGCGGCCAGCTGGTTCTGACGGATCTCGATACCGACAAGGCGCATGTAGTAGCCCAGACCGGTATTCAGGGCAACTATGGTGTGTTCACCATTGATACGCAAGGGCAATGGCACTATGCGATGAATGGCCCGCACCACGAGTTGAGCGCGACGCAAGCGCCGATCATCGAACAGTTCAAAGTGTTGACCTCCGATGGCAGCACCAGCACGGTCACCGTGACCATTCATGGCACTGACAATATCTCAACTATCCACGACGATAGCGGACATCTGGTTCAGGGGGCAGTAGCACAGGAGTCCAGCGGACTGGTGATGTTCTCCGATGTGGACAACATGCCGGCCACTATCGTGCCGCAGCAGGGTGTCAGCCGTACCTACGGCAGTTTTGATATCGACGCCAACGGCCAGTGGCATTACCGGATGAACGATGCTCATCGTGAACTTGACCATGGTATGTCGGTGACGGACCAGTTGGTGGTTCATACCACCGACGGTGCCAGCGCTACGGTGACGGTGACCATATATGGCTCGGAGGATATCTCTACCCTGATGGCCCCCGCCTTTTCGCTGGTCGAAACCGACCAGCAGCAGACGCGGATTGGACAGGTGTTGTTGACCGATCTGGACCACACCAAAGCCACCATCCAGCCGCAAGACCATGTAGCCGCGGGTCATGGCACTTTCAGTATTGATGGTCACGGCGTGTGGACATACACCACGGATGGCACACTGGACAAACTGAATGACGGCGAGATCGCGATCGACCATCTGCTGGTGACCTCCACCGATGGTGCGGGGACCATGCTGGATGTGCTGATCACAGGTACGGAAGATATCGCTGCCCTGACCTCGGACAAGGTGTTGCTGCACGAAACTAACCAGGTGCTGTCGACCTCCGGGGCTCTGATCCTGACGGATAAGGATGCCTTGGCCGCGCATGTCTTGGCGCAGGATCACGTTGCCGGCCAGTATGGCGAGTTCAGCATCGATCAGACAGGGCAGTGGCAATATCACACCAAGGATGCCCTGAATACCCTGGATGCCGGCCAAAAGGTGACCGAGCATTTCGAGGTGCAGACCTCCGATGGCGGACATGCGCGGGTAACAGTCGAGATTATCGGTAGCGAAGATGTCGCGACCTTGCGTAGCAACCAGGTCGCACTGACCGAAACCGATGCGCCCCAGTCGGGCGAGGGCCACTTGAAACTGCACGATCTGGATACCACTGCCGCGACGGTGGTGCCGCAAGCCAATGCCCACGGACATTATGGCCAGTTCACCATCGACGCCACCGGCAAGTGGCACTATGTGATGGACAGCGCCCATAACGAGTTGAATGCCGGAGAAAAAGTCTCCGATGTGTTCACCGTCGAAACCACCGATCACGGCCATGCCTCGGTCACCGTTGATATTACCGGCACGGAGGATGTCTCTACGCCCACTGGCGCGAGAATCGAGCTGACGGAGGGGAATGCCCCGCTGACTGCCTTTGGTCAAGTGACGGTAGACGATCCCGACCGGACGGCTGCCACCATCCTGCCGGAGAGCATCAAGGGCCACTACGGCACCTTCACTATCGATACCCAGGGCGTGTGGCACTACACCACAAACAACGCCATGGACTGGCTAAACGTCGGCGAGCAGGTCAAGGAGTCGTTTGTTGTCCATAGCAGTGATGGCGGAGAAAGCCGCATCCTGCTGCATATCACCGGCACCGAAGATATCGCGGTGATTGATACCGCACGGGCCGCGCTGGTCGAGTCGGACAAAGTCCAGGAGACCTCGGGGACCTTGCAGGTGCATGACCTCGACCATCGGACTAGTCCAGTGGTCGCGCAGACTGACGTATCAGGTAGATTCGGCCATTTCAGTATTGATGCGCAGGGGCATTGGCACTATGTGATGAACAGTGCCCATAACGAGTTGAATGCCGGTCAGGTGGTCAGGGATCACTTCCCGGTGCAGACTGCAGATGGCGGACAGGGCGAGGTGATCATCACCATTACCGGTACCGATGACCGTGCGGTGCTGACACCGGATATCGTGTCCTTGGTCGAAGGTAATGTCGTGCTATCGACAGCAGGCCAACTGCAGAACCATGATCCGGACATCACGAAGTCGCCATTTATAGCAGCGTCGGGCAAAGGTCACTTTGGCCTGTTCCATGTTGATGAAACCGGCCACTGGACATACCAGACCCGCAGCGAGCTCAACGAGCTGAATGCTGGACAAACCGTCACCGACCATTTTGTAGTGTCAACTGCTGATGGCTCGACAACTACGGTGAGCGTGGTGATCACCGGCACGGAAGATGTCTCGCGGGTACCGGATGTCACGGTTGACTTGCAAGAGACCAATGTGCCGCTGACCGGTTCGGGCATGCTGCAGGTGATCGACCTGGATAGTATCCCTGCGACCATCACGGCCCAGACGATAGACGGCCACTACGGCACCTTGACCACCGATGCCAGTGGCGGGTGGGCGTTCCAGACCCATACCGCGCTGAATGAGTTGAACGAGGGCGAGAGCGTCACGGAAACCTTCCCGGTGACCACTTCGGATGGCGGTCATGGCCTGTTGACCGTGAACATTGTCGGTAGCGATGATCCGGCGCAGTTGAGCGGCGACCATCGTGTGCTGCAGGAAAGTGATTCGATCCTGACCGCGCGCGGTGTGTTGACAGTGACCGATCCGGACAGTGTGCCGGACACTATCGTGGGCGAAACCATTGCTGGAGGGGAAGGCACATTCACCATCGACACCCAGGGGCGCTGGACCTATACCAGCAACGGGAATCTGGATCATCTGTCCGCTGGCGACAACGTCGTCGAGATCTTTGATGTGCATACCGCCCATGGTGCGTCCAATACGGTCACGTTACTGATTCAAGGTACTGATGATCCCGCCATGCTGACCGGTGACACCCGGTTGCTGGATGAAACAAATGCTCCGTTGCAGACCGGCGGCCAGTTGGGCCTGGTTGATCCGGATGACAAGCCGGCGACCTGGTTGGCACAGAGTCAAGCGAGTGGACACTATGGCCACCTGGATCTGTCTGTCGACGGACAGTGGCACTATCAGACCACTGGCGATATGAACTGGCTGGATGCCGGTGCAACCGCGACCGAGAAATTCACTGTTGCTAGCAGTGACGGTCAGAGCACGACGATCAATATCCTGATCACCGGTACCGAGGATGTGGCACATCTGACCGGACAGAAGGTCTCCCTGCAGGAGACCAATCAGGTACTGAGTACCTCCGGCAAGGTGAGTCTGTCGGATCTGGATCAGACACATGCCACGCTGCAGCCGCAAACCGGTGTGCCTGGCAAGTACGGTGATTTCAGCATTGATGCGCAAGGGCATTGGGATTACACCACCCGCACTGATATGAACGTGCTGAATGCGGGGGAAGTGGTACCGGAGCACTTCACCGTCACTTCGACCGACGGTGGCTCGACCGAGGTGGTGATCCATATCGAAGGCCAGGAGGACGTCTCCCGGCTCTATGCGACCCATGGCTTTATTACCGAGGGTGATGTCGCCCAAAGTACCAGTGGTACCGTTTCGCTGACCGATCTTGATCAGATAGCGGCCAAACTGATCCCGATCACTTCGCAGCAAGGACACTACGGCGCCTTCTCGATGGATAGTCAGGGCAACTGGCATTACCTGATGGATAGCCCGCACAACGAACTGTTACCGGGACAGGTGGTCTACGACCGCTTTGAGGTCCACTCGTCGGATGGCGGGCATACCACGGTCAAGATTACCCTGACCGGGACCTCCCAAGGGGCGCCGCATATGGATGCGGTTCAGGCCCAATCGTTGATGGAAGGCAGTGCACCGGTAAGCGGGCACTTTACGTTCGCCGCGCCGGATGGATTGCAAAGCCTGACTCTGGGCACCACCACACTGAGTGTGGACCAGTTGCAGGCTCTGGCGACTACCCAGCAGACGATCACCACGACCCACGGTACGCTGACACTGACCGGCTATAATGCGCCAACCGGCGAGGTGACTTACACCTTTGCCGCCCAGGGGCAGACGCATACCGGCGGTGCGCCGAATACCGAATCGCTGGTGCTGACGGTGACTGATCTGGCGAGTGCCACGGCCACACAGACATTGAGTTTGTCGGTCACAGACAGCGTGCCGGTAGCGGCCGGTGACAAGTTTGAAGTCACCGAGGATGGGAAAGCCAAAACCGCAATCTTCCTGCTGGCCAACGATACAGAGAGTAAGGACGACCACATCAAGCTTGCGCCGACCCAACCGGCCAACACGCCGGCGCAGTACGGCACGTTCACGCTGGACAGCCATAGCGGCAAGCTGACCTACGCGCTGGATAACAGTAATCCTGCCGTCAACAAGCTGCAGACGGGTGAGTCACTGAGCGAGACATTTAGCTATCGCATCGTGGATGGAGACGGCTCGGAATCGTCGGCCACGGCGACCATCATTATTGATGGCCACAGTGACGGTGCACCGTCGGTCAGCTTCCCGACCACGGCAGAGACCGGCGCCGGGGCAACGGCGGTGGCGGGTGACCAACTGACCATTGTCGAGGCGACCAGTGGTACTGGCCACTTCACGCTGCATGCGCCAAGCGGGTTGGCAGGGGTTACTGTGGGTAGCGCTTCCTTCTCGGTGAGCCAACTGAACGATCTGGCGAACAAGCCGCAGACGCTCACTACACCCCACGGCACGCTGACGCTGATTGGCTTTGATGCCGCCAGCGGCGAGGTGACCTACACCTTTGCATCGCCGCAGCAAACGCATACCAATGGTGCGCCGATTGTCGACCAGCTGGATGTACGGGTCACCGACCTGGCGGGCGAGTCGTCGAGCAGTATCCTGCATCTGGCGGTGATCGATACCGCGCCGGTAGCTAATCCGGAGACGGCGCATGTGACCGAGGATGCGGCAACGCATACGGTGACCTTGAGCCTGTTGGCCAATGATACGACCAGTCGGGATGGTGACAACCATATTGCCAACGGCGTACCGACCAGCCAGCACGGGCAGTACGGCAGCTTTACGCTGGACAGCCAGACGGGCGCACTGACCTACTCGCTGAATAACAGCAACCCGGATGTGAACAAGCTGCAGACGGGTGAATCGCTGAGCGAGACATTCAGCTATCGCATCGTGGATGGAGATGGCTCGGAATCGTCGGCCACGGCGACCATCATTATCGATGGTCATAATGATGCGCCTGTCGTTCAACCAAGCGCTCAGGTATCTATGAGTGAAGATCATTCCCGTACGTTCCAGTGGAGTGATTTCAAGACAACTGATGTCGACTCACCAGATAGTTCGCTGAGTGTGGTGATTGATGCTTCCAGCTATGTAGGGGGTGGCCGCTTACAGCATCTGGATAGTGGCAGTTGGGTCACATTGACCGGACTTACAACGCTCGCTAAGGCAGAGATCGATGCAGGGCATTTGCGCTTTATGCCGGCCGCAAATCAATCCGGTTCGGATAGCTATGGGGTTGCCGGTACCGGTGACCAGCACAACGATTACGCCACATTTCATTACCAGGTGACCGATGGGCTTGCTACCAGTGCTGCCGGGTTGATGACGGTCGATGTGAATGCCGAGGTCGATAAGCCTGTGCTGACTTTGTCATTGGTGCCCGATGCCACAGCATCTCATTCAGCCACCGATCTAGGTAAAATTATCGCTTATGCCCGTCAGCCAGATCATCCTGGGCTGCATGATGATCAATTCGTGAAGATTGGTTCGGTTGAACAAAATGGATTGATTGTGGGGCTGCAGGGATTGGGGGGGCATGATCTGTATCTCTCCACCCGGAATGCGGATAACACGGTGAACCTGGTGGGACGCAACTTGGCGGCTACTAGTACTTATGATGTCAGTGCGGCTGAGGAGATCTCCCATTTCAATAGCAACACCATCAAAAACACGATCGATAGTACAGTACAAATGACGACCCAATCGGCGCTAGTTACCGGTGAGTTGTTGCAGAATAGTAATGTATTGGGCACTCATGGCAGCGATAGCATTGTCGTCACGGGGACCATGAACGGCGGATCGAATATCAATGCCGGTGATGGTAACGACGTCGTTGCACTATTTGGAGACATCAAGGGGGGGGCCACCCACGGTGATGTTGGCTACGATGTGCTTTATCTGGCTCAAGCCGCCGATCGCTATCGGTTCAATCGCCTCCGCCTGAACAATGGCCAATGGGATGGCACTTTGGTCGAGCTGGATAAGTTAGGCAATCCAATAGGCGGCGAGCTCAGTTTCAATGGTTACGAGGCCATTGCATTTGGTGACGGCTCGCAGTTGGAGAAGACTACAACCCACTCGTATGCGCTAGATATTCATGCTGCCCTGACTGATACTGATGGCAGTGAAACCCTCTCGGTGATCACCCTCAGCGGGATTCCTTCGGCGGTCAAACTAAGTGCAGGCCATCTGGAGACGGATGGCACCTGGACGCTGACGGACACTGAGCTGAATGGGCTGAAGTTAATCGTGCCGGCCAGCTACACCACGCCATTTACCCTGACGGCCAGTGTCACTTCGACTGAGGGCAGTACGCATCAGTCTGTTACCACTACAACCTCTCTGAAATTCAGTTTGACACACAATGATGCGCCCGTGGCGGCCATGGACCATGGGGCGGTTCAAGAAGAGCAGTCCCTGACTGTCGATAAGGCCCATGGCGTCTTGGCCAACGATCACGATAGTAATCATGATGGATTGCAAGTCGTGACCATCCGGACCGGAGCCGAAAGTGGTAGTGGCCTGAGTGGTTCGTTGGGACAGGCGCTGACCGGCAGTTACGGCACGCTGACGCTGAACGCGGATGGTAGCTATCACTATCTGGCAGACCATGCCAATCAACTCAAGCAGGGTGAAACGGCGACCGATACCTTTACCTATACCGTGAGTGATGGTAAGGGCGGCCTGGATACAGCGGAACTGGTGATTACTGTCACGGGCACGAACGAGATTCCGGTAACAACAGATGGTCATATTAACGGTGTCGAAGATGGTGTGCAGGTACTGACCTGGGCGCAGTTTAGCGCCAGTGATGATCAACCGGATGCCGAATTGAGCGTGCTATTTACGGTCCTGCCGAAAGAGGGAACACTGGAACATCAGGATGCCCCAGGACACTGGATTGCTGTCAAGGCGGGCGATTCCATCAGCAATGCAGAGATCAATGCCGGACATCTGCGCTTTATTCCGGTGGCCAATGCATCCAGCAATGATGCCAACGATGGTCATGCGCTGGATGTCGGTAACAAACATAGCGACTACGCTAGTTTTGATTACCAGATTGACGATGGCCTTGCGCATAGCAATACCGGCAAGCTGGTGATCGATATCGCTGCGCAGGCGGATAAGCCGACCGTGGATGTCAGCATGACCGGCGATGGGGTGGCGCAAAACGAGCAGCATCTTCGTACCGCCGGGATTTCGACCGAACAGTTCCAAGCCGGTCATTTTGATAAAACCGTTTTTAATTTTACCAGCACCAAAACGGACAGCTCTGCGCAAGCAGAGACGATACCGGGTACTGCTAACCCTGACTATCTGGTCAGTCAACACGGCGGGGGCGATCAGCTGAACGGTGGCCAGGGCAATGATGTGCTGGTCAGTGGCGACACGGCTCAAGGCGATACACTGGACGGTGGCGACGGTGATGATGTGCTGGTGTCCGGTCTGGGCAGTGATGTGTTGTGGGGAGGGAGTGGTTTTGATACCGCTGTGCTACCGGGGCATCGTTCTGATTATGTCGTTCACAAGCAGAGCGATAACTGGTTTGACTTTACCGTGACCGAACATGGCATCGGCACCGCCAAAGCACTGCATAATATTGAATATGTGCAGTTTGTTGATGGGATTTATCAGCTGGATCAAGACTCCGGCACCTTAACCATGGTGCAGCCGACGCTGGTTGATTATCCGGTGAATATCGATGCCGCGCTGACGGATCGGGATGGCAGCGAGGTGCTGGACAGTCTGGTATTAAGCGGGTTACCCACGGGTAGCAAGCTGCTCAGTGGCGATCATCAGTTGGGCACTGCAGATGTTGATGGCAAGATCACGCTGACGACAGCTAACCATCAATTGGGCTCGACTGGCCTGGATGCGCATCTGCAAGGACTTACCCTGCGCGTGCCGGGTGGGGAAGCTGGTCAGGTAGACTTTAAGGTCGAAGCGATCGCCAAAGAGGTTGGCACAGACCATCCCACTACCGCCAGCAGTGAGGATAGTGTTCGTCTGAGTTATTTTGCGGCCAATGAAGGTGAGCCAGGTGACCAGAAGCATACCTATGGCAGTGCGCACGATATGGTGGTCGGTGACTTGGATGGTAGCGTGGTACTGCCGGGCCAGAACTACAATATTGCCTTTATGGTTGATACCTCGGGCAGTATTGGTCGGGATCCGATGAATACCATTAAAGCTCAGTTAGCGACGGTATTCGCTAGTTTAGAAAAGAGTGCAAGCTCGGACAATGCAGGGACGGTCAACCTTTACCTTGCCGATTTTGACTCCAAGGTGGAAAGCCATATTGGGGTAAACCTGAAAGACCCCAATGCACTACATCAGTTGCAAACTGTGCTTGATCATATGGTCGCTGAAGGTGGGACCAACTATCAGGATGCGTTTACGCAAGCGGCACAGTGGTTTGCCGGGGTTGGTGGAACAAGCGGAAGTAATACCAAGAACCTGGCCTATTTTATCACCGATGGCAAACCGACCCTTTACAATCCTGATTATTGGGGTGGTTCCCGTGGTAATGGCACAACAGCGACTCCCGATGTTGTTGAACATTCACATCGCGGCTATCAACTGTTAATTGATCAACATGTGACGGTGGAGGCGATTGGTTTAGGAAGAGAACTTTCTGAATCCGAACTTCAGCAATATGACTCTGATCATAAAGTTACCGCGCATGTTAATGCAGATGACCTGGCCCATACCATCTTGGGCACCTCGGTCAACAATCTGCCGGGCAGTGATCAGATGAACGGCGGTGCCGGCGACGATATCCTGTTTGGCGATGCCGTACATTTTTCTAATATTCATGGCGAAGGTTATGCCGCTATCCAGAGTTATGTTGAGGGGCAACTTCATATCAACTCGGTGACGGATGCGCAGGTACATCATTACATCAGTACGCACGCCGACGAGTTTGATCAGTCCACTGGTAATGATAAAGACGATATTTTGTCGGGTGACGAGGGGAATGATCTGCTGTTTGGTCAGGGGGGTAATGACCAACTCCATGGTGGCGAAGGCCACGACTTCCTGTTTGGAGGCACGGGAGAGGATCACGTGTTCGGTGATGCGGGTGATGATCATGTGGCCGGTGGGCTGGGTAATGACATCCTGGTGGGTGGCGATGGCGCCGATACCTTTATCTGGCAGCATGGCGATACCAAAGTCGGCACGCTCAGCAAGGATCATGTGACTGATTTTACCGTTAAGGAGGGTGACAAGCTGGATCTTAGTGATCTGCTGGATCATGACGGGACGCATCATAACAATGATATGAAGAGTCTGTTGTCAGCGTTCGAGGACAGCGAAGGGGTGCATCTGCAGGTCAAGGAGAGCAGCGCCGGCACGGTGACGCAGGAGATAGTACTAGATCATACCTCGCTCGATGGGTTGATGGGTGGCCACGGGAATACGGCGTCCCAGGTGATTGACTATATGCTGGTTAATCATTTGCTGGATATCCACAAATAGCCCCCTGAGGCATCTGAATACTATAGCGCTACACCACAGGCCGGCCCGCAAAGCCGGCCTGTTTTTTGGGAAGGGATTACCCCTTCACCTGCCACGCCAATCCGGCGGCCACCGGTGCCGTGTCGGTATGGGTGGTGGCGCCGGCGGCTTGCCAGAGCGGCAGGAACAGCTGCTCCATGGCGCGGGCACGCGGCACGTCGAATAGGCCGGCGGCTTGGCCAGCAGCTGCACTGAGCTGGCCGGTCAGCACACTCACGACCTCGTCGGCCACACGGTGGTTGGCGCGGATCCACGGGTTGTGCTCGACCGGCTCGCCGGCAGTGACTGGCTGGCCATCCTCAAGTAACGGCTCGAACCACCAACCGCGTTCGGGGCGGAAGCCGCCACGCAACTGGTAGGCGTTGTCACTGCCAATCAGCAGCAGATCAAAATGCAGACCGGGTTTGGGCCAGTCACACAGCAGCACATCGAACAGCGCATCCTGGGCGCGGTATTGCACCGTCATCTGGTTGCCTTGGCCGAAGGTCACCTGCTGGAAACGAATATCGTCAAACAGGCTGTAGACGAACGAGAACGGATGGACGACATCTTCGGCAAACCACTCGACCGGGGATTTCGGGTAGGGCAGGTTGACGCCGACGGTGAGCACGATGCGTTGCAGGGTACCAAACTGGCCACTGGCAATCCGCGCCTTGAGCGCCTGCGCGGTATCCAGAAAGGCAAACGGATAGCTAATGAAATGGTGGGGGCTGTTGAGGGCATCAAACTGGCTGGCGTTCTCCGGGGTCATCCCCAGCGGCTTTTCACACAGCACCGCCTTGCCGGTCAGCGTCTGCAAATAGCCAAGATGGCTGGCGGTCGGCGTGGCGACTGCCACCAGATCGCAGCCGCTGAACACCTCCAGCCGGGTGCCGGATTGCGGCACCTGCTCTTCGGCGGCGATGCGGGCGGCGACCTCGGCGTCGTGCGCCATCAGGCTTTCAACGGTACAGCCAGCTTGACGCAGGCCGGCGATATGGACGCGCCCCCAGTTGGTACCGATGACGCCGGCCCGCAAGGGCGGAGTAAATGTAGACATGCAATGATTCTCCCGTGACGGTGATGACCACCTTGTTATTGTCACTCACCATATCACGGGGGCAGGGAACGGGGGATGCGTTCCCTTGCTTGATAAAGGGTTATTAACCGCGGCGACGGGTATAGGGGAAACGCAGCAGGAAGCGCGCGCCACCGAGCAGGGCGCTCTGGTCGATGATCATCTCGCCATCATAGGATTCGATAATATCCACGACGACGGCCAGACCGATGCCCTGACCGGGCTTGAGGGTGTCGGCACGCGCACCGCGCTGCAGGATCTGCTGGCGGCGGGATTCGGGGACCCCCGGGCCATCATCGCACACCTCGATCACCAGACAGCCGTGCTGCTCGTAACAGATGACATCGACATATTCGAGACAGTATTTGCAGGCATTTTCGATAACGTTGCCCACCATCTCCTGAAAGTCGGTCTTCTCGCCGTGGAACATCAGCCCGGGCGGGCAGAGCAGATTGAGCACCACTCCCTTACGGTCATAGACCTTGCGCAGGGCATTGCACAGCGGCGTGGCCATGTCGCTCACATCCAGTTGCTGCTGGCCGAGGCCCATATCGCGTTTCAGGGTGGCGCGGTGCAGGTAGTAGCCAATTTGTTGGTCGATACGGCTGATCTGCTCTTGCAGCAGCGGCGCTTGATCGTGGATCTCCTCCGGCTGGCTGCGCAGGGTCTGCAGGCTACTCTGCAGCACGGCAAGTGGCGTCTTGATGCTGTGGGCGAGGTCACCCAGCGTGTTGCGGTAGCGCTCCATCTGCTTGCGTTGTTGCAGCAGTAGTAAGTTGAGATTGTTGACCAGACGACTGAGTTCGACTGGCGGCACGAAATCGAGACGCTGGCCTTCGCCGTTTTCCAGTTGGCGCACTGCGCGGGCGAGGCGGGCGATGGGCAGCAAGCTCCAACGGGCGACATACCAGATCAGTGGTAACAGGATCAGCAAATTAATCAGCGTGACATTGCGCATCACCACCCAGAAGTAGGCCTTCTCGGCGTGTTCACGCGGCATGGTGTCGATCACCACCATATAGACCGGCACCTGGGTAGAGCCATTGCCGCTATAGTGTTTGACCTGAACGAAATAACTGTATTGTGAAAACTGTTGAGTGCCCGGCAGTAAGACCGCCCCTTCGGCATCGCGTGAGCCGGGGATCAGTTCATCACTGACGATACGGTGCAGGCCAGGAGAGGTGACCCAACCCGGGTCAAGATGGTCGGCAAACTCCGGTAAGTCACCCGCATTCCAGAGTAGTTGGCCTTTGTCGTTAAACGCCAACAGGGTGTAAATACCCCAACGGAGTTTGTTTCTTAGATGATGAAAGTGATATTCACCCTTGCTGTCCTCGACATCCGCCATATAGAAGTCGAGTTCGCGCTCCAGCCAGACCGAGGCAAAACGGCTCTGGACTTCACGCTGGATGGTCAGGGCAAAGGCGGCGTAGACAAACGAAATCAACAGCAGGCCCGTTGCCGATCCAACCAGAAAGCGGAACTGCAGCGAGCGGGTGGTCCAGTTCATTTAGCCGACTCGAAACGATAGCCCTGGCCACGAATAGTCTGGATCGGGTCCGGCAGGCGGTCCTGTTGCAGCTTGCGACGCAGGCGGCCCATCAATACATCAATGGTGTGGGTCTCGCGCAATTCGGCATCGGCATAGAGTTGGAACATCAGGGTTTCCTTGCTGACAACCTCGCCAGCGCGGCGCATCAGGTATTCGAGGATCTGATACTCAAACGCGGTCAGGCGCACAGGTTCACCTTCTACCTTCAACTCTTTACGGCTCAGGTTGAGCTGGTAGGGGGGCATGTCGATTTGCGAGCTGGCCAGACCGCTGGCCCGGCGCGCCAGGGCGTGAACGCGCGCGACCAACTCTTCCAACTGGAAGGGTTTGGTCAGGTAGTCATCGGCACCGGATTCGAGCCCTTTGACCTTCTCTTCCCAGCCGTCACGGGCGGTCAGGATCAGAATAGGGAAGGTGACATGGTTTTCACGCCAGCGGCTGATCAGGCTGATACCGTCTTCATCGGGCAGGCCCAAATCGACAATCGCCAGATCCAGTTCGTGCTCCTGACAGAAAAAATCGGCCTCTTTGGCATTGGCCGCACTGTCTACCAGATGATCTTGTTCTTGTAGTTGCACCGTCAGGTGATGGCGGAGCAGCAGATTATCTTCAACAACCAGAATGCGCATAGATTTGGTTCTTCGCAGATTAGCGGGAACTGAATGAGAAAACGGCCGGAAAGGTTATTGTGTAGTCGCCAAACAAACACAGTCACCTACCAGCCGTTTTCAATGCCGAAGATTACCTTGCCTGTCAGTCTGTGGGAAGGCTTTACCCCCGCCCAGACCCAACTTGATAACAATATCCTGACCATTCAGTTAGCCCCCACCTCTGCTGGCCGGTGCCGCTGTGGTCGCGAGGTTTCACTCGTCCATGATGTGACTAACCGTCTGGTTCGCGAGTGCGCCATTCTGGATTACCGTGTGGTACTCAGTATCCCGGTCCGGCGTCTGCGTTGTTGCTGTTGCGGAGTCAGCACCGAGGTCATCTCCTGGCTGCAACCCAGAGCACGCCTGACCGACCGCTACATCCATCAACTTGAGCAATTTCTCCGGCTGATGCCCATCAAGCATGTTGCCCAGCTCTCCGGCCTGCACTGGCATACCCTCAAACAACTGGATAAACAACGGCTTGCCCGTTCGGTGAGCGAACCTGACTGGAGCAAGCTTCGTCGTTTGGTAATGGACGAGTTTGCCCTGTTCAAGGGGCATCGTTATGCCACCGTGGTAGCGGATGCCGAGACACACCAGGTGTTGTGGGTAGGGGAAGGACGTAGTCGCGAGGCTGTCCGGCCCTTTTTCGTCCTGCTGGGTGAGCATTGCCAGCAGATTGAGGCGGTGGCCATGGATATGAACAGCGCCTTTGACCTGGAAGTAAAAGCGCATTGTCCGCAAGCAGAAGTGGTCTACGACCAGTTTCATGTGGTCGCCAAATACGGTCGCGAGGTTATCGACAGAGTGCGTGTAGACTTGGCCAACGAGCTGAAATCTGACCCCCAGCAGCGCCGCAGGGTAAAACGTGGGCGATGGGTGCTATTGAAAAACAAGGAAAATATGACAAGCCAGCAGCATAGCTATCTTGACGAGCTATTGACGGAGAACCGATCGCTGATGGTGGTGTATCTGCTGAGGGAGCAGCTCAAGGAGTTGTGGTATGCCAACAGTCGAGACGCAGCGCTGGAGGCATGGGCGTTGTGGTGGCGACAAGTCAAAGAGAGCGGTATAGCGGCGCTCATTCACTTTGGCCAAAAGCTCAGACCCTATCTGGACGGGATAGTCTCTTCGGCAAAATACCGGCTACACACCTGCCGACTGGAAGGAATGAACAACAAGATAAAGGTCATCAAACGCATGGCTTACGGTTACCGGGATTGCGCCTATTTCTTTCTCAAGATCAGAGATGCATTTCCCGGTAAGCCGCGATGAACCATAGATTTGACAGCAAGCGAAAGGATTGTGGTCGCTATCATAGCAGCGCTTGACTGGCGGTAGCGAGGGGACAACCGCTGGAAATGTTGTTTTCGCTCACCATTTTAGCTGTGGTTTAGATGCGGGTGTGGCCTACGGATGGTTCGCTTGAACCGATAGCTGCATGCGGGTATTTGCAGGTTGACAGGCTTGCGTTAACATGGATGCGCCGGACATCGGCAGTCAATGGAGAGACGCACATGTTTAAGGAATTCAAAGAATTTGCCATGCGTGGCAATGTGGTGGACATGGCGGTTGGTATCGTTATCGGGGCATCATTCGGCACTATCGTAAAAAGTCTGGTCGATGATGTATTGATGCCGCCGATTGGCCTGCTACTGGGTGGGGTGGATTTTTCCGACTTCTTCGTTGTCCTCAAAGAGGGGGCGAAAGCGGCGGCACCTTATCACACGCTGGCAGATGCCAAGGCAGCGGGTGCTGTCACCTTGAATTTCGGCGTGTTTGTTAATTCGATTATCAGCTTTACGATTGTCGCTTTTGCACTGTTTATGGTGGTGAAAGCCATGAACAAGTTGCGGGCGAAGCCGGAAGAGGCGGTGGCGGCGCCAACCACCAAGACCTGTCCGCATTGCTGTTCAGAAATCCCGTTGCCGGCAACCCGTTGCCCGCATTGTACGTCTACGCTGTAAGGTGCACCGGAGGGCCGGCGCCGAATGCCGGCCTGCCACCAGCTCTCTTGCCGTGTAGATGACTAGCCAGGAGAGTGAATGAGTTTACGCCGTCCTATTTCTTCCATTTCTGTTTTTTATTCAGCCACGCTGTTGATGCTGAGCCTCTTGTTTTCTGGATGCAGCCAGATACCGGATGATGCCGATGAACCCGTGACCAATGGTCCGGAGCAGATCACCGCCATGTTTTATCGTCTGCTGGAGGCCAACCCGAGCCCAGGGTTACCGGGTGAGGAGTCACTGCGGGTGTTTCGTGCCTTGCTGACCCAATCATTACTGCATGATTTGGATGCGGCCAGTGCCGCGCAGGGCCGCTGGTTGGCGTCCAACACCGCCAATCCGCCGTTATGGCAAGGGTCTCCATTCCTGTCCGCTGCCGAAGGGCTGGACAACTTCTCCTTGCGCGAGTGCAAGACGGGTCGCCGCACCAGCCAATGTACGGTTGATCTGCAGGTGACGGCGCGCGGCATCAGCCATCGTTGGCATGATGTGGTCCATCTGCGCTTTGGGCGTCTGGGCTGGCAGATAGTCGATCTCGAGTATGGCGGTGACTGGCCCGGCAGCGCGCAAGGGCGACTGGTTGAGCGCCTGACGCGCTTTGTGGCGGCGGCCCCGGCGTTGCCGGAAACAGCCTCGTCGGCCTCCGCGTCCTGAGTGGGCTGCCCCAGATGCGCCGGGTGCCATATTCTGTGATAAAATTGCCACCTCGCCGGGCGCGGTGCCAGGCCTGTATACGACAGGTCGCCGGCAACCCGGTGTTTTGAACAAGGCAAGCGTTATGTTGCGCAATAGCTGTGTCCATAGTTTGCTGGACACCGACTTTTACAAATTCACCATGCTGCAGGCCTATCTGCATCAGACGCCGGACATGCTCTCCGAGTGGACACTGCATTGCCGGAATGATGAGGATTTGACCCCTTATCTGGATCAGGTGCATGCCGCATTGGAGGCCATTGGCCGTCTTACCTTGACGGACGACGAGGCTGTGCGCCTGCAACAGCTGTTTCCTGATTTCAAACCTGACTTTATCGACTATTTACGGCATTTTCGTTACGACCCCTCGCTGCTAAAAATTGGCGTACAGCGCGGTCAACTGACCTTGCGTGCTCAAGGGCCGCTGCGGCAGGTGTCGATGCTGGAGATCCCGGTGCTGGCGACGGTGAGCGAGATCCGAAATCGTATCCGCTACCCTGAGGTCACTCCGCAGGTCGTCGAGCAGGTGACGCTGGCACGCATTGATGCGTTGCGGCAGATGGCCACCCCCGAAGAGTTGGCTGGATTTCGTTTTGCGGATTTCGGCACTCGCCGCCGCTTTAGTCTGGCCGCCCAACGTCAGGTGTTGGTGTTATTGCAAAAGCATCTACCACAACAGCTGTCCGGCACCAGTAACCCGATGCTGGCGGCCGAGTTGGGATTGCCGGTGGTCGGCACCATGGCGCATGAGTGGCTGCAGACCTTCCAGGCGATTTCGCCGTTGGCCGATAGCCAGCGTGCCGCACTGCGCCACTGGCTGGATGAGTATCCGGTCAAGGCCCGCATTGCGTTGACCGATATCATCGGTATTGATGCCTTTTGCCGCGATCTGGATGTCGAGCTGGCTGAGCAATACAGCGGTTTTCGTCAGGACAGTGGAGATCCGGTGGCCTGGGGAGAAAAACTACTGGCGCGTCTGGCCGCCTTGGGGATCGACGGTCGCGACAAGGTACTGGTGTTCTCCGACGGCCTGGATCTGCCGCGCTCGCTGGCGCTCTATCGTCATTTCCGTGGTCGGGCACAATGCAGTTTCGGTATCGGCACCTCGCTGATGGGCGACTTTGGGCTCAACCGACCGATGAATATCGTGATGAAGATGGTGACCCTCAATCAGCGTCCGGTGGCCAAGATTTCCGATTCACCCGGCAAGAGCCTGTGTCGGGATGTCCGTTTTCTCAATCACTTGATGGATACCTTCGCCGTGAATGACGAAGTCCGCCGTCAGGTCATGCATAGTCTGGTCTGACGACCCGCAGACAAGGAGCGTCCTTTCGTATGCGTCAAACCCTTACCCTGGCCACGGCCTGTATCAACACCATTCCGCTGGATGTCGACGGTAACCTGCAACGGGTGCGCGAAGCGGTGGCCGAGGCCCGGCAGCAAGGCGCCGATCTGTTACTGCTGCCTGAATTGGTGGTCACCGGTTACGGTTGTGAAGACATGTTCTTTGTCGCCGATTGGTTGGATGCCTTGCCCCAGCACCTGTTGGCGCTGGCCGCTGAACTGCCGCCCCATCTCTTGGTCGCGTTGGGCTTGCCATTGCATTTCCCGGGCGGACAGGTATTCAACGCGGTCGCGCTGCTGTCGCAAGGCACCCTGCATGGCATGGTGTGCAAACAGCATCTGGCGCGTAACGGTATCCACTATGAGCCGCGTTGGTTCACCCCCTGGCCGGCGGGTCATGTTGTGACGCTAGATTATGGTGATCAGACGATTCCGGTTGGCGATCTGGTGTTTGATGTTGATGGCATTCGTCTTGGGTTTGAAATTTGTGAGGACTCCTGGGTTGCCTCACGCCCGGGCCGCAGCCTGTTCGAGCGCCAGGTTGATGTGATCCTGAATCCGTCGGCCAGCCACTTTGCCTTGGGCAAACAGCAACAGCGTAGCCAGTTTGTGCGCGAGGGCTCGCGCGCCTACGGTGCCATCTATGCCTACACCAACCTGCTGGGTTGTGAAGCCGGGCGGGCGGTCTACGATGGCGATGCCATGATTGCCAGCAATGGCCAACTGGTGATGGTTGGCGAGCGGTTGAGCTTTGCGCCCTACCGGGTATATACCGCCACCGTCGATTTGCAGGTCAATCGTGCGCAGCGCCTGATCAGCAGCCAACCGTTGCTGCCGGGCCATCATGACGGCATCTGCGATGTGCCGTTTGACTGGGCGCCGGAGCCGTGGCAGCGCCCATTGTCGGCAGTCTGTGCGCTGCCGGATGAGGATGAACATGCCGAAGCCTGCCGTGCGGTGGCGCTGGGTCTGTGGGACTGGCAACGCAAGACCTATACCGGGGGGTATGCCTTGAGTTTGTCCGGTGGGGCGGACTCCGCGCTGTGTGGCGCTTTGGTCTATTTTGCCCAGGTACAGGCACTGGCGACCCTGGGTGAGGCGGCCTATCTGGCCGAACTGGCCAAGGGGCGGTTTGCGATCGCACCGCGCGGTGAGCAGTCTCCGCTGGCCTGGCTGACCGGTGAGGTGATGCCCAAGGTATTGGTGACCCTGTATCAGGGCTCGGAATACAGCGGTTCAGTGACCCATGATGCCGCAGCTGCGCTGGCCGCAGATATTGGCGCGCAGCACCATAGCTGGTCGATTGCCGGCTTGGTCGAGGGGTATCTCGCCCTGGCCAACAGCCTGACGCCGGAGGATCCGCTCAACTGGCAGCGCGACGATCTGGCGTTGCAGAACATCCAGGCGCGTGTGCGTGCGCCGGGGATCTGGCTGCTGGCCAATCGTAGTAACAAGCTATTGATTGCCACCTCCAACCTGTCGGAAGCCAGCGTCGGTTATTGCACCATGGATGGCGATACCTCCGGCGTGCTGTCACCCATCGGCGGGATCAGCAAGTCCCGGGTGCTGGAGATCAACCGCTACATCCTTGAGCAGGGCATTCCGCTGCAGCAGGGTGACAGCTATGGTCTGCAGCGACTGGTGATCCCGGCGATGGTGGGCATTGTTCGCCAGGCGCCGACTGCCGAATTGCGGCCGGTAGAGCAGACCGACGAGGCCGATCTGATGCCGTTCCCGGTACTGGATGCCATTCGTCGTATCAGCCAGACCCAGCACCTGACCCCACTCGGGGTGTTGCAGCAGTTGCTTCGCTCGCCGTTCGCCAGCCAATATCCGCTGAGCCAACTGACTGGCTGGATCCGTCGCTATTACGGGCTGTATTGCCGCAACCAGTGGAAGCGCGAACGTATCGCGGTCAGTTTCCATATTGAGGCGGATAGCGCGGACCCCAAGACCTATCGACGTTTCCCGGTGATCTCCAGTCAATTGCAGCGTGAGCTGGATGAGATGATGCGATTTGCCGCGACCCTGCCGCAACCGTAACCCGGCCTCAACCTTAACCCGACATCAGGCGCAAGTGCGATATCACTTGCGCCACAGCACAACGTTACCACTTGTTACATTCTTGTTGCATTTGGATGGGTTAAGTGTGAGATGGTCGGATGAAATGCCGTACTCATCCGGTTAAAAAGCGCGCATAGCATTCTCAACCACAACGGAATGTTCGTATGCGCGCACAAAAAACGGTATCCAATACGCTGATCCGCAACATCATGAACGGGTTGGCGGCGCAAGGGCTGCCCACTTCCACCCTGTATGCGCGCAGCGGTCTGCATGAACAGGAGTTATTGTTGCCTAATGGGCGCATTACCGCCGATCGCCATTACCGTTTTATTCAAAGTGTCTGGCCATTGTTACGCCTTGATGAGGCGTTTTTCTTTCAGGGGATGGCGCGGATGTTTCGCGATTATCCGGCATTTCTCAGTCTGTGCCTCAACTGCGAGAACCTGGCCGAAGCTCTGCATGCGTTTGTGCTTTACCGCGATGTGGTCGGGGAGTGTGACCGCTGGCAGATCCAGGTTGAAGGTCATCATCTGCAATGTGAATACATTAATGAAGCACCGTTCAATCAGGCGATCCCCAATTTTGCAACCTTGACCCATGTGTTGCGCCACTATGCATCGGGTCGGCCATTAGTCCTGTCTATCAGCTTGCAGGGGGAGCCGACTGGCGATCGCCAGACGCAGGATGCATTCTTCGAAACACATTGCCGCTACGGCGAGGCACGTAATCTGCTGTCACTGCAGTGTGACTGGTTGTATACCCCGTTCGCCGGGTTTAATGGCGGTCTGCACCCGTTTCAGTTAGCTCAATTGAACGAACAGTGGCTGCAGTTGCGCCAGTTGCCGGGAATGAGCCAGGTGGTGTTGCAGCACCTGCGTGGTTATCTGCAGCAGGGCGTTGCCGCAGAGGATGATGGCCTGCTGGATCGATTGTGTGCCCAGTTGAATATGACGCGCTGGACGCTACGCCGCCATTTGCAGCAGGAGTCCTGCCATTTCAGTCAGCTACTGGATAAGGTACGTAGCGAAGAGGCCGTTCAACTGCTGCGGAGTTCGGTATTACCGCTGCAGGAGATCAGTGATCGCCTCGGTTTTTCCTCACAAAGCGCCTTCAGTCGCTTCTTTCGTCAGCGTAATGCCGTGACGCCGCTGCAATTTCGGCGTAATTCAGTGGAATAACCTCGTTTGACAGGGCATGACCGGTGCTCTGTCCTGTAACTTTTGACAGGTAATGCTGGATTCATAACAGGCAGCAGCTGACCTCAAATGCGTCTATAGATGATCCATTGGTCTGTTGATGGGTCGCGCAGGGGAGTGGCTGGATGACGCGATATTCAGATATTCGCTGGCGCACCTTGGCCTACGTGCTCGCATTATTATTTCTCGGTGGGTTAACCGGCGGAACTTGGTGGTTAACAGACGGCATTATGGCGCGGCAGACTCACGTCGAAGAGGTCATCAATATGGCCGGCCGTCAGCGTATGCTCTCTCAGCGTCTGGCCAAACTGGCCCTGCTATGGGATAGCAGTTCTCCTGCGCAACAGCGCATCTTGGGTCAACAGATCAGTGAGTCTATTGAGATGATGCAGGCAGGGCATGACACCCTGGCCGCGGGCAGACTGCGTACCCCAGAGCTGTATACACCAGAGATTGCTGAGCTCTACGAACGACCTCCGCATGCCATCAACCAGATGGTGGCGGACTATCTGGATGATATGCGGCGCTTGGTTTCCGGCGCACAACCGTCGCCACAACTGTTACCGCGCATCTTGAGTACGGCCGACCATCTGTTGCTCGATAAACTGGATCGGGTGGTCATGCTTTATCAATTGAATGCCCAGGCGGCAAACCGGGATCTGGTGAATTTCCAACGGATTGCGATTGCCATCATCATGATGACCCTGTTGCTCGAGGGATGGTTGGTGTTTCGCCCTCTTTTCCGGAGTGTGTTGCGTCGGGAAAAACGCTATCAGTTGTTACTTGAGCGGATGAGTCAGGGAATGCTGCGACGTTCTGAGCAGTTGCTGCTCTCGAGCAGTGCCCTGGCGCAGACCGGTGAAGGGGTGCTGATTCTGGATCACTCGGGCAACGTGCTCTCCGCCAATCCGGCCGCTTGCCATCTGCTTGGTGAGGAGGAGGGGCAGCTGTTGCAACATCCTGCCCCCTTTACTCGTCTGCCGTCGGAGATGGCAGGGCAGCAACAGGTCAGGATCTGGCACTGTCTGCAGACCTATGGCGTGTGGGAAGGTGAGTTGGCCATCAACCATAGCAGTGGTCGGCCGATTGCTGTCTGGTGGCACATCAATCGGATCACTCAGCAGCAAATCACCGGTTATGTGGCGTTATGTCATGCCATGTCGGCCAGTCAAACCGAGGCGCTACGTCATTTGGCCTTTCATGATGCCCTGACCGGATTACCTAACCGTTACCTGATGATGGAGCAACTGGCTGCGCAGATGCAGACCGGGGATTCCGCTTGTTCGCCTTTCAGTCTGATCTGTCTGGACATTGACCGTTTCAAGAACATCAATGACAGCATGGGCCATGAGGCAGGCGATATATTGCTCGGTGTCTTTAGCCGTCGTTTGCGCGCCAGCTTGCCGTCACGCTGCATGCTGGCGCGGATGGGGGCGGATGAGTTTGCCATTATTCAGCCGGGCGAGCAGACCCCGCAAAGCCTGGATGCCTTGTTGCAGCAGATCTATCAAGTCGGGCTGTTACCGATTGAGTTGAATGGTCTGTCGCTGCAAATCAGTCTGTCAATCGGAGTGGCCCGATATCCTGGAGATGGCTCTACCGCATCAGAACTAATGCGCTCAGCAGATAGCGCTTTGTTTCAGGCCAAGGGCGAGGGCGGCAATATGCACCGGCTGTTTGATGCCGGTCTCGGCGCGCATGTCAGCCGAAATACCCGACTGGAAATTGACCTGCGCCAGGCGATTGAGCAGGAGCAGTTGATTTTGCATTATCAGCCGAAAGTCCGGCTGGATACCGGCAGCATTGTCGGGGTGGAGGCGCTGGTACGTTGGCCGCATCCTCAGGAGGGCATGTTGGCGCCGGATCTGTTTATTCCGCTGGCGGAGACCACTGGGCTCATCGTGCCATTGGGCGATTTGGTGCTACGTCTGGCTTGCGCGCAGATCCGCGAATGGTGTCAGCAGGGGTGGAACATCAGCATTGCCGTCAATGTTTCGGTGCGCCAATTGCTGCGTACGCAACTGCATGAACGCATTCCTGAGTTACTGCAGATCTATGGTATTCCCGCCCATCTGTTGCAGATAGAGATCACCGAAAGCACGGCGATGCAGAATATGGCACTGATCAGTGAACAGTTAATCAGGCTGCAGCAGCTGGGTATTCGTATCGCTATCGATGATTTTGGTACCGGTCACTCCAGTCTCGCCATGTTGAAAAACTTGCCGGTCGACTTGCTCAAGGTCGACAAGTCATTTGTCATCAAGGCCACTGACAATTCAGAGGATGCCCGACTGGTGGAGACCATTATTGGGCTGGCTCATCTGATGCACAAAGAGGTGATCGCCGAAGGGGTTGAAACGGCAGAGCATGCGGCCCTGCTGCAACGCCTCGGCTGTGAGCAGGGGCAAGGGTATTACTTCTCCCGCCCGGTAAGTAGTGAAGTGTTAACGCATACCCATCTGGTCAGTAGCGGAATCTCCCTGTTACCTGTCAAGCCAACCAGTGGACAACACGTCACGCGCTGATTACCCGGATAATCAGAAGGTTTTTTATCCGCAGTGAACGTGCCTATAATTCCATCTTGTTTCCGCTGATAGACCAACATTGCCGCACGGTTGTTGTGCGCGCCAAGGATATTCCATGTATCGTTTTTTCGAGCGACTGGTTCCGGCATTCCCGGAAGAGGAGCCGACCTGTCCGCCCTCTTCGCTCTACGCTTTCTGTCGTTATTACACGCGCGGCATGGTGCCGCATCTGTTGCTGATGTCGGTACTGACCGCACTGATCGCGATAGGTGAAGTGTCACTGTTTGGCTTTCTTGGCCAACTGGTCGACTGGCTGGTCAGTCACCAGCCGCAAACCCTGATAGCCAGTGAAAAGGGGCGCCTGCTGTGGATGGGCGCACTGATGATCCTGGTACTGCCGGGGCTCAACCTGCTGCACTCCCTGCTGGTCCACCAGACCCTGCTCGGCAACTATCCGATGGCCATCCGCTGGCAAGCGCATCGTTATTTGCTTAAACAGAGCATTACCTTCTATAGCAATGACTTTGCCGGCCGTGTGGCCACCAAGGTGATGCAGACCGCCCTCGCGGTGCGCGAAACGGTGATGAAGCTGCTGGATGTGATGGTCTACATCATCGTCTATTTCGGCACCATGCTGGTCACTGTCGGTAAGGCCGACCCCTGGTTAATGATCCCGATGGTGGTGTGGTTGTTGCTGTATGTGCTGCTGCAATGGTATTTCGTGCCACGGCTGAAAAAGGTCTCCACCGAGCAGGCCGATGCCCGCTCGTCGATGACCGGGCGTATTGTCGACAGTTATACCAATATCCAGACCGTCAAACTGTTCTCACATACCCAACGCGAAGAGGCCTATGCCCGCGAGGGGATGGAATCTTTTATGGATTCGGTCTACCGGCAGATGCGGTTGGCGACGGGCGTCAGTGTCAGCGTACAGTTCCTGAACTATTTGCTGGCGTTTGCGGTGGCAGCGCTGTCGATAGGGCTGTGGCTGCACAGCGCGATCAGTGTCGGTGCCATCGCCATTGCGGTCAGTTTGGCACTGCGTCTCAACGGCATGTCACAGTGGATCATGTGGGAGTTGAGTGCCCTGTTTGAAAACTTGGGCACGGTGACAGATGGCATGAGCACCCTGTCCAAGCCACTGGATGTGGTTGATCGCCCGCAAGCCAAGCGATTGCCGCCCGTCAAAGGCGAAGTGCGCTTTGATCATGTCTCATTCCACTATGGTAAGGGGCATGGGGTGCTGGAGCAGATGGATCTGACGATTCGTCCCGGCGAGCGTATCGGCATTGTTGGCCGCTCCGGGGCCGGCAAGTCAACGTTGGTCAATCTGCTGCTGCGTTTCTATGATGTGGAGTCTGGCCGCATTCTGGTTGATGGTCACGATATCCGTGATGTCACCCAGGAGAGTCTGCGTGCCCAGATCGGCATGGTGACCCAGGATACCTCGCTGCTGCACCGCTCAGTGCGTGACAATATTCTGTATGGTCACCCGGAGGCTGGTGAAGCCGAGATGCTGGAGGCGGCACGTAAAGCCGAAGCGCTGGAGTTTATCGCCGGATTGACCGATCCAGCCGGTCGCGTGGGCTTTGATGCCCAGGTTGGCGAGCGTGGGGTCAAGCTCTCTGGTGGCCAGCGCCAGCGCATTGCCCTGGCCCGTGTCCTGCTCAAGGATGCGCCGATCCTGATTCTGGACGAGGCGACCTCGGCGCTGGATTCAGAGGTCGAAGCGGCGATCCAGCAGAGTCTGGACCAATTGATGTCGGGCAAGACGGTGATCGCCATCGCTCATCGTCTATCAACCATTGCGGCGATGGACCGACTGATTGTGCTCGATAAGGGGCATATCGTCGAGCAGGGGTCACATGCCGAATTGCTGGCTCGAGGTGGGATCTATGCGCAGTTGTGGGCGCATCAGACCGGCGGTTTCTTGGGGTTGGAAATGGAACATGGCGATGCCGGATCGCCGGACAGTGGGGCATGATCGAATTTTATGCTGTGTAATTACGCAATGTGGCGATTAAATGTGCGCTTAGCGTTTACACCCGCAATAATAATTTGACAGATATCACGACCCTCACTACTATGCACCACATCGGACGCGGGGTGGAGCAGCTTGGTAGCTCGTCGGGCTCATAACCCGAAGGTCGTAGGTTCAAATCCTGCCCCCGCAACCAACTCGATTCAGCAACGCCGCTTCAGCAATGAAGCGGCGTTTTGCTATTTGGGTTTTCTTCATGGCTAGGATTCTGGGGCGGAGACAGCGTCATGCATATTGGTTTTGACTATGGGACATCCAACTGCGCCGTGGCGTTGATGCAGCAGGGGCAGGTGCGGATATTGCCACTCGAGGCAGATGCCCGTTATCTGCCGTCGACGCTGTACGCACCACATCGTGATGTGATTGCCGATCTGTTGCTGGCACAGCTGCCGGCGGCCCAGCAGGATGATTATCGACGAGCCCGACAGAATATGCTGGCCAAGGCGAGAGTCCTCAAGCCGCAACTGGAGGACGAGGGGTTGGAGTACCGCCTGCTGGTCGGGCGTGAGGCCACTAGCCAGTACTTGCTGGCGCCGGAAGAGGGCTATTACCTGAAGTCGCCCAAGTCGTTCCTCGGCGCGACCGGGTTGTCGGATGTGCAGATCCAACTGTTCCGCGACATGGTCGCGGCGATGATGTGTACCATCAAACAGCGCGCCGAGGCTGCGCTGGGGGCCACCATTGATGATGCGGTGATTGGCCAGCCGGTCAACTTCCAGGGGCTGGGCGGCGAGGAGAGCAATCGCCAGGCGCGCAGTATTCTTGAAGAGGCAGCGCATCTGGCCGGTTTTCGCGAGGTGTTGTTCCAGTTCGAGCCGGTTGCCGCAGGTCTGGAGTATGAGGCCAGTTTGCAGCAGGAGCAGACCGTGCTGGTGCTGGATATCGGCGGGGGCACCACCGACTGCTCCGTATTACGCATGGGGCCATCGCGTGCGGCGGCGCGGGATCGCGAAGCCGATCTGCTCGGCCATACCGGGCAGCGTCTGGGCGGGAACGACTTTGATATCCGGTTGGCAGTCACCGACCTGATGCCATTGTGTGGCATGCTCTCCAGCAACAAGCGCGGCCTGCCGATGCCGAGCAAATTGTTCTGGGATGCAATGTCGATCAATGACGTGCAGGCACAGGGGCGGTTTTATGCCCCGGAAACCGAACGGCTGTTACGCACCTGGCGCCTGGACGCCAGCGAGCCGGCCCTGCTGGATCGCCTGGGCTGGGTGCGCACCAACAAGCAGACCCACCATCTGGTGTGGGAGGCGGAACAAGCGAAGATAGCCCTGAGTGATACGCTGACGGCTGAGCGCCGGGTGCACCTGGCAGGAACCGCCTGTGGCGTCCTGTTTAGCCAAGCGGGCATGCGCGAGACCTGTCTGCCGCTGCTGGAGCGTATTGGTGCGCTGGCCGATGAGGCAGTGCAACAGGCCGGGTGTACGCCAGATGCGATTTTCGTTACCGGCGGGACGGCGCGTTCGCCGGTGATTCATGCTTGGCTGCAGCAGCGCTTTGCTGGGAGCAAGATTGTGGTCGGCGACCATTTCGGCAGTGTTATCTCCGGCCTGGCACGCTGGGCAGATCGCTGTTTCGCTTGATCGCGATAACGCGACGGCGGGCGGGGTTAGCGACGTGGCTGCTCGGGGCTTAGGGCAGTAGCATGCTGGCTGGCATCCGGTTGCAGGGCGGCCAGTTTGCGCTGGTAATCGCGCTGCACCAGGGCCAATGCCGCCAATACGCGCTCCGGCGGTTGTTGGTTGATCTCCAGTAGTTCGATGAGATCAACGGCCAACTGGATATGAGGTGCAGCGTGTTCAAGGGACACGTGTTCAAGGGACTTTTGTTCAAGGGACATGGGGGCTCCAGCACAACAACTCAGCGCAGCCTAACGCAAAATGGCGGATAAAAAAAACCCGGTTAACAGGGAGGTAACCGGGCCAAGACTTAGTGTTTAATTGCAGTGGCATATATATAGAGTGCATCTGCTGTAAAAAGTTCACCCACATCACTAAAAATTTTCATTTTTTGTGCCATTCGGCGCTGCAGCCGCACGGCCTGCCTTGACCCGCCTTCGGTCTGCACTACGTTTAAATTATGCAGTGCACCATCAGGTCCGACCTCTCGTTAACCTTGGTGAACACGGCACAGTGAGGTGGCTATGGGCTATATTCTGCTCGTCCTGCTCGGTTTGGTGCTGATCAAGGTCAGCCTGTATCTGCTGATCCTCTATTACCCGGCTGGGCGTCAGCGCTGGTTGTCGCGGCCGCTGTTTGCCTATTTCCGCCGAGCCTTGCCACCGTTGTCGCGTACCGAACGTGAAGCGATGGAGGCCGGGACGGTCTGGTGGGAGGCGGAACTGTTTCGCGGTCAGCCGGACTGGTCGCGGTTGCATGCCTTGCCTAAACCGGCACTCACCGCCCAGGAGCAAGCGTTTCTGGATGAGGTGGTTGATCCGCTGCTGGCCCAGATTAACGATTTCGAGATTGTCAGCCAGCAGCGCGATTTGCCTGAGTCGGTGTGGCGTTATCTACGCGAGCATGGTTTTTTCTCGCTGGTCATTCCGCAAGCGTACGGCGGCAAGGGGTTCAGCCACTATGCCATGTCGACCATTGTCGGGCGGATGGCCAGCCGGAGCATGAGTGCTGCGGTCACCATCATGGTGCCCAACTCGCTGGGGCCGGCCGAGTTGCTGCTGCACTACGGCACGGCGGAACAAAAGGCCTATTGGCTGCCACGTCTGGCGCGCAGTGAGGAGTTCCCCTGCTTTGCATTGACCGGGCCGGAGGCGGGGTCCGATGCCGGTGCCATCCCGGATCAGGGGATTGTCTGTCATGGTGAGTGGCAGGGCGAATCGATTGTCGGCATCCGTCTGAACTGGAACAAACGCTATATCACGCTGGCGCCGCGGGCCACTGTGCTCGGGTTGGCGTTCAAACTCTCCGATCCGGAACATCTGCTTGGCGATACCACCGATTACGGTATCACTTGCGCGCTGATCCCGACGTCGCATCCGGGTGTTGAGATCGGCCACCGCCACTTCCCGATGGGGCAGGCCTTTTTGAACGGGCCGACCTGGGGTCATGACGTGTTTATTCCGCTCGACTGGATCATCGGCGGGGTGGCTTATGCCGGCAAAGGCTGGCGCATGCTGGTGGAGTGTCTGTCGGCCGGACGCGGCGTTTCTCTGCCGGCGCTCGGGACCGCCTGCGGTCATCTGGCGACGCGGACGACCAGTGCCTACGCGGTGGTTCGCCAGCAGTTCGGTATGCCGATCGGGCAATTTGAAGGGGTACAGGAGGCGCTGGCGCGTATCGGTGCCTACACCTACCAACTGGAGGCGGCACGCCGGTTGACCACCACGGCGCTGGATCAAGGAGAACGGCCGGGGATTACCACCGCTATCGCCAAGTACCATATGACCGAACTGGCGCGTCAGTTGCTGAGTGATGCGATGGATGTACATGGGGGGCGTGGCGTGCAGCTCGGCCCACACAACTATCTCGGACATCTCTATATGGGGATCCCGATTGCCATCACGGTCGAGGGGGCCAACATCCTGACCCGCAACCTGATGATCTTCGGCCAGGGAGCGGTGCGTTGCCACCCTTATCTGTACGACGAGATGCAGGCAGCCGGTCAGGCGGATGCTGAACAGGGCTTGCAGCAGTTTGATGCCTTGCTGGTCCGGCATATCCGCTATTTTGCGCGCAACCTGATGCGCGGCGTGGTCAGCGGTCTGACGCAAGGGCGTTTCGAGTCAACCCCGCGTAGCGGTCCGGTGGCCTGCTATTACCGGCATCTCAACCGCATCAGTCGCGTGCTGGCGGTGTGTAGCGATGTGGCCATGCTGCTGCTCGGCGGTGAGCTGAAACGCCGTGAGATGCTGTCGGCGCGGCTGGGTGATGTATTAAGCCAGCTCTATCTGTGTTCGGCCACGCTCAAGTACTTTGAAGAGGAGGGGGCGCACGAGGAGGACTTGCCGGCAGTGCACTATCTGTTACGCCGATCCTTGTGGCAGATGGGGCAGTCGCTGTCCGGGGTGTTTGATAACCTGCGTCCGGTGTGGGCCGGTTACCTGCTGCGCTATCTGTTATTCCCGTTGGGGATGCCGTGGCGACCGGTGCGGGACAAGGTGATCAACCGCTTGTGCCGACAGTTGCAGCAACCAGGCAGTCTGCGCGAGCGGCTGACCGCCTTGTGTTTCTGGCGTGATGATGAGGACGATGCGGTAGGGCAGGTCGAACGGGCTTTTCACGCCATGCTGGCGGTTGCACCGCTGGAGCAGAAAGTCCTGCAGGCCAAACGGGATGGCCTGTTACCGGCACAACCGACACGTGCGGCGTTGATGCAGGCAGCCCAGGCGCAAGGGCTGATCACGGTGGATGAGCTGATGCGCTGGCAACAAGCCGATCAACAGCGTTATGCCGCGCTGCAGGTCGACAGTTTTGCACCGGGCGAGCTGGCGCGCTAACCGGTGTGAGCATGCGCTTCTTGTAGTACGGTGCATGCGAGTCATAAAGAAAACGGGCCGGTCAGTGACCGGCCCGTTGGCATTTTACATGGCGTTCGCCGACAGACTTATTCTACCGTCAGGATCTTGCAGGTGTTGGTCGAGCCGGTGATTTCCAGCTTGTCGCCCAGGGTGAACAGCACCAGATCGCCGGCCTTCAGGAAGCCCTTATTCTTCAGCTCGAACAGTGCGTCACGGCAGACTTCTGCCAACGGCTTGGTTTCGTCGCCGTCGAAGAAGAACGGGGTCACACCACGGTACAGGCTGCACCAGTTCAGGGTCTGGGCATGACGGGACAGCGCGAAAATCGGCAGGCCGGAGCTCAGACGGGACATCAGCAGCGGGGTGGTACCCGATTCGGTCATCGACACGATGCCCTTGATGCCGGCCATATGGTTGGCGGCATACATGGTGGACATGGCAATGGTCTCTTCCACCGAGGTGAACGTGTGGTTCATGCGGTGGTTGGAGACGTTCACGCTCGGGTGCTTCTCGGCACCAACGCAGACGCTGGCCATCGCGGTGACGGTTTCGACCGGGAAATCACCGGCAGCGGTTTCCGCAGACAGCATTACCGCATCGGTACCATCCAGCACAGCATTGGCGACGTCCATGACTTCCGCGCGGGTTGGCAGCGGCGCCTTGATCATGGATTCCATCATCTGGGTTGCAGTGATGACCACGCGGTTCAGGCGGCGGGCGTTGCGGATCAGCTTCTTCTGCACACCCATCAGCTCGGAGTCACCGATTTCAACGCCCAGGTCACCACGGGCAACCATTACCACGTCAGAGGCCAGGATGATATCTTCCATCGCTTCGTCGGTGGCGACGGTTTCAGCACGTTCAACCTTGGCGACGATCTTGGCATTGCAGCCGGCTTCGCGGGCCAGTTCACGGGCATAGTTCAGGTCGGCACCAGAGCGCGGGAAGGAGACGGCCAGGTAGTCGACGCCCATCTTGGCGGCGGTCTTGATGTCTTCCTTGTCCTTTTCGGTCAGCGCCGGTGCGGACAGGCCGCCACCCTTCTTGTTGATGCCCTTGTTGTTGGACAGCGGGCCAGCAACGGTGACGGTGGTGTAGATGCGCGAGCCTTCAACCTTTTCCACCTTCAACTGCACACGACCATCGTCCAGCAACAGGATGTCACCAGCGACCACATCTTCTGGCAGCGACTTGTAGTCGATACCGACCTGTTGCTGGTCACCTTCACCCTTGCCCAGTGCGGCGTCGAGTACGAACGCATCACCGATGGACAGGAAAATCTTGCCCTCCTTGAAGGTGGATACGCGGATCTTCGGACCTTGCAAATCTCCCAGGATCGCAACCTGCTTGCCCAAACGGCTAGCCAGATCACGCACTTCCTGTGCACGCTTGATATGATCTTCCGCACTGCCATGCGAGAAGTTCATGCGGACCATGTTGGCACCGGCATTGATGATACCTTCCAGTACACCTTCGCGGTCGGTAGCCGGGCCCATGGTAGTCACGATCTTGGTTCTTCTTAACATGTGGTACTCCAGAAAAGAAAGATTGAATAAAACAAATCGAATCCCGCCGAACGTCACCGTAACTCGCTTGCATTACAAAGCGTTGCAATGACGACACATATTGTATGAATTTGTAATTTATCGAGATTCTACACAGTTGCTGGCGAGGCGTACAGACTCACCATAAAAACAGGCCTCGCATGGGAGGCCTGTTGTTCAGTTGTGCAGCATCTCGAAGCGTGAATCTTTGATGCCCTCTTTCACCTTTTTCAGGTTTTCTCGAAACTTGAGTCCGCGCCGTAAGGTGAAGCCCGTCGCCAGCACATCTATCAAGGCGAGTTGTGCAATGCGCGAGGCCATTGGCAAATAAACATCGGTATCTTCCGGCACATCCATCGACAGCACCAAACTGCATTCACGGGCGAGTGGGGAGTCCTTGGCGGTAATGCCAATCACCGTCGCATCGTTCAGACGCGCCAGATGGGCAATCTCTACCAGGGCCTTGGTGCGGCCAGTATGCGAAATCAGCACCACGACATCCCCCTCGCTGCTGTTGATACAACTCATGCGCATCATGACAATATCATCAAAACAGACGACCGGGATGTTAAAACGGAAAAACTTATTCTGCGCGTCATGCGCGACCGCGGCCGAGGCGCCGAGACCGAAAAACGAGATCTGGCGGGCTTGGGTGAGCAGGTCTACGCAGCGATTGACCAACGAGGTATCGAGGCTGTTCTTGGCCACATCCAGGCAGGCGATGGTTGATTCGAAGATCTTGGCGGTGTAGGCATCCGGACCGTCGTCTTCCTCGACATGCAGGTTCACATACGGCGTACCATTGGCCAGGCTTTGTGCCAGATGAAGTTTGAAATCCGGGAAGCCCTTGGTGTCCAGGCGCCGACAGAAGCGGTTAACTGTCGGTTCACTGACGTCGGCCATCCGGGCCAAGGTAGCGATGCTGGAATGGATCGCGGTTTGCGGAGAAGCGAGGATTACTTCGGCAACCTTACGTTCTGACTTACTGAAAGTATCCAGATTTTTCGTGATTTTTTCCAACGTGTTCATAACGTCATCTCCCGATGTCTGCCTCGCCATCGATGCTGCAACAATCTGTATCTGATTGATGTAGAATGCCGGCAGCGGGGACTCGAATCAGGCCCATTTGCGATGCGGCAGACCTGAAGCGATCGGCAACAGTGTTTCACTTTCGTAAAGTTACCAGAGTTTTGATCACTCCGGCAGTGTTTTGTAATTAAATTACAACATTACGAGGCGGCTTTGTGATTTGCTGTGATCTGTGCGCTGTTTATGTGTAAACCCTGCCGATAGAATGACCCGGCGGAAACTGCAATGCCCATAGATGGCTTGCGGCGCGACAGCGTGACGATGCTGTTCGCAAAATAACAAACAAGAAGGAGATTTCAATGGCGTCTCACGCATTGGTCGGTGATGTGGGTGGTACCAACGCTCGCCTGGCTCTGTGTTCCATGGCGGACGGCTCACTGTCCCGGGCCAAAACCTATTCCGGACTCGATTATCCTACCCTTGAAGCCGTTGTGCGTACCTATCTGGACGAGATGGCAACCGAGGTCGAGGATGCCTGTATTGCCATCGCCTGTCCGATCCAGGGTGACTGGGTGTCGATGACCAATCACACTTGGGAGTTTTCCATCAGTGAAATGAAGGCCAATCTCGGCCTGCGCCATCTGGAAATCATCAACGATTTTACGGCTGTTTCCATGGCGATCCCGATGCTGACTGATGCCGAACGTATTCAGTTCGGCGGTGCCGCACCGCAAGCCGGCAAACCGATTGCGGTCTACGGTGCCGGTACCGGTCTGGGCGTTGCCCACCTGGTGCACAGCGGTGATCGCTGGCTGAGCCTGCCGGGTGAAGGCGGCCACGTTGACTTCGCGCCGAATAGTGAAGAAGAGGACGATGTGTTGCATGCCCTGCGTGCTGAACTTGGCCACGTCTCCGCGGAACGTCTGCTCTCCGGCCCAGGCCTGGTCAACCTGTACCGTGGTTTGGTGTTGGCTGATAACCGCGTACCGGAAGCGTTGGCACCGAAAGATGTCACCGAGCGCGCATTGGCTGACAGCTGCACCGACTGCCGTCGTGCGTTGAGCCTGTTCTGTGTGTTGATGGGCCGGTTTGGCGGTAACCTGGCGCTGAATCTGGCCACCTTCGGCGGTGTCTATATCGCTGGTGGTATCGTGCCGCGTTTCCTCGAGTTCTTCAAAGCCTCCGGTTTCCGTGTGGCCTTTGAAGACAAAGGCCGTTTCCAGAGCTATCTGAAGGATGTGCCGGTCTATCTGATCACCCATGACCAACCGGGTCTGCTGGGGGCGGGTGCCTACCTGCGTCAAAGCCTGGGTGTTCGTCTGTAACGTGTTGCGAGTACATTAGCAATCGGGCGCCTACGGGCGCCCGATTGGTTTGTGCGGTGCGCAATCGTGATGCTGCGGGTATCTACTAACGGACTTCAGGCGTGGGCAGACACACCTGGTAGAGCAATTCGCGCAACCAGCGATGGGCCACATCGTGCTGGGTACGGGCGTGCCAGGCCACCACTTTGGTAAAGCCCGGGATCGGCAGCGGTGGCGCCATACAGACCATATCTTTCCGGTGTCTCGCCAGACGTTGTGGCACCACAGCGATTAAATCAGTGATCGCCAGGATCTCCGGCAATACCAGAAAGCTGCTGACAGATAAGACGACGCGACGTGATTGGCCCACTCTGGCCAGCGCCTCATCGGTAATACCGGTGAACGGTTGCCCGCTCAAGGAAACCAGTGCGTGCTCCAGTGCACAGAAGCGCTCGAGCGGCAAGATAGCTCCCGGCAGCGCATCAGGGTGTCCGCTACGCATCACACAGAGATATTCCTCATCAAACAGTCGTCGGGCATGCAGACCGGGCGGGGTGGTGGAGGGGGTGATCAGCGCCAAATCCAGCTCACCGCGCTCCATGGCGGGCAACAACTGTTCCTGATCGACCGGACGGATCACTACGCGCACGCCAGGGGCTTGTTGACGCAGTGCGGCCAGATAAGGGATCAAAATGGCACTTTGCGCATAGTCAGTGGCTGCTATCGACAACGTCAGATTGGCTGTTAGCGGGTCAAACTGTTGTGGCTGTAGCATGCGCTCGATATGGTGCAGCACATCGCGCACCGGCACGGCCAGTGCCTCTGCGCGTGCCGTTGGAATGATGCCATGCCGGGCTCGGACAAACAGCGGATCATCGAACTGCTCGCGCAGGCGGGTCAGCATGCCACTGACGGCTGGTTGGGTCAGCGCCAGACGCTCGGCGGCCCGGGTGACACTGCGTTCTTCCAGTAACGCATTGAGGGCCTTGAGCAGGTTAAGGTCGAGTTTCCTGATATCAGGTTCCATGATGGCTGCACTAGAGTTCAAAATAATGACTGATTTCATAGTGCGGCGACGGTGGCGGATTGTCCAGTACGGTCACGGGTGGCGAATGACGGCGCTTGGCTTGTTGCTTGTCTGTTCAGTCAGCCATTGCGGACAGATCAAGGCTTGCCATCACCGGTAAATCAGGACATAATAGCGCCCGTTCACCTCGCTAAACGATTAAATCTCTTTCTTATCAAAGAGTTAATCATATCAGCATGGCGCGTTAACAAAGCGGTTATGTAGCGGATTGCAAATCCGTCTAGTCCGGTTCGACTCCGGAACGCGCCTCCATTCTTCCTCAGATTCGCTTCTCGCTTCTCGCTTCTCGCTTCTCGCTTCTCGCTTCTCGCTTCTCGCTTCTCGCTTCTCGCTTCTCGCTTCTC
>JAYROM010000193.1:0-39244 GCA_041911695.1 Aeromonadaceae bacterium
CTTGTGCGTTCATTGTCGCGCCCCACGCGGGCGCGCGGATTGAAACACGCCGAGTTCAGCATGCGCGAGCATAGATTCCGTCGCGCCCCACGCGGGCGCGCGGATTGAAACTCATAGTACTTGCGCCGGAACAGGGTGGCCGATTGTCGCGCCCCACGCGGGCGCGCGGATTGAAACAACGTGGCCCTGCTGCAGGAGGGGATGGACTACGTCGCGCCCCACGCGGCGCGCGGATTGAAACTGCGAGGGTGTCCGGCGTCAGTTGCTGCTGACTTTGTCGCGCCCCACGCGGGCGCGCGGATTGAAACCACTCAGGCTCAGGTATCAGCGGCTCAGTCTGCTGGTCGCGCCCCACGCGGGCGCGCGGATTGAAACGACCAGGTGCGAGCCAAGTTGTGCAAAGCGACGGCCCGTCGCGCCCCACGCGGGCGTGTGGATAGATAAGCAACTCTCACTCCCCGGTCCCGCTTGGTTTCTCCATCCAGCGTAGCTGCGGCAGCCCGCATTCATCTCGGATTTGTTACCACCTACAGTGATAGTGATATGTGGTCTGACTACTAAGTTGCTTTCACGCCACCCCTCCAGCCATACTTTCCGCGATCCGAAACAGGTGCAGGCCGCTGCGATACCTGTGAAGGGGAGCCCGCCCGGCGGTCAGGGAGTGAGGGCCTCTTTGCTCTCCCAACGCAAATCCGTCGTCATAACCCCCCGGCACGCCCTGGTCGTCCCTAGTCCGGAAGCAATCTGTCGTCGCTCGGTACGCTTCCCCAAGCATGAGAGCCGGATAGATCGAGGGTTCGCGAGCTACGCTCGACCTTGCTGCGTTAGCGGCTATCTGGCGAACTTGATTTGGCCTTGGCGGATAGTCACTGGGCAACGAAAGGCAAGGGTAATCCGCGGTGTGCAATGTGAAGGCGCGACCGGTCGTTGTCTGAGTCCTGTGCGGAGGGCTTCAGAGGTGAGCAGGTGTTTTCCCTGCCTGCAGCTGCACATACCCTTGCTCGATATTGCGCTGGAAGGCGACAGGTAGCAGCGCCCAGTCATGCACATCGACCAGGATCGGCAACCTGCTATCGGTCAATGCATCGCGGAGGGCTGCTAGCCCACTGCTGCGGGCCAGGAGGTCTGCCGGATTGCGCAGCACGATATCGAGATCGCTGCCCTCATGACAGCCGCCGGTCACCCGGCTCCCGTAGGCCCACACTTGGGCATCGGGGACATAGGCGGCCAATAGTTCATCCAGCATGGCGAGGTGTCTGGCTTGTAGCTGCAAGCGGGAGCGTTCAAGACTAGGCATCAAAGAACTCCCCAAAACCTCTAATCGCCGCGTTGCGGTAGAGGTCATAGAGCACATCCTCGTCGGAGGTGATCTCGGCTAACCGCAGAATGGCTTGTTCCAGCGTATCTGCGGTACGGCGCAAGTGATCAACATTCAGGCTCACAGGATGGTTCCTTACTGCCAGTGGTGGGGTTGGCGATGATGGTAGTGGTTCCCGACGGGAGGGTAAAGGATCACGCATCACCAACCCAAGGCCGGCTACCCACTCACGCGATGACCTCGACATGCGGGGCTGGGTCGATGGTGCCGAGCACGATGTAGCTATTCGCCAGATTTTGCGGCCGGTAGGCGGTCTTGGCCGCCTTTTCGACTGGCACTGTGGTGGCCTGCATGCGCTGCAAGGCGCGCAGGCTGAGGCCAAGACCCGGCGGGAAGTGGCGCTGGCCGGTGCGGCCGTTGTAAAGCACCTTATTGGCGTCGGAATCTGACCATGGACAGTGCTGGATGGCCGCCGGATCGGCGTGCGGGGTAGCGGGCAACAAAAAGCCCTCCGTGGGGAGGGCTTGGTCGCGCAAGCGGAACGGCTTAGACGTTGAACAGGAAGTTCATCACATCGCCGTCTTTAACGATGTAGTCCTTGCCTTCGGCGCGCATCTTGCCGGCTTCCTTGGCGCCCTGTTCACCCTTGTAGGCGATGAAGTCGTCAAAGGCGATGGTCTGGGCGCGGATAAAGCCCTTTTCGAAGTCGGTGTGGATCTTGCCAGCAGCCTGCGGGGCGGTGGCGCCAACCGGGATGGTCCAGGCGCGGACTTCCTTCACCCCGGCGGTGAAGTAGGTCTGCAGGTTAAGCAGCTTGTAACCGGCGCGGATCACGCGGTTCAGGCCCGGCTCTTCAATGCCGAGTTCGTCCATAAATTCCTGACGGTCGGCATCTTCCATATCGGCCAGATCGGCTTCGATGGCGGCACACACCGGCACCACGACCGAGCCTTCCTTTTCTGCGATGGCACGCACCTGATCCAGGTACGGGTTGTTCTCGAAACCATCTTCGGCCACGTTGGCGATATACATGGTCGGCTTCAGAGTCAGGAAGCTCAGGTAACGGATCGAGGCCTTCTCTTCTTCGGTCAGATCCAGGGTGCGCAGCATGCCGGCATCGGAGAGCAGCGGCAGGCACTTCTCGAGGGTAGCCTGTTCCAGCTTGGCATCCTTGTCTCCGCCCTTGGCCTTCTTCTGCACGCGCTGCAGGGCGCGTTCGCAGGTGTCGAGGTCGGCGAGGGCCAGCTCGGTGTTGATGACATCAATGTCTTCGGCCGGATTGACCTGGCCGGCAACGTGGATGATGTTCTCGTCTTCAAAGCAACGGACGACGTGGCCGATGGCTTCGGTCTCGCGGATGTTGGTCAGGAACTGGTTGCCCAGCCCTTCGCCCTTGGAGGCCCCCTTGACCAGACCGGCGATATCGACGAACTCCATGGTGGTCGGCACGATACGCTGCGGCTTGATGATCTCAGCCAGCGCGTCGAGGCGCGGATCCGGCATCGGCACCACGCCGGTGTTCGGCTCGATGGTGCAGAACGGGAAGTTGGCGGCTTCAATGCCGGCCTTGGTCAGGGCGTTGAACAGGGTGGACTTGCCGACGTTAGGCAGGCCGACGATACCGCATTTGAAACCCATGGAGGTCTCCTTCTTGAGGGTCAGGATCCGGCCTTGAACGCGTGCAGGCGGTTCATGGCGCGGGTCATATCTTGCTGAAACAGGATATCGGTGCTGCGCAGGGCTTCGTCCAGCGCGGCATCGATGAGTTCTTGCTCCTTCTGCGGAGCCTTGGTCAGGACAAAGCCAGCCACCTGGTTCTTGTCGCCCGGATGGCCGATGCCGATGCGCAGGCGATGGAACTCCTTGCTGTTGCCCATCTTGCTGATGATGTCTTTGAGCCCGTTGTGACCACCGTGGCCGCCACCCTGCTTGAAGCGGGCGACGCCGGGCGGCAGGTCGAGTTCGTCATGCGCCACCAGGATGCTTTCGACCGGGATCTGGAAGAAGCGAGCCAGCGCCGAGACCGCCTTGCCACTCAGGTTCATAAAGGTGGTCGGGATCAGCAGGCGTACCTCCTGACCGTGCATCATCACGCGGGCGGTCAGGCCGAAATATTTGGGGTCTTCGCGTAGCGAACCGCCAAAGCGGTCGGCCAGTTCGGCGACATACCAGGCGCCCGCATTATGGCGGGTGGCCGCATATTCAGGGCCCGGGTTGCCGAGGCCGACAATCAGGCGGATAGCAGTGCTCATGGCGTGTGCTGGGCTCTCTGTGTGGATACCGGCTGTTGGCATCGGTGTACATGGCGGTACGACCCGCCAAGGGATGGGCCATTCTAGCCAGCCCAGGCTTACGGCTCAACCGGCGGGATGGGTTAACCGATGGTCACAGATAACAAAGAGGCGGCCAGGGCCGCCTCCAATCGTTCAGGCCGGGATCAGGTCAACTGGACCGGGATATCCTTGCCGGTACGGGCGATGTGGTTCTCGGCGTTGAGGTAGACCAGACGCGGCTTGTGGCCGGCGATCTCGCTCTCGTCGAAGATGCCATAAGCGCAGATGATCACGCGGTCACCGACCGCCGCCTTACGCGCCGCCGCGCCGTTCAGCGAGATCATGCGCGAGCCGCGTTCGCCGGCAATGGCGTAGGTGTGAAAACGGTCACCGGTCTCGACGTTATAGATGTCGATCTGTTCGTTCTCGGCGATGCCCGCCGCGTCGAGCAGATCCAGGTCGATCCCGCAGGAGCCTTCGTAGTTCAGCACCGCGTGGGTGACGCGCGCCTGATGCAGCTTGCCGCGCAGCATGATTCGTTGCATTGCCTGTCCTCTATCACATTCAGTACGCCTGTGGCGCAGGGCGCTGTCGTCCTGTCCACCTGCTGGCCGGCCGGCAGGTCAAGGACGCGGGGCCAATCAGCGGGCGGACTATAAACGATCTGCCTTATGCGTGCAAATTCACCACCAGGTTGTCGATCAAGCGCGCCTTACCCAAGAAGGCGGCCATCAGCAGCACCACACGTTGGGTGCTTGCGCCCGGTGGCAGCAGGGTGTCGGCATCGACAATATCAATCGCGTCGGTGCGGAAACCCACCTCATCCAGCTCTTCCGCCGAACGGGCGATCAGCGCTTCATAGTTGTGTTCACCGGCGGCAATCTGTTCACCCATGGCGCGCATCACCCGGGCCAGGTTCGGCGCCAGCGCGCGCTCTTCGGCGGTCAGGTAGCCGTTGCGCGAGGAGAGGGCCAGGCCATCGTCGGCGCGCACGGTCGGTACGCCGAGGATCTCGATTGGCAGTGCCATGTCGTCGACCATCTTGCGGATCAGCGCCAACTGCTGGTAGTCCTTCTGGCCGAAGCAGGCCAGATCCGGCTGGACCAGATTGAACAGCTTGGTGACTACGGTGGAGACACCACGGAAGTGGCCCGGACGCAGCGCGCCTTCGAGCAGGGTCGACAGGCCCGGTACCTCGACGAAGGTCTGCGCCTGCAGGCCGTGCGGGTACATGATCTCCGGGGTCGGGGTAAATACCACATCCACGCCATTGGCGCGCAGCAGGGCGGTATCCTGCGCCAGGGTGCGCGGATAGTTGGCCAGGTCTTCCGCGCGATCGAACTGTAACGGGTTGACGAAAATGCTGACCACGACGCGCTGGGCTCGCTGACGGGCTTCCTTGACCAGGGTCAGGTGGCCGTCATGCAGGTTGCCCATGGTCGGCACGAACGCGATGCGTTCGCCCTTGAGGCGGAACTGGCGCAGTGTGGCGCGCAGTTCGGGGATGTCGTTGACGACAAGCATGCATGTCTCCTTGAAACGCGGCTGCGAGGTCTGCCTACCGTGAAGGACGGTCTGAAAGCAGGCCAGGACCCGGCGGTGTCATCAGTTAAAAGTTTGCTCCGGGCCCGGGAAGGTACCGTCAGCCACTTCGGCCATATACTGGCGCACGGCGGCTCGGATATCGCCGGTGCCGGCGAGGAAGTTCTTGGTGAATTTCGGGGTATAGCCGGAGGTGACGCCGAAGGCATCGTGCATCACCAGGATCTGGCCATCGGTGCCGTTGCCAGCGCCAATGCCGATCACCGGAATGCGCAGGGCGCGGGTGATGCGCTCGGCCAGTGCGGCGGGGACGCACTCCAGCACCACCAGCTGGGCGCCGGCCGCCTGCAGGGCGAGGGCGCTACGGTAGATCTCTTCGGCCTGCTCGACATCACGCCCCTGGACGCGGAAGCCGCCAAACACATGCACTGATTGCGGGGTCAGGCCGAGGTGGGCACAAACCGGCACACCGTTGCGCACCAGATGGCGCACGGTATCGGCCAGCCATTCGCCACCTTCGAGCTTGACCATGCTGGCCCCGGCCGCCATCAGCTTGGCCGAGTTGACGCAGGCGCTCTGTACATCGGCATAGCTCATAAAAGGCAGGTCGGCGATCACCAGGGCGTTCTGTGTACCGCGACGCACGCAGCGGGTGTGATAGGCCATGTCCTCGACGGTGACCGGCAGGGTATCGCTATGACCCTGCATCACCATGCCCAGCGAGTCGCCAATCAGGATCACCGGGATACCTTCATCGTCGAACAGCTTGGCAAAGGTGGCATCATAGGCGGTGATGGATGCGAACTTGATGCCGTCCTGCTTCATTTTCAGCAGTTGGCTAATGGTGGTCTTGCTCATCAGGACTCCTCCGGTTACAGGCGGTCGGGCAATGGCCGCAGGCCACTACAGTCGCAGGCTGCGATCAGTTCACGAAGCGCTGTGCCATCCGGCAGCAGCAGATCCGGGGCCAGATCGAAAAGGGGTTGCAGGACAAATGAACGCTCACGCATGCCGTAGTGCGGCACGGTCAGACGCGCATCGTCGACAGTCAGGTTTCCGTACAGCAGCAGATCCAGATCCAGGGTACGCGGTCCCCAGCGTTCTGCCTTGCGGACCCGTCCTTGAGTCAGCTCGATATGTTGGGTGGCATCCAGCAACTGGTGCGGGGTGAGCGCGGTCTCCAGCCAGGCGACGCCGTTGACGTAGTCCGGCTGATCAGCCGGCCCCATCGGCGTGGAGGCATACAGTGGCGAACAGGCCACCCAGCGGCAGTGCGGCAGTTGACGCAGCGCCGCCACCGCACGGGTGATCTGTTGCAGGGGATCGGCCAGGTTGGCACCCAGCGCGATAAAGACCGGGGTCATGCCTGTTACTCTTTCGGGCGGCGCGGACCACGACGGCGGCGACGGCGCGGTTTGCGGGCATCGTCACGGCGCTCATGTAGCGGTGCATCACCGGCAAAGTCGTCCTGCTCGTCGCTGGCATAAGCCGGACGATCGATCTCGCCATGCTCATCCTGGTAATCCTTCCACCAGCCGACCAGCTCCTGCAGGCGGTGATCCACCTGGCTGCGCAGTTCGAGGAAGTCGAACGCAGCGCGGAATTTGGGGTGGGCATACAAGCGTTCAGCACGCTTACCAGCGCGGCGCGGCAGACGATCCTGCAGCACCCAGATATCGCGCACATCGGTGGTGTAGCGGCGCGGTACGGCAATCGAGCGCACCTGGGTGTCGATGGCTTCGTTCATCGCCAGCGACAGCACATCCTGCGGCGGCAGGCTGGTCTGGGTGGCCAGGTCACGGCTGCGCTTCTCGACCACGCCCCACAGCAGGGTGGCGTAGAAGAAGGCCGGGGTGACCGGCAGGTCATCGTGCACCCGCTTGTCGGTGTTACGCAGTGCCAGCTCGAGGAAACGTTCGAACGGGCTGTTGCCGGCCGGGGTCAGCAGATCGTTGACCTGCGGGAACAGCGGCGCAAACAGGTGATACTCACGCAGCAGCTGATAGGTCTTCAGCGCATCGCCAGCCAGGAACAGCTTGAGCGTCTCCTCGAACAGGCGGGCAGCCGGAATATCGGCCAGCAGCGGCGCCAGCTCACGGATCGGCGCGGCTGTGCGGTCGCTCAGACGCAGATCCAGCTTGGCGGCAAAACGGATGGCACGCAGCATGCGCACCGGGTCTTCGCGGTAGCGGGTCTCCGGATCGCCAATCAGCTCGAGCACCCCGGCCTTGAGGTCTTCCAGGCCGCCGTGGAAATCGTGCAGGCTGAAATCACGAATGCTGTAGTAGAGCGCGTTGACGGTGAAGTCGCGACGTTCGGCATCCTCTTCGATGGTGCCGTAGACGTTGTCGCGTAGCAGCATGCCCTCCTCAGAGCGGCTGGACATATGCTTGCTGGTGTTGACCTTGTGGTGATGACCACGGAAGGTGGCGACTTCAATCACATCACGACCGAACACCACATGCGCCAGACGGAAGCGACGGCCGATCAGACGGCAGTTGGAAAACAGCTTCTTGATCTGCTCTGGCGTGGCATTGGTGGCGATATCGAAATCTTTCGGCCGGCGGCCGAGCAACAGATCACGTACCCCGCCACCGACCAGGAATGCGTCATAACCGGCTTTATTCAGGCGATAGAGCACCTTCAGTGCGTTATCACTGATCTGGCTGCGGGAGATGGAATGCTGGTCACGCGATAATACTTGACGTTGAGTGGCCACAGGCACTTCCGGCTCATCCTCTTTGCCGAGCACTTTGCGGCAAAAGGTAGCGATCTGGGAAAAAATGGTACACCTCCGGGGAACGCCCCGACTGATATTGCGGCGCTATGATAGCGCAGCCATGACAAATTGAAAAACCGCTGGCGCAATTTCCCAGCATTGACCACTACTTGGCGTGGTCAAACCCGGTTTGGCGCACGGATTTTGCCCGCTATGGGCGTGCACGTGGTCGTCCGCCGTCAATCCACGATGGCGGCCGGATCGGCAGCACTGTAGTGATCCCCGCGCGGCAGCATCGCCGTGGACCAGTGCGCCAGCGCCCAATCGAGCAATGCCGAGGGGGTGTCGTCACGCAGTGCCGCCGGTGGTTGCTGGCCCAGAAAGGTCAGCGCCTGCCACAGGGTAGGGGTGATCGCGGCGCCCATCGGCAGGGCCGGCGCATGGTTCTGCTTCGACCACTTGCGGCCATCGGCCTGCAGCGCGAGCGGCAGATGCAGCCAGGCCGGCACCGGTTGTTGCAGCAAGCGGTAGAGCGCTATCTGGCGCACCGTCGGCTCGACCAGATCCGCCCCGCGCACCACCTCGCTGATGCCGCTGTCAGCATCATCGATCACCACCGCCAGGTTATAGGCAAACAGGCCATCACGCCGACGCAGGATAAAATCCTCGCTGGCCAATGGCCCCTCGACCCGGACGTCACCCAGATGCAGGTCGGTAAAACCGGTCACCGGTGCCTGCTGGCGTAATCGGATCGCATGGCCGGTCAACGGCAACTGGCGTTCGCGGCAGGTGCCGGGATAAAACCCGCCGGCGGCCTGGATCTGCGCCCGGGTGCAGTCACAGGCGTAGCACTGGCCTTGTTGTTGTAACTGCTGCAATACCTCGGCATAACGCGCCAAGCGCTGGCTCTGGTAGACCACAGGGCCATCCCAGGTCAGCTGATAGGCCTCCAGCGTGCGCAGGATACTGTCGGCGGCACCCTGCATCTCGCGTGGCGGATCGAGATCCTCGATACGCAGCAGCCACTGCCCGCCTTGGGCACGGGCATGCAGCCAGCTACCGAGGGCGGCAATCAACGAACCAAAATGCAGGGGGCCGGACGGGGTCGGTGCAAAGCGACCTACAGGATGCACAGTAGTCATGGCGTTAACAGCGATGGAAATTCAAGCGAGGGAGTCTGACACAGCAGCGGAAGGGCGTCCACGGCCGATATACGCCGGCGGGGCGCACAAAAGAAGCGGGGAGCTTGCGCTCCCCGAAGACAGTGGCTTAGCCGGCCATCTGCTTTTCTTTGATCTCGGCCAGCGTCTTGCAGTCCACGCACAGTTCGGCGGTCGGACGGGCTTCCAGACGGCGAATGCCGATTTCGATACCGCAGTGTTCGCAGTAGCCGAAGTCGTCTTCTTCCAGCTTGATCAGGGTCTTCTCAATCTTCTTGATGAGCTTGCGTTCACGATCACGGGCACGCAGTTCGAGGGCAAATTCCTCTTCCTGCGCGGCACGATCCACCGGATCCGGGAAGTTCGCGGCTTCATCCTTCATGTGGTCAACGGTACGATCCACTTCTTCACGCAGTTGATTGCGCCAGGCTTCGAGGATCTTGCGGAAGTGCGCCTTCTGCACATCGTTCATGTATTCCTCATCAGGACGGGCCTGATACGGGGCTACACCTGCGATGGCCAGAGGACCCAGAGACTTGTTGGTATCGCCAATTGGCATGTTGATCTCCCATTTCGCACCACGCAGCACGACACCGTGTGCTGGCTACTAATAATCTAAGGCCGGAATCTATATCAGAAGATGTAGAGAGGCGCAAATGACATACGCTTTTTTGTTGCCTGCTCCACTCTTTTTATTTTTTGCCAAATGACTCCGACAAAAAACATCCGGCCTCACTGTGGTTTGTTCGCCCGATATGGTGTCTTTTTTGCGACGTTCAAGGCATTGATACGACAAACCGGTTAAAAAAAATGGCCTGGTGTGGTGTTCACCGGCCTCCTGCTTGGGGTCATGCTCAACCAGGTGGCGAGATTTCCGCCAATCAACCGGCCAAGCCTGCACGAATTTGTTTTCCTTTTATTGTTATAGCAGAGAACTGGCCACCTTGTTTGTTACAGAGGGCGCAGAATCGAATGGCACTGGTTGCGGCGGGCATTGCGACCATGGGAATCGCCGGATGCCGGCGGCGGCTGGCCAGGCTTTCGGTGCTGCTGCGGGGGCTCTGCAAGAAGTGCGCCGCGATAATGGTTACAACAGCGACCAGCTGGCCAATGGCAGGTAGCGCACGCCGTGCGGGCTACTGCGTGATTCATAGAGATGCAGGGTATCGAGAGTCAGTGACAGCGGTGTGATCGCGGTTGGCGCTGTCCAGTCACGCGCCAGGGCGCGAAACAGGGTGATATGCGGGCGAAACGGTCGCGGCTCGAGTGTCCAGCCAGCCGCCGTCAAGGCTTGGCGCAAGTCCTGTTCCAGTTGCTGTAATGGCATGGGTAACTGACTGGGGCCAATCCAGGCGACACGGGCGCGCGGGAAGGCGCCGGCCTGATCCAGTCTGAGCGAGCTGCTGTGCCAGGCGTGCTGTTGCTGGCACTGACCGATCAATTGCTGCAATGCGGGCAGACATCCGGCGTCGACCGATCCTAAAAAATGGACGGTCAGATGGAAGTTCTCTGCAGCCACCGGTTTGCCGATCGCCCCCCAGCCTTGTTGCAGTAGTTGTAGCGGGCGGGCCAGCGCGGTGGCATCCAGACCGATAAACAGACGCAGGGTCTCTGACATAGCCGCTCCGCTAACGCTGAAAGAGGGGCCCGACAATGGGGCAATGAATAAAAACGGGGCGCTGGCATGGTGCCGCGCCCCGTGGTGTTTATAGGTGAAGTGATCCGCTACAGCAAGTCGTTTCAGGCTTTGGTGGCGGTACAGGGGTGGCCGTAGAAGGCCGCCTCATACAGTGCGCGAACGTCTTCCACCGTCGGTTTGCCCGGGTTGGTCCAGGTGCACGGATCGGCATGGGCATTCTGGCTCATCCGGCCGAGCACATCGCGAAAATGCGACTCATCAAACGGCACTTCATCGCACTGCTGGAAGCAGCACGGGATCCCCAGCTGCTTGTTCAGGGCTTCGACTGCGGTCGGCAGATCGGCAATACCGAGCAGCTTTTCGACCTTGGCGTACTTGTCGGTGAACTGGCGGTTAAAGCGGATGATGTAAGGCATCAGGATGGCGTTGGCCAGCCCGTGGGTGACGCCGAACTCGCCGCCAATCTTGTGTGCCAGTGAGTGCACCAGCCCGAGCGAGGCGTTGGTGAACGCCATCCCGGCCAGCGCCGAGGCGTTGTGCATATTCATGCGGGCCACCGTATTGTGCGGTTCGCGGTAGGCGGTCTCCAGGTTGGCCAGCACCAGGCTGATCGCCTCGATGGCATAGGGATCGGTAAACGAGTTGGCGGCGGTCGAGGCCACGGCTTCGGTGGCGTGGGCCAGCACGTCCATCCCGGTATTGGCGGTGATATGTGCTGGCATGGTCTCCGGCAGCGCCGGATCCAGAATCGCGATATCCGGCACCATGTCGGCGGCAACGATCGGGTATTTGATATGCTTTTCGGTATCGGTGATCACCGAGAAGGCGGTGATTTCCGAGGCGGTGCCGCTGGTCGACGGAATGGCGACAAAGCGTGCCTTGTTGCGCAGTGGCGGCATCGAGCCCGGGGTGATGATGTCTTCAAACTGCAGTTGAGGATGCTCATAGAAGCACCACATGACCTTGGCGGCATCCAGCGCCGAGCCGCCGCCGATGGCGACAATCCAGTCTGGCTCGAACTCCTGCATGGCGCGCGCTCCGCGCCAGACGGTCTCGACTGACGGATTCGGCTCGACGCCGTCGATGACGCAGGTCTGCATGCCGGCCTGGTGCAGCAGCACTTCGGCGCGCTCCAGAAAACCGAAGCGTTGCATCGAGCTACCGCCGGTGACCAGCACGGCCTTGCGTCCGGTCAGGGTACTCAGGTGATTGAGGGATTCCGGACCGGAAATGATGTGGCGTGGTACGGAAAAATGCATGATGGACATGAGATCTCCTTGGTCTAAATGATGGATAAAAAAGACAGCTACAACAGGGATTGCCGAAGGGGTGAGACCCGGCGCTGGCGACCAGCATGCCCAAGCTGGTCGGACAACTACGTGCGTCAGTTAACAAAAGGCACATCTTTTTAGTGGTTTTTTCGAAGAGTGTGCACTACCGCGACGGATGTTCCGGCTTGGTGTCTGCGATGGCCTTTGGCACAATGCCGCCCTGAGCGGTGATATCTGATCGCCGCCCTTTTTTTCAGGAACCTGCATGACTGTTGTCTCTTCTTCTGACCTGCAAGGGCCGCTGGCTGATCCGGCGCGTCTACCGGCGCTGGCGGTGTGGCCGGCCTTGCTGGCGGCCTTGCAATCGGGCCAGCCGGTGGTGCTGCAGGCGCCGCCCGGTGCCGGTAAGTCGACAGCCCTGCCGCTGCAGCTGGTGCTGCAGGGGGCGGTGGCCGGGCGGATTGTCATGCTCGAGCCGCGCCGGTTGGCGGCGCGCAATATCGCCCGCTATCTGGCCAGCCTGCTTGGTGAAGAGGTGGGCCAGCGTATCGGCTACCGGGTGCGCGGTGAGGTGCAGGTCAGTGCCGATACCCGGCTGGAGATTGTTACCGAGGGGATTCTGACCCGCATGCTGCAGTCAGACCCTGAGCTCTCCGGGGTCGATCTGCTGATTTTTGATGAATTCCACGAGCGCAGCCTGCATGCCGATCTTGGCCTGGCGCTGGCGCTGGAGGCGCGCGGCGCGTTGCGCCCGGATCTGGGCCTGCTGATCATGTCTGCGACGCTCGACGGACTGGATTTCAGTGCGTTATTGCCCGGTGCGGTGACACTGGAGAGTGCCGGGCGCAGTTATCCGATCCAGCATCACTACCGCAGCGTCAATCGCCAGCAACCGCTGGTGCCGCAGTGGGGCAGGGTAGTACTCGAGGCGCTGGCCAACGAGGCGGGTAGCCTGCTGGTGTTTCTGCCGGGCAGTGGCGAAATCGACAAGTTATGTCTGTGGTTGCGCGATCAGGGGGTCGAGCAGCAAGGCATCCTGTTGGCGCCGTTGCATGGTCGCCTGCCGTTTGCTGCCCAGCAGCAGGCGATTCGCCCGGCGCCGGTCGGCCAGCGCAAGGTAGTGCTCGCCACCAATGTGGCGGAAACTTCGCTGACCATCGAGGGCATCAGCGTGGTGGTCGACAGCGGGCTGGAGCGCCGTGCGCGGCTGGATATCAATAGTGGCCTGTCGCGGCTGGCGCTGCACCAGATTGCCAAGGCGTCGGCCACCCAGCGCGCCGGCCGGTCCGGGCGACTCGGCCCAGGCGTCTGTTACCGGCTGTGGAGCAGTGAGCAACAGGACCGGCTCGATGAACAAAGCCCGCCGGAGATTCAGGTCGCCGAACTGACCACCCTGCTGCTTGAAGCCTTGCAGTGGGGCAGCCAGGCGGAGAGCCTGCCGTGGCTGGATGCCCCACCGGCACCGGCGCTAACCGCCGCCCGCCGCCTGCTGCAGACGCTGGAGGCGGTGGACGACACCGGCACCAAGCTGACCGCGCGCGGCCAGTTGATGGCGCGTCTGCCCTGTCATCCGCGTCTGGCGCACCTGCTGCTGACGGCTGCCGCACATGAGGCGGACATTCCCGGTTTACTGGATGGCGCCTGTGCGCTGGTGGCCTGTATTGAAGAGCAAAAACGCGGGGCGGATACCCTGTCGACGCTGCTCTCCCGCCATGCCGCCGCCCTGCAACCGCTGGCCAAACGCTGGCGCGAGCGGGTGCAGCGGGTGGCGCCCGGTGCGCCGCGCGGCCCGTTCCGCGGGGTGCATAGCGATCAGGCCGGCCTGTTGGCTGCACTGGCCTGGCCGGATGCGATTGGCAAGCTACGTAGCGGCAGCCGTTATCAGCTGAGTGGCGGACAGAGTGCCGATCTGGTGCCGGATCATAGCCAGACTGGCCAGCCGTGGCTGGTGGCGGTGGCGCCACAACTCGGCGAGCAAGGGATTCGCCTGCATGTCGCCGAGCCGCTGGATCTGGCGGCGTTGCGCGCGATTGCGCCTGGCTTATGGCGCGAGGAGACCTGGCTGGGGTGGGACAACGATGCTGGCCGCGTGCGTGCCGAACAGCGCAGTTGTCTGGGGCAGATTGTGCTCGCCGCCCGGCCGCTCGCCGATCTGGATGACAGCCAGAAGGCGCGCTGTCTGCTCGATGGCATTCGTCAGCAGGGGCTGCGTTGCCTGCCGTGGGACGAGTCCAGCGAGCAGTTGCGTGAACGGCTGGCCTGCGCTCGCGAGTGGCTTAGCGATCAGCCCGGTGTGGCGGCGATTCCGCCGATGGAGGAGGCCAGCCTGCTGGCACACGCCGAGGGGTGGCTGTTGCCACATCTGCAGGGGCTGTCGCGGCTGGAGCAGTTGCGCAAACTCGATTTGACCAGCATGCTGCGCCAGTGGTTGCCCTGGTCGCTGCTGCGCGATCTGGACAATTGGCTGCCGACGCACTTCACCGCGCCAACCGGCAGCCAGCTACGCATTCGTTATCAGGCCGGCGAGATCCCGGTCTTGCCGGTGCGCATGCAGGAGATGTTTGGCCAGCGCGAGACGCCGACCATCGCCTTGGGCCGCATGGCCTTGCTGGTCGAGCTATTATCTCCAGCCCATCGACCATTACAGCTGACCCGCGATCTGGCGGCCTTCTGGCAAGGCAGCTATGCCGAGGTCAAAAAAGAGATGAAGGGACGGTATCCGAAACACTATTGGCCGGACAATCCGCTCGAGGCCATGCCGACCCGTTATACCAAGCACAGGATGAATCAGGAACATGGCGCGTAAACCAAGAAGCAAGAAGAAACAGGCCTGGCATCAGAAGGTAAACTGGCGCCGTTGGGGCTGGCTGGCCTTTAAACTCGGTCTGGTGGTGCTTGCCGTGCTGGTGGTCACCGGTATCTATCTGGATAGCCTGATCCGTAGCAAGTTTGATGGCCAGAAGTGGCAACTGCCGGCGCTGGTCTATAGCCGACCACTGGAGCTGTATCCCGGCCAGCGCCTGTCGCTGGCGCAGATGCAGCATGAGCTGCGCCTGCTTAACTACCGGCAGAGTAGCAAGCCGCAAGGCGCCGGCCAGTATGCGGTCGGTGGCAACAAGGTGGTGCTGATCCGCCGGCCGTTCCGCTTTGCCGATGGCAGCGAAACCGCGCGCCCGCTGCTGCTGACCTTTGATGGCCAGCGTTTGACCCGCATCCAGAATGCCGACAACCAGCGCGATCTGGGCTATGTGCGCATGGATCCGGTACTGCTGGATCGCCTGAGCGGCGAGGAGGTCGAGGACCGTCTGCTGCTGCGTCTGGACGAGGTGCCGCAGCAGTTTATCGACACCCTGCTCACCGTCGAGGATCGTGACTTCTACCAGCATGGTGGCGTGTCGCTGCTGTCGATCGGTCGCGCTTTCTTTGCCAACTTGCGCGCCGGCCGTGCGGTGCAGGGCGGCAGTACCCTGACCCAGCAGCTGGCCAAGAATTTCTTCCTCTCTTCCGAGCGCAGTCTATGGCGTAAGGTCGAGGAGGCCTATATGGCGGTGCTGATCGATTACCGCTATAGCAAGGATCAGATCCTCGAGACCTATATCAACGAAATTTATCTCGGCCAGAACAAGGCGCAGGGGGTGTATGGCTTCGGGCTGGCCTCCTACTTCTATTTCGGTCTGCCGCTGAACGAGTTGGAGCCGGATCAGATGGCATTGCTGGTGACCATGGTGCGTGGCCCGTCGTTCTACGATCCGTGGCGTTATCCGGATCGAGCGAAAGATCGCCGCGATCTGGTGCTGCGTCTGTTGCTGGATAACCTGAAGATCGATCCGCCGACCTACGAGACGGCGCTGAACAAGCCGGTCAGCGTATTGCCGCGTGGCCAGATGACCTATGGCCGTACACCGGCGTTTATGGGCCAGTTGCGCCGCGAGCTGAAGAGCCGCTTTGGCGATGACCTGCTCAAGCAGTCCGGCCTGCGGCTGTTTACCAGTCTGGACCCGGTGGCGCAGATGGCCGCCGAGCAGTCGGTCACTGAGCAGTTGACCACTATCGAGACCCAGCGCAAGAAAAAGGATCTGCAGGGCGCCATGGTGATCAGCAACTGGCGAACAGGGGAGATCTCGGCCATCGTCGGCGGGCGTGATATCCGCTATGCCGGTTTTAACCGTGCACTGGATGCCAAGCGGCCGATTGGCTCGCTGGTCAAGCCGGCGGTCTATCTGACCGGCCTGCAAAAGGGCTACAACCTGGCGACCCCGCTGCGTGACGAGCCGCTGACCCTGCGTAATCAGGGCGGGCAGAGCTGGAGCCCGCAGAACTATGAGCGTACCTATCGCGGCCAGGTGCCGTATTACCAGGCGATGGCCGAGTCACTCAACCTGCCGACGGTACGGCTGGGGATGGATGTCGGCATCGACAAGGTGGTCGGCACCCTGCGCGCATTGGGTGTGACAGAGCCGATTCAATCCTTCCCATCGTTGGTGCTGGGGACGGTGGAGATGTCGCCGTTCGAGGTTAACCAGATGTACCTGACGCTGGCTAGTGAAGGCTTGTACCAGCCGCTGACCACGCTGCGCACCGTGCTCACCTCCGATGACAAGGTGCTCTATCAGAAGGATCTGAAAGCCGAACGCCGGGTCGATGCGCGCGACGCCTACCTGACGCTGTATATCATGACCCGTGTCGCCAGCCAGGGGACCGCCGCCTCGTTGGCCAGCCGCTTCCCGAAGATGGTGCTGGCCGGCAAGACCGGCACCACCGACAACCTGCGTGACTCCTGGTTTACCGGCATGGATAACGACGAGCTGGTGACCAGCTGGATCGGTCGTGACGACAATCAGCCGGCGGGGTTGACCGGCGCCAACGGCGCCCTGACGGTGTTTAGTGACTATATGACCCGTCGAGGCGTCAACTCGCTGCAGTTGCCGGTGCCGAAGGGGATTGTGTGGAGCAACTTCTCGCGCGGCGGCCAAGCCGTCGACGCCGGTTGCCCGGGCAGCCTGAACTTGCCGGCACGCCTCGACCTGCTCGGCCCCAAGGTGGCCTGCAGCCAGGGCGCCCCCGGTGGTGGCCAGGCCAAGCCGGATAATCCGGTCGACTGGTTCAAGCAGCTGTTTAGCTTGCAAGCGCAGCCGGCCTGGCCGCATAGCTGATTCGCCCGCTCTCTCGTCGCCCCCGCGAAAGCGGGGGCCAGTGTCTTGTGGCGGTTCTGGTATGCAAAGGTGGCGCGAGCGTACCTCGGTAAACGTTGAGCTTCATTTCATTCAGCCCAACCAACATTAAACGTCATATATTCAGCGTGATTGAACTCTGTAGTAGGTTGGGCTGCGCGTTAGCAAAGCCCAACGTTTACCGCGCACGATTCACGGTTGCGCGGTAATGACGAACATTATGAATTCGGGGCACTCTGAATGATGGCGTCATAAACCTCTCGGGTGAGGGCGATATCCTTGGGGCCCGCCAGCAATGCTGCATAGTGCGCATGTAGCGCAGGGTGAGTGTTTTGCATCCGGCGTAGGGTTTTTACCGGGCCATCAAAATATTCTCCGCGAAAGTTGCAAAACAGCTCGGGCAGATCATGTAACAGCCAGTGATAGCGGTAGTTGGATTCGATGCTGTCACTGTCAGCACGGCTGAGCATCTTGTCGATCCAGTTAATCAGTTGGGTCCGTTCCTCCGCATTCAGCGTCTTGGTGTGGCGTTGGCGTAAGGCCAGGATGCCTGCTGACATGTGGCCTGCTACGTTGTCGCTGTCCAACAACACCTGCAGTGGATAGGCGTGAATAAACGGCTCCAGATTATCCAGACTGGATAGTGAGTGAATCCACGCATCCAGGCGGTGTCCTTGTATTGATATGGCATCATGTGCGGTTTGTGGGTGTGCACAGAAGACCAGCATATCGATGTCGCTGGTCGCCGTCTGGGTCTGTGTGGCGAAAGATCCATACAGGACCACCAGGCTTGGGTGGTACTGGCGCGTTACATAGTCGAGCGCACTGTCGATAATAGGATTCATCGTAGCTATCTATAGGATGGGCTCAGTCCATTACGATGCGGCGGAAGGTCGAATCAGGCAAGTCCCGACCCAACACTAACTGTTAAACACCGTCTGATGCCACCAGGCTTCGACCGGGTAACTGGCCGGTAGCGTGATGCCGAAGTGCTCGAGCAGCCATTCGCGGTAGCGCGCGGCATCGCGTACCGCTTTCAGGCTGCGACCCTGATCGGTGGTGCGGATCAACATGCGGTCGGCGAGGGTGATGCGGCCATCCTCGGTCAGGCGTGAGACCAGCGTCCGTTGGCGGAATACCGAATCCGGCGAGGTTTGATGGTAGTGCAGCATGTCGATGAATGCCTCGATCGGCCATGGCGTCAGGCTGAACTGGTAGATCGGGTGCCAGCCATCCGGTCGCTGATGCCGCAATTGCCATTGTTCCCCGTTACGTTCAGCGCGCCAGTACGGGTCATCGCTTGCGGTGGCGGTTTCGGCCCCCAGACACAACGGCGTGCGGAAACACTCGCCAAAGCCGACATCTGCCAGATAGGGGAGATCTTCCACCCAGACCCGCAATAGCAGATGGTCGAACTCGGCACCTGGTTGCGGCGGTGTGCCGTTAAATACCCGGGCGGAGAGGAAATCGACCTGATAGCCCAGCGTCTCAAGCAGCCAGGCAAATGCCAGATTGAGCTCATAACAGAAGCCGCCGCGTTGGCGGTGCAGCAGTTTGTCGAGTAGCGGGACGGGGTCCAGCGACAATGCCCTGCCAAAGGTGATATCCAGATTCTCGAACGGGATGGTCTGCAGATGGGCGCGGTGCAAGGCGTGCAGTCGGGCCAGTGGGTTGTCCGGCAGGGTGGTGAGCTGCAGGCGTTGCAGATAGGCGAGGGTCCGGGCGGCATCCAGCATGCAGGGCTCCATACGGGGCAAAAGGGGCTGCAACCAGTTATGGGTGACGGCGAAGCGGAACGCAAGTCGCGCTTTGGCCGGTCTTGGGCAGGCTGTCGGTTCTGTGATATGAGTAGGGCTATCCCGCCGGCAGGTGCCGGTCATTGGAACAAGGAGTTCCCGGATGGCGTGGCATACCTTGCTGTTATTTGCGCTGGCTTCCCTCTCGCTCAACCTGATCCCCGGGCCCGATGTGATCTATATCGTCTCGACCACCCTCAAGGGGCAGTGGCGGGACGGTTGTCACGCTGCACTGGGTCTGGGCACCGGTTATCTGGTGCATACCCTGGCGGCGGTGTGCGGCCTGTCAGCGCTGGTACTTGGCTCGGCCACCCTGTTTGCCGGGGTGCGTTATCTTGGCGCCTGCTGGTTGGTGTGGCTGGCCATCTCCTCGTTGCGCCAGGCGTGGCGCGGCGGGCCGGGTGCCTCGTTGACCAGCCAGGTGGCCGCATCGGCCCATGTCTATCGGCAGGGCGTATTGGTCAGCGTGCTCAACCCCAAGGTGGCGCTGTTTTTCCTCGCCTTCCTGCCGCAGTTTGTCACGGTCTCCGCCGGCCAGGTCAGTAGCCAGTTGTTGCTGCTCGGCGTGGTGTTTAGCCTGTTGGCGACGGTGGTGAATCTGCTCTATGCCGCGCTCGGTGGCTGGTTGTTCTCGCGCCCGCAGGCGGCGCGTTGGCAACGCGGGCTGCACGGGGTTTCCGGCCTGTTGCTGCTCGGGCTGGCGGGACGTATTGCGCTGGTCTCACGGAGTGCCAGCTGATGGCCGCCGGAGGCGGGACACTGTACCCATGATGCCTGCGCCGGGTCAAATCGGTCTAGAGCACCACTTTAACCGCGATACCGAGCAGCACCAGACCACTCACCCGGTCGATCCACAAGGCCTGACGGCGCAACCAGGCCAGCACCGGGCCATGAGACAGCACGGTCGCCACGGTGGTGTACCATAGCGCATCGATGCCACCGGCGGTCAACATCATGATCACCGCTTCATGCCAGTCGGTATGGGCGTGCACAAACTGGCTGAACAGGGCGACAAAGAAGATCGCCAGTTGCGGGTTGAGAAACGCCACCGCAAACCCCTCCAGAAAGCCGCGTTTGCGGCCCGCCGGATGCGCCTGCTCGTCGGATTGCTGCAGCGGGCTGACCCGTTGGGGCAATAAACTGCGAATGCCGAGCCAGGCCAGAAACGCCGCGCCGGCATACTGGATGGCGTGGAACAGCCACGGTGTGCTGGTGAGCAGGATGGCAAGGCCATAGGCGGCGATCAGTGCATACAGTCCGACGCCGATGCCATGGCCGACCCCGGTGCTCACCCCCTGCCAGCGGCCGCCCTGCACCGTGTTGCGGATAATCAAGGCCAGGCTGGGGCCGGGGCTGATCGCCCCCATAATGCAGATGGTGGCCAGGGCCAACCAGGTGGTCAGGGTCATGTTGTCGCTCCTCAATGCGTGCAAAACGGGTCAATGTCTGCACTGCAGGGTAGCGAAGTGTGCACCATTCCAAAATTGAAATTATTGAATAGATGTCATTCCAAATGGGTATGCTGTTGCAGCAGGCTGGCGGCCTGTTGTGCCGTCTGTTGCAGATGACCGGCCAGAAACGGCCACGCCAGCTCACGGAACCAGCGGTGCGCCGGATCATGGTGCAGGCGTTGTGGCCAGATCAGATGGTAGTGCTGACGCGGACTGGTAAACGGTAACGGACGAAGCAGTAGCTGGTAATCCTCAGCCAGCTGCCAGGCGATATGTGCTGGCGTGGTCAGCAGGGTATCGGTGCCGCGCAGGATGCCGACCGCCGCCTGGAAGAACGGCACATGGGCAAACCAGTGGCGCTGTTCTCCCTGTTGGGCGAGCAGTTGATCGACCGCACTCTCCTTGTCGCCGCCACCGCTCACCCGGATATGCTGCGCCGCCAGATAAGCGGACAGGGTCAGCGGTTGCCCGGCCAGCGGATGCTGTGGCCCCATCAGCACCGCCAGCCCGTCTTCGCCTTGCGGCTGGCTGCAGAGGGCAGCGGGTAGATCCTCGGTCAGGGTCGAGACCAGATCGAGCGGCAATTCGCTGAGCGTTGGCAACAGCTCCTTTTGCCAGGCCTGATACTCGAGCCGTGCCCCCGGCGCCTGGCGGGCCAGCGCCGCGGCAATCTTCGGCACTATGTATTGCGCCACATAGTCGGAGGAGGCGAGGCGAAAGGTGCGCTGGCAGGCGGCGGGATCAAAGCGTTGTGGTGCATACAGTCGCTCCACCGCATCCAGGGTAGCGGCGAGTTCGCCACGTAGTGCTTCGGCGCGCGGGGTGAGCTGCCACTGCTGGCCATCGCGCACCAGCAGCGGATCATCAAAATCCTCACGCAGGCGGGCGAGTTGCTTGCTGACTGACGGCTGGCTGAGGTGCAGCAGGTCGGCGGCATGGCCGAGGTGACGGGTCTCCAGCAAGACCTTGAGGGTGGCAAGCAGGTTCAGGTTGGCATGGCGCAAGGTGACGACTCCGGCTGGCTGGATATCGGGGCAGGCTTTATGATGACGAGTGTCCGCCAGCGCGTCCAGCCACACCAGTTGCGGTGTGCGCGCCGTTGGCAGCCAGAGAGGAGAGTGCATGACGCGAGAACAGGACGAGTCGATCTGGGGGGAACGCCGCTCCAGTGGTGGCGAGGGGGCCCGCAACAAGCTGAGCTTTCAAGCGCGGATTGATCGCAGCCGGATGACCCACTCCGCCGCCTTTCGTCGCCTGCAGGGCAAGACCCAGGTGGTCGGTGTCGGCGAGAACGACTTCTTCCGTACCCGGCTGACCCATTCGCTCGAAGTGGCGCAGATTGGTGCCTCGCTGACCGACCGGCTGGCCTGGCTGGCACAGCAACCGGCGTGGGCCAGTCTGCAGGGCTGGGTACCACCTGAGCACCTGATTGAAACCGCCTGTCTGGCGCATGACATTGGCCATCCGGCATTCGGCCATAACGGCGAGAAGATCCTGAATTGGTTTATGGCCGACTATGGCGGCTTCGAGGGCAATGGCCAGACGCTGCGCATCCTTACCCGGTTGGGCGAGTACTCTGACGGTTACGGTTATGACCTGTGCCGGCGCGCCCTGCTCGCCATGCTCAAGTATCCGGTGCTGTTTAGCGAGGTCGCCCCCGACTACCCGGCGCGCAGCGAACACCCGCCGCGTAACCTGACGCCGTGGCATCCGCCGAAATGTATCCATGATGACGAGGCCGCTGTGCGCGACTGGCTGTTGGCGCCATTTTCAGCCGCCGACCGCGCCCTGTTTACCACCCCGCAAGAGGTGGAAAAGATCGAGGCCGGGATCCGCATTCGTGGCCTGCGTAGCGTGCACAAGAGTCTGGACTGCAGTCTGATGGAGCTGGCCGACGATATCGCCTACGGCGTGCATGATCTGGAAGATGCGCTGGCAGTTGGCCTGCTTAGCCCGCAGAAGGTGGCGGCAGATCTGGAGGCCGAGTTACGGCTGGTGGCCCAGCTGGAGGTACGCAAAGGACGCGAGCCGGATTACTACCAGCGTCGGATGGCCAGTGGCGAGCCGCGCCTGCTCAAGCAGGCGATCACCAATCTGGTTCATGTGCTGGTCACCCAGACCGATCCGGTTCGCCTCGGGTTGTTCGAGCATCCATTGCTTGATGTGCGCATGCGTCTGCGTCCGGAGGCCGAGTCGGTGCTCAAGCGGCTGAAGGGTTATGTGTTTGACGAGGTGATCGCCCAGCCGCGCATCCGTACCCTCGAGTACAAGGGACAGCAGATCATCACCGAGCTGTTCGAGGCGTTTCGCGATAACCCACGCGATCTGCTGCCGCGACCGGTGTCGGCGCGCATCGAGGCGGGTAGTGCGCAATCGCTGCATCGCGTGGTCTGCGACTATATCGCCAGCATGAGTGACGGTGAGGCGACCGCCATCTATCAACGGCTGTTCCTGCCCGGTAACGGCTCGATTTTCGAGCCGTGGTGATGCGATGACCGACGAGCGAGGGTTCGAGCCGTTAACCGAGGTGGCTTTCTGGCGTCCGGCCGCCTGTCCGGGGCTGGAGTTACGCCGCGCGCGCTATCGCCGTCACACCTTTGAACGGCATCTACATGGCGTCTGGTCGCTCGGGCTGGTGCTCGAGGGCGAGACACGTTTTAGCCTGCATGGTCGCGACTGGCAGGCCGGGGTCGGCGATCTGGTGTTGATCCCGCCGGGCGAGGTGCATGACTGCAACCCGTATGGCGAGACACCGCTTGGTTACTGGATGTTCTATATCGAGACCCCGCCGGTGTTGCCGGCCGGCCCCTGGCATACGTTGGCTGCGGTCTGGTCGGCGGCGCCGGCGTTTGCTGACTGGATAGCCCTTGCCCACGCCTGGCGGGACAGTGCGGAGGCCCCGTCCCCGGCTGAGCCGTCAGGGCTACGTCAGCACTGGTGGACGGCGTGGGCCGCTCTGCTTGCCGCCTGGCCGCGCGACCTGTCGGCGCGTGGCCCCGGCGGTGACGAGCCCTGGTTGCAGCAGGTGGCGGATCGGTTGGCCAGCGAGTTGTCGCGTCCGCTGTCGCTGGCGGAACTCAGCGCCGAGGTGGGCATCAGCGCCAGCCATCTTAACCGGCGCTTTGCCGCCAGCTATGGCCTGCCGCCGCATCGTTATCAGCTGCAGTGTCGACTGGATGTCGCCAAGCGCCTGTTGCGCAGCGGTCTGCTGATCAGCGCGGTGGCACATGAACTCGGTTTTAGCGATCAGAGCCATTTCACCCGCTGGTTCCGCCGTTGTGTGGGGGCCACGCCAGCCCGCTATCAGCAAGGTCACTAGTCTCGTCAGCAGGGTTGTTAGCCATCGGGTAGCGGTGGGGTGTCGTTGAAAAAACCGAACCGAGCGCAATTTTGTTCCAGACAGCCGCCACAGGGCTCCCGTATGCTCGCCGCCAGCGATTATCCGCAGTGCAGACAGGACGTGCAGCATGGACGAGCAAATCATCAGTATCAAACCGGCCGATAAAGCGATCTCGATGCGGGGGCTGGCCTGGTTAGCGCTGGCTGGCGCCGTGCTGCTGTGGGGCACCTCGTATGCCGCAGCCAAGACGGCATTGCAGCAGGTGACGCCGGGTACCCTGATGGGGCTGCGTATGATGCTGGCCTCGCTGGTGTTGCTGCCGTTCTGGTCGCGGTTACCGCGACCGGTCTATCGTCAGGGCGATTGGCGTTGGTTGCTGGCGGTCGGGTTGCTGCAACCCTGTCTCTACTATCTGTGTGAAACCCAGGCACTGCAATACACCAGTTCGGCCCAGGCCGGCACCATCGCCGCGCTGGTGCCGCTGTTTGTCGCCGTGATGGCGCGCATCTGGCTGGGTGAGCTGATGAGCCGCCCGGCGATGGTCGGTTTGGCGGCCTCGCTGTGCGGGGTCGGGTTGCTGTCGGCCACTGCCAGTGGCTCGGCGGTGGCGCCCAATCCGCTACTCGGTAACAGTCTGGAATTGCTGGCCATGGTCTGCGCTGCCAGCTATATGGTGCTGCTCAAGCGCCTGAGCGAGCGTTATGACACCTGGTGGCTGACCGGGGTGCAGAATCTGATGGGGGTGCTGTTCTTCCTGCCGGCGGTGTGGCAGTCACGCGCCAGCTTGTTGGCGGTGGATGTACATGGCTGGCTGGCGATTGGCTATCTGGGCGGGATCGTCACCCTGGGCGGCTTTGGTCTATATAACATGGCGATGCGCTGGCTGCCGGCCAGCGAGGCCGCGCTCAGCATCAACCTGGTGCCGGTGCTGGCGATTCTGGTCGGCTGGCTGGGCCTTGGCGAGGCACTGAGTGCCGGTCAGGTGGTGGCCGTATTGCTGATCCTGGGCGGTGTACTGATTAGCCAACTGCGCGTGCGGCGCTAAATCGGTGATCGGTGTCGACCGGCTATCCGTCATTGCTTTCTGTGGCACAGGCGGTTATAACCACGCCTTTGATCGCAGTGATCTATACAGGTTCCGGGAGCAGCCCAGCAGATGAAGACCTACGACCAGCGCGAGGCGCCGGCACCGCTCTATCAACAGGTCAAGCAGTTCATTCTGCGCCAGATCAGCGAGGGGCACTGGCAGGCGGGCGATTGCATCTCGTCCGAGCAGGAGCTGGTGAACCAGTTTGCGGTGTCGCGCATGACGGTCAACCGGGCGTTGCGTGAACTGGCCGATCAAGGGGTGCTGGTGCGGGTGGCCGGGGTCGGCACCTTTGTGGCCGAAGCCAAGCCACAGACCACGCTGTTGCAGGTGGCCAACCTGGCCGAGGAGATCCGCCAGCGCGGCCATGATTACAGCTGTGATGTACTGGTGACCGAGCGGGTGACCGCCTCGCTCGAGGTGGCGGCGGCCCTGCAGCTGCTCACCGGCGACTCGGTGTTCCATACTGTCTGCGTGCATCGCGAGAATGGGCTGCCGGTGCAACTCGAGGATCGCTACGTCAATCCGCAGCTGGTGCCGGAGTTTATGGCGCAGGATTTTGCCGTACAGCAGCCCGGTGTCTATCTGCTGCACCATGTGCCGCTGGAGAATATCGAGCATGTGGTGGACGCGGTATTGCCAACGCCGGAACAGGCGCGGTTACTCGGCATCCCCGAAAGTTCGCCCTGTCTGGTGCTGACCCGCCGGACCTGGATGCCGGGCCACGCCGAGCCGGTCACCTATGTCCGTTGTATCCATCCTGGTGCCCGCTACCGTTTGGGGAGTCGCTTTCGCGCCGACCCGACCATGCAGCTGAGTTAAGCCGAAAGTTTTCCCGTCATCCCCCCTTGTCCGCCGCGCGTCGGCGGTGCTAGTCTTGCTGCATCGTTTAACTTGTATAGACAGGTATAGAGTAGTGCAAGCATCTTCCGCAATTCATGCCAGGGCCGGCAAGACGGCGCTGGTGCTGCAACCCGGTCAGGTGACCCTCGGCCAACTGCGCCAGATCTGGCGTGACGAGGTGGAATTAAGCCTGGATCCGGCGACCCGTGATGGCATCGAGGCGGCTCGCCGCACCGTGCAGGAGATCATCGAGCAAGATCGCGTGGTCTACGGCATCAACACTGGTTTCGGTAAGCTGGCGCAAAAACGCATTCCGGCAGATCGTCTGGCGGAGCTGCAGCGCAATCTGGTGCTGTCACACAGTGTCGGTACCGGTGACGACCTGCCGCCGCAGGTGGTGCGCCTGATCCTGGCCAGCAAGGCGGTGAGTCTGGCGCGTGGCCACTCCGGCATCCGGGGCGAGGTGATTGATGCCCTGCTGGCGCTGTATAACGCCGGGGTGATGCCCTGTATTCCGGCCAAGGGATCGGTCGGTGCCTCGGGCGATCTGGCGCCGCTGGCCCATCTGTCGCTGGTGCTGATTGGCGAAGGGCATGTGCTGATCGCGGGCGAGAAGCATCCGGCCGCAGTCGGACTGGCCAAGGCCGGGTTGCAGCCGTTTGTGCTCGGGCCGAAAGAGGGGCTGGCGCTGCTCAACGGTACCCAGGTCTCCAACGCGCTGGCCCTGAGTGGCCTGTTCGAGGCGGAAAGCGTGTTTGCCGCCGGGGTGATGGCCGGGGCGTTCAGCCTGGAGGCGATCCGCGGCTCGGTCAAACCGTTCGATGCGCGCATCCATGCCGCCCGCGGTCAGACCGGACAGATGGAGGTTGCCGCCGCGATGCGCAGCCTGCTCGACGAGAGCGGCATCGTGCCGACCCACGTCAACTGCGGCCGGGTGCAGGATCCCTATTCCATCCGCTGTATTCCGCAGGTAATGGGCGCCTGTCTAGACAACCTGCAGCATGCCGCGCGCGTGCTGACCACCGAGGCCAATGCCGCGTCGGATAATCCGCTGGTGTTTGCCGACAACGGCGAGGTGATCTCCGGCGGCAACTTCCATGCCGAGCCGGTGGCGTTTGCCGCCGACATCATCGCCATGGCAATTGCTGAAATCGGTGCTATCTCCGAACGTCGCCTGTCGCTGTTGCTCGACAGCGTGCTCTCCGGCCTGCCGCCGTTCCTGGTGGCTGATGGCGGGATCAACTCCGGCTTTATGATTGCCCAGGTGACCGCCGCGGCACTCGCCTCCGAAAACAAATCGCTGGCCCATCCGGGCAGTGTCGATAGCCTGCCGACCTCGGCCAATCAGGAGGATCACGTGTCGATGGCCACCTATGCCGCGCGCCGTCTGACTGACATGGCCAACAACACCGCGGTGATTGTTGGCATCGAGGCGATGGCCGCCGCGCAGGGTATCGACTTTGGCCGTCCGCTGCAGAGTTCACCGGTGGTCGAGCAGGCGCTGGCTGAGATCCGCCAGCAGGTCGCCTTCCTCGAGCAGGATCGCTTGCTGGCGCCGGATATCGAAGCCATGCGTTGCTGGGCGCGCCGCGGTGAATGGCCGGCGGCGGTGAGCCAGTTATTACCGAGTAGCCGCGACCTGTAAGGGCGTAACGCCCTCGGGACTACTAAGCGATATCGGATAGTTGTGTCGTCACCCGCATCGATCGTGATGAGACCGGATGGCGCTAAGCAGACCCTTCGCGCCATGGATGGCGCGATGGAGCTCCCAGGGATGGGTTTACAGCGTGTCTGCGTGCGCCATCCGGTCGATGGCGCACCATGACGACGGGTTATCCAAGATACTGAATCAGGAACAATGACCATGAATTCACGCAAGCAAGATCGTATTGTCCGCGCCCCGCATGGCAGCGAACTCTCCTGCCGTAACTGGCTGATTGAAGCCGCCTACCGCATGTTGCAGAACAACCTGGATCCGGAGGTCGCCGAGCGCCCGGAAGAGCTGGTGGTGTATGGCGGGATTGGCCGTGCCGCGCGCAACTGGGAATGTTTCGACGCCATTCTCGACAGCCTGCGCCAACTGGGCGAAGACGAAACCCTGCTGGTGCAGTCCGGCAAACCGGTCGGCGTGTTCCGCACCCATGCCGATGCGCCGCGCGTACTGATTGCCAACTCCAACCTGGTCCCGCACTGGGCGACCTGGGAGCACTTTAACGAGCTGGATCGCAAAGGGCTGATGATGTACGGCCAGATGACCGCCGGCTCGTGGATCTATATCGGCGCGCAGGGCATCGTGCAAGGGACCTACGAGACCTTTGTTGAAGCCGGTCGCCAGCACTATGACGGCGATCTGCAGGGCAAGTGGATCCTGACCGCCGGGCTGGGCGGCATGGGCGGCGCGCAGGCGCTGGCCGGGGTGCTGGCCGGCGCCTGTGTGCTGGCGGTGGAGTGCCAGGAGTCGCGTATCGACTTCCGTCTGCGCACCCGCTATCTCGACCACAAGGCCTATACGCTGGACGAGGCGCTGGCGATGATCGCCGCGGCCACCGCCGAAGGGCGTGCGATCTCGGTCGGCCTGCTCGGCAATGCCGCCGAAGTGCTGCCGGAGCTGGTCAAGCGGGCCGAAGCCGGTGGTCTGCGTCCGCACATCGTTACCGACCAGACCTCGGCCCATGATCCGATTAATGGTTACCTGCCAATGGGCTGGACGGTCGAGCAGTGGCAGCAGCACCGGCAGAGCGCGCCGCACGAGGTCGAGCAGGCCGCGCGCGCCAGCATGGCGGTACATGTCCGTGCGATGCTGGCCTTCCAGCAGATGGGCGTACCGACCGTGGATTACGGCAACAATATCCGCCAGATGGCGCTGGAGGAGGGGGTGGAGAATGCCTTCGACTTCCCGGGCTTTGTGCCGGCCTATATTCGACCGCTGTTCTGCGAGGGTAAGGGACCGTTCCGCTGGGCCGCCCTGTCGGGCGATCCGGAGGATATTTACCGTACCGATGCCAAACTCAAAGAGCTGTTCCCGGACAATGCGCCGCTGCATCGCTGGCTGGATATGGCGCGTGAGCGTATTGCCTTCCAGGGCTTGCCGGCGCGCATCTGCTGGCTGGGGCTCGGCGAGCGCCATCTGGCCGGTCTGGCGTTCAACGAGATGGTGCGCAACGGCGAGCTGAAGGCACCGATCGTCATCGGTCGCGATCATCTGGATTGCGGCTCGGTGGCCTCGCCGAACCGTGAAACCGAAAGCATGCAGGATGGCTCGGATGCGGTGTCCGACTGGCCGCTGCTCAATGCGCTGCTCAATACCGCCGGCGGGGCGACCTGGGTCAGCCTGCACCACGGCGGCGGCGTGGGCATGGGCTTCTCGCAGCACGCCGGCATGGTGGTGGTCTGTGATGGCTCGGCCGCTGCCGATCAGCGCCTGTCCCGTGTGTTGTGGAACGATCCGGCCACCGGGGTGATGCGACATGCCGATGCCGGTTATACCCAGGCGCAGGCCTGTGCACGGACCCATGGCCTCCACCTGCCGATGCAAAAATAGGAACGGTCGATGATGCCGCTGCCAGACGCCATGACCACCGCCACGCCCCGGCCATTTAACATCGCGGCCTTGCCGTCGATGCCGTGGAAAAACGGCGGCGGGGTGACCCGCGAACTGCTCTGCCAGCCGGCCGGCGCCACGCTGGCGGAGTTTGACTGGCGGATCAGCATTGCCGATATCGCGCAAAGCGGGCCGTTTTCCCGCTTTGCCGGCATCGACCGCTGTATCGTGCTGCTTGAGGGCGACGGCGTGCTGCTGCAGAGCGAACAGGGCTGGCAACACGCCCTGACCACGCCGGGCGCGCCGTTCTGTTTTGCCGGCGAGGAGGCGTGCCACGCCACCCTGCTCGGGGCGGCCAGCCGTGATTTTAATGTGATGACTCGACGCGACCGGGTGCGTGCGCGAGTGCGCTGTATCGACGGCAACGCGTCGCCTGATCACGGGCTACAGCACGATGGCCTGCCCGGCGTCTGGCTGGTGCTCGGTGGCCAGTGGCAGGATGCTGATGGGCAGCTGTGGTCGGCTGGCCATGGCCTGTACTGGGCGCAGACGGACGAGACCGCCGGCGCACGATCTGCAGTACTATCCGCTGCATCGTGCGCTAAGCCTGCTGTTGTCTGGCAACCGGTCGAGCGCACGGCGCGTCTATTACAGGTCTCGATTGAACGGGTGAACACCCATGCGGCGGTCGCTTCGCCGTGTTCCAGGGAGCCGAACTGATGAGAGTTTCCGCCGATGGCGTCTGGCAACACCTGCATCTGATGGCCGACATGTTGCCCGGCCACCCCGCGCCACTGCCGGATGCCGCCCTGGTGGTCGAGCATGGCCGACTGGTCTGGGCTGGCCCGCGCGCCGCCTTGCCGGAGGGCTATGCGGCCTTGCCGCGACAGGATGGCAAGGGCGGTTGGGTCAGTGCCGGTCTGGTCGATTGTCATACCCATCTGGTCTATGCCGGATTGCGTGCTGACGAGTTTGCCGCGCGGCTGGCCGGCGCCAGTTATGCCGATATTGCCCGCGCCGGTGGTGGCATCATGGCCACGGTGCGGGCGACGCGTCAGGCCAGTGAGGCCGAATTGTTGGCGCTGGCGTTGCCGCGACTGCGCGGCTTGCTGGCCGAGGGGGTCTGTGCGCTGGAGATCAAATCCGGCTACGGGCTGGATCTGGCTTCCGAGCGCAAGTTGTTGCGGGTGGCCCGCCGGTTGGGCGAGATGTTGCAGGTGACGGTCAAGACCACCTTTTTGGGGGCGCATGCCCTGCCACCGGAGTTTGCCGGGCGCAGCGATGACTATATCGCCCATCTGTGCGCGGTGATGTTGCCGACCCTGCACGCTGAAGGGCTGATCGATGCGGTGGATGTGTTCTGCGAGCAGATCGCCTTTAGTCCGGCGCAGACCGAGACCCTGTTCCGTGCCGCACGCGGCCTGGGGCTGCCGGTCAAGATCCACGCCGAGCAGCTCTCCAATCAGGGCGGCGCGGCGCTCGCGGCGCGCTATCAGGCGCTGTCGGCGGATCATCTGGAGTATCTGGATCCGGCCGATATTCCGGCCTTAAAGCAGGCCGGTACCGTGGCGGTGTTGCTGCCCGGGGCGTTTTATCTATTGCGCGAGACGCAGTGCCCGCCAGTGGCTGCCCTCCGCGCTGCCGGGGTGCCGATGGCGGTGAGCACCGACCATAACCCCGGCACCTCGCCGGCGTTATCCTTGCTCGGCATGATCAATATGGCCTGTACCCAGTTCCGTCTGACCGTCGACGAAGCGCTGCTCGGGGTGACCCGCCATGCCGCACAGGCGTTGGGGCTGTCGGCGACTCATGGTGCCTTGCTGCTTGGCGAGCGGGCGCAGTTTGCCATCTGGCCGGTGCAGAGTCCGGCCGAGCTGGCCTACTGGTTCGGGCGGCCGCTGACCCCGATAGTGGTACGCGACGGCTTGATGGGCGAGGTGGATGCGAGCGATGACGAACTGGCCGGAGACCGCCATGATGGAGACCTGCATGAATCAGTCTAGTGCCCTGTTTGCACCTGCGGCGCTGCTGCCCGCCGGTTGGGCCACCGATGTCCTGTTGCGCTGGGATGCACACGGCCAGCTGACCCAAGTCGAGGCCGGCGCCGTCTGTCCGCACGGTGTGGTGCAGGCGGCGGGGCCGCTGCTGCCCGGTATGCCCAATCTGCATTCGCATGCCTTTCAGCGCGCCTTTGCCGGCCTCACCGAATACCGTGCCAGTGCCGAGGATGACTTCTGGAGCTGGCGCCATAGCATGTATCAGGTCGCCAACCGGCTGGATCCTGCGATGCTGCAGGTGATTGCCCGCTGGTTGTATATCGAGATGCTGCAGGCGGGTTATACCTCGGTGTGCGAGTTCCATTATGTGCATCAGGACGCCGATGGCCGCCCCTATGCCGAGGCGGCGGCGATGTCCGCGGCGTTGCTGGCAGCCGCCCACGAGGTCGGCGTCGGCCTGACCCTGCTGCCGGTGCTCTATCAGCAGGGCGGTTTTGGCGGTCAGCCGCCGACCGCCGGACAACGGCGTTTTATCCGCTCGACCGAGGCTCTGCTGCAGATGATCGAACAGCTGCGGCCGTTGTGCCGGGCGCAAGGCCAGCAGATCGGTCTGGCGCCGCACTCGTTGCGTGCCGTCCAGCCGGCCGCACTGCGCGAGGCGGTACAGGCGCTGCGAGCACAGGATGCGTGGGCGCCGGTTCATATCCATATTGCTGAACAGCAGCGCGAGGTGGCCGATTGCCTGGCCTGGTGCGGGCAGCGGCCGGTGGAATGGTTATTGTCGCAACAGCTGGTGGATGCGCATTGGTGTCTGGTACACGCCACCCATCTGGATGCGGCCGAGTGCCAGGGGCTGGCGCAGTGTGGCGCGGTGGCCGGTCTGTGTCTGACCACCGAGGCCAATCTGGGCGATGGCCTGTTTCCGGCAGCAGCCTATCTGGCGGCGGGTGGGCAGTGGGGCATCGGGTCAGACAGCCATATCAGTGTCAGCCCGTGGCAGGAGCTCCGCCTTTTGGAATATGGCCAGCGTCTGCACTGGCAACGGCGCAATGTGCTCACCAGTCACCAGCAGCCGGATCTGGCCACCCGCCTGTATAGCGCGGCGGTCAGCGGCGGGGCGCGAGCCAGTGGCCGGGCGATTGACGGGCTCGCGGTTGGCCAGCAGGCGGATTTTGTACTGCTTGCCGCCGCCGATCCGCTGCTCGCCGGATTGCCAGCACCACAACAGCTGGCGACTGTGCTGTTTGCGCTGCCCGACGCGCGCGGGCTGGACGAGGTCTGGGTGGGCGGCGTGCGGCGCATTGTCCGCGGGCAGCATCTGCGGCAACACGATGCCGCGCAGGCCTTTGCCGCCGTACGCCGGCAGTTGATGGGGTGATTTAACGGCACGACCCAATGGCGCATGCAGACACGCCGTAAACCCATCCATGGGGGCTCCATCGCGCCATCCATGGCGCGAAGGGTCTGCTTAGCCCCATCAGGTCGTGCTCGCGATCACGATGTGGAAGTTTGAAGACTGGTGCCATGGTTTCAATGCGTCAGTCATAAACGTAAAGGAGCAAGTGGATGTCCACAGAACCGGTGTTTACCCTGATCCGCGGCACGCAGCCGCTGTTGATCTCGATGCCGCATGTCGGCACTCAACTGCCCGCTGACGCGCCGCAAAGGTATACCGCCAAGGCGTTGACCCTGGCCGATACCGACTGGCACCTGCCGCAACTGTACGCCTTTGCCCGCGAACTGGGTGCCAGCCTGCTGATCGCCCATTATTCGCGTTATGTGATCGACCTGAACCGGCCGCCGGATGATCAGAACCTCTATCCGGGCCAGAACACCACCGGCCTGTGTCCGGTCGATGATTTCGACAGCGAGGCGCTCTATCCGGCGGGCGGGACACCCACAACCACCGAGATCGCCGAGCGGCGTGAAACCTACTGGCAGCCCTACCATCAGGCGCTGCAGGCGGAGCTGGCGCGCTTGCGCACGCGTCATCCCAAGGTCGCGCTGTGGGATGCCCACTCGATCCGCTCGCGGGTGCCGCGCTTTTTCGATGGCCAGTTGCCAGACCTGAATCTGGGGACCAACAACGGCCTGAGCTGCGATCCGGCGCTGGCCGCGCAACTGCTGGCGCAGTGCCAGCAGCGCGGCGAGTTCTCTGCGGTACTGAATGGCCGGTTCAAGGGCGGCTATATCACCCGCCAGTATGGCCAGCCTGAGGCCGGCATTCACGCCATTCAGCTGGAGATGGCGCAGTGCTGCTATATGCAGGAGCAGCTGCCGTTTGCCTATTTGGAAGCGCGCGCTGTGCGCGTACAACCGGTGTTGCGCCAGTTGCTGCAGACCGTGCTGACGGCGATGGCGGGTTGAGGATCAGACCCGCAGATCCACCTGTTGCAAGGTACCGGCCTCGCCATTTTCCTTCAGATAGATCCCGGTCTGGCGTAACACCGCCGGACTCTGTCCGCGACTAGCTTGGCCGTTACTATCTTGGCTAAAGCTATCTTGCTCGCCGTGATCGACGCCGCCCAGATGCTGGAACGGGGTGGCGGCACTTTGCAGGAAAATGGCGCCAATCTGCTTGTCCCCCAAGGTGAGTAAGCCCTCACCGGGGCGATACAGCCGCAAGGTGGCAAAGCTGCTATCCGCTTCGTCCAATACGCCATTGCCATCCTCATCCAGTGTCGCCAAATCGGCAAATCCGTTACCGCTGCGGGCACCGAACAGTTCAGTGCCGTCGTCAATCTGGCCATTGCCGTTGAGATCGCGTGCCAGAAAGGCCGAGCCGCTGTCGAGGGCCGCCAGCGACTCTTTCTGCCCATCGGCATCCAGATCAAACTGAAAGCGCGCACGGCTAAAGCCGGCTACCTGACCGTCCAGATTGAGTACCAGCGGGTCTTTCAGTGCCGAGGTGCGGGTCAGGCGCTGGTTGAGCTGCGTCTGCTCGAACTGCAGCGCAAATCCCAGTTGGATCGACAACTGTCGGCCGTCGCTGGTGGTGACTTGTCCCTGGGCGGACAAGGTCAGCTGTTCCTGTTGCTGGCTGGCCTCACTGACCAGCACCGCCTGATCCGGCGTCGCGCTGGGCGCGGCGGTGCCGCTGCTGGCCGTACTGCCACCCTGGCCGCCAGATCCCTGGCCGTCCGCTACCTTGGCCAGTTTCACCGTAATACCGAAAATTTTCTCCAGCAGTGATTTCATCAACCGGGTCTGGCTGTCGAGTGACAGATCGCTCTCTGTTTCGTCGTCGCCGGACTGTTGTGTCGAGCCGGTCTTGTCGTGACCGGCCGGCGTCTTGTCCGGTGCGTGTCCTGTCGTTGGTGTGCCGTCGAGCTGGCTCAACCAGCGGCTGGCTTGCTGGATCAGCGAGAGTTGTGCCTGTTCCGGCGTGCTACCGCTCGCCTGGGCAGTTTGCGCATTGACGGTCTGCGAATGGGCGGTCTGTGAATTAGCGGCCGCGCTTGTCGCCGGTTGTAGTGTCGTACTGCTGCCGGTGCCGGTTTGCTGCGCCCGTGCCTGGCGCAGCAGGGCGCGGCGGGATAACGCCGCCTCGCTGCTATCGAGCAGGGCGGCAGGGGACTCGGCGTCATCCCCCGGGTCCGTGGGACTGGTCGCGAGTTGATGGGCCGAACTCTCCAGTCCGGCCACGCGATAACTGCTCTGTTGCATGCTGGCGCGCAACTCGCTGACGGGTAACGGTTGATTATCCAGAATGGTCTGTTGCCGGACTTGCTGTTGCTGCTGCCGGTAATCACTTTGCAGGGTCAATTGCTGGGCGGTAATACGCATCGCGAGGTCTCCGGCAGCACGGGGGGTTACCCGGTTATCGGCGACATGGCGTAGCGGCTTAACACTGAATAGCTATAAGCGCGGGGCTGGATAGATGGATGAGACCGTCATGTGGCAGGGGCGTGTGCCGAGACACGCCCCAGTAAGTGGTTACTTCTGCAGTGACGGCGGCAGGCAAACACCGATGCCGCCCAGCCCGCAGTAACCGTCCGGATTGCGGGCCAGGTACTGCTGATGATAGGTCTCGGCATAGAAGAAGGTCGGCGCTGGCTGAACTTCGGTAGTGATGGTGCGTTGATCGCCGGCGGCGCGCATCGCTTCGTGGAAAGCGTGCAGCGAGGCGAGGGCGGTTTCGCGTTGTTCTTCATCACAGGTGAACAGCACGGAACGGTATTGGGTACCGATATCACCGCCCTGGCGCATCCACTGTGCCGGGTCATGCTGCTCCCAGAACGGTTTGAGCAGATCAGCATAGGTGGTCACGGCCGGATCAAACACCACCATCACACTTTCAGCGTGACCGGTCTTGCCGGTGCAGACCTCTTCGTAGGTTGGGTTCGGCGTATAGCCGCCCTGATAACCCACCGCAGTGACATAGACGCCCGGCTGTTGCCAGAACAGGCGCTCGACACCCCAGAAGCAGCCCATGGCAAAGAAGGCGACTTGCAGTCCTTCCGGCCACGGTGCCTGCAGCGGATGACCATTCACAAAATGCGCCGGCTCAATGACCAGCGGTTCGCGACGACCGGGCAGGGCCTCGGCGGGGGTAATCATGGTGCTTTTATCGTGCATGGTGAGCAATCTCCAGCTGCGGGATGGGTTAGCCACCCAATCCTTCTTGTTTGAGTTGGGCAAAGGCCCGATCAGCGGCCTGCAAGGTGTGGCTAATCTCCTGCTCGCCATGAGCCAAGGAGAGGAAGCCGGCCTCAAAGGCGCTGGGTGCCAGATAGACACCCTGTTCCAGCATCAGGTGGAAGAAACGACGGAAGGCGGCCTGATCGCAGGCCATGACCTGAGTGAAACGGGTAACTTCGGGTTCAGCAGTAAAGAATAGGCCAAACATGGCGCCGACCTGGTTCACCGCCAACGGAATGCCGTGACGGGCGGCTGCCTGTTGCAGCCCTGTGGTCAGGCGCCGGGTGGTGGCGGTCAGCGTCTCGTAGACGCCGGGCGCCTGGATAGCCTCCAGCATTGCCAGCCCGGCGGCCATGGCGACCGGGTTACCGGACAGGGTGCCAGCCTGATAGACCGGCCCCATCGGTGCCAGATGGCTCATCACATCGCGGCGGCCACCAAACGCGCCAACCGGCATGCCGCCGCCGATGATCTTGCCAAGCGTGGTGAGGTCCGGGCGAATGCCGTAGACGCCTTGCGCCCCTTGCAGACCGACGCGGAAGCCGGTCATCACTTCATCCAGAATCAGCAGGGCACCGTACTCGTCACACAGCGCACGTAACCCTTCGAGGAACCCCTGTTCTGGTGGAATACAGTTCATATTGCCGGCCACCGGCTCGACGATGATGCAGGCAATCTCGATCGGGTAGGCGGCAAAGGCGGCTTCTACCGAGGCCAGATCGTTATAAGTACAGGTCAGGGTGTGGCGCACCACATCTTCCGGTACCCCCGGCGAACTCGGCTGGCCGAGGGTCAGGGCACCGGAGCCGGCGGCAACCAGCAGGGCATCGGCATGGCCGTGGTAGCAGCCTTCGAACTTGATGAACTTGTCGCGACCGGTAAAGCCACGAGCCAACCGGATGGCACTCATGGTGGCTTCGGTGCCAGAGTTGACCATGCGCGACATCTCCATCGACGGCAGCAGCTTTTGCAGTGTCTCCGCCATGGTCACTTCCACCGCGGTCGGCGCGCCATAGCTCAGGCCGCGATCGACCGCAGCATGTACTGCCGCACGGATTGCCGGGTGGTTATGGCCGAGCAGCATCGGGCCCCAGGAGCCGATGTAGTCGATATAGGCGTTGCCGTCGACATCGTACAGATAGGCACCGTCGGCATGATCAATAAAGCGCGGGGTACCGCCGACACCGTTGAATGCGCGGACCGGGGAGTTGACCCCGCCCGGGATGGCAGTACGGGCGCGGGCAAACAGCTCATCAGAATGCAGTGCGTGATCAGACATCAAACGCTCCTAAATGAAAAAATCGATACGGCGTTGCGGAACAGTTGCAATAATGCGAGGCAATATAACAAAAAGCACGCCGGATGTACGGCCCTGACGGCCGCAGATCCGTGGATAAAGATAGGGAGATCTCATGACATCACAATCCGTTCTGCCTCGCGCCCGGCGCCTGCAGTGGAAAAAACTGCTGCGCCGCTTGTTAAGCCGCGATAGCGCCTCTCCGCGACTGTTGATGATGGCGGCGGTAGCCGGCATGTTGACCGGCGGCGTGTGTAGCGGTTTTGAATGGCTGCTCGACTGGGTGGTGGAAGGACGCAAAAGCTGGCTGCTGAGTCTGCCGTTCGGGCTGGGCTGGATCGCGGCCGCGCTGAGCGGGGCGGTGATGGCGGGGGCGGCGATCTGGCTGGCCAACCGGTTTGCACCCGAGGCCGGCGGCTCCGGCATCCCTGAGATTGAGGGGGCGATGGAGGATCTGCGGCCAGTACGCTGGCAGCGGGTGCTGCCGGTGAAGTTTTTCGGTGGCCTGTTGGCGCTTGGCTCCGGCATGCTGCTCGGCCGCGAGGGGCCGTCAGTGCAGATTGGCGGCAACGTCGGCGCCATGGTGGCTGATACCACCAAGCTGCCGGGTGATGGCCGTCATGCCTTGCTGGCCGCCGGGGCAGCCGCTGGCCTGACCGCAGCGTTTAATGCGCCGCTGGCGGCGATCCTGTTTGTGCTCGAGGAGTTACGCGCGCAATTTCGCTACTCGTTTGTCGCGGTCAAGGCGGTGAGCATTGCGGTGATCTGCGCGACCCTGGTGCGCTATCTGCTGCTCGGCAACCATGTGGTGTTTGCCGTGCCGGTGTTGCAGACTCCGCCGCTGGAGCAGCTGGCCGCCTATCTCTTGCTGGGGATTGTCGCCGGGGTACTGGGGGTCGGTTTTAACCGACTGGTGGAGTGGACGCAGAACCGCTATCTGGCTTATCACCGTGGTGTGCGCTGGCGGTTGGTCGCGGTGGTCGCACTGTTCGGCGCGCTGTTTGGCGTGTTGTCGCTCACCACCAGTGGCTGGCACAGTGGCGGCATGGCCTTTATTCCGCAGTGGATGGCGGCCAATGGCGAGGTCACCCTGCTCGGCGCGTTACTGATCTGGCGTCTGTTCGGTACATTGGTCTGCTTCTGCTCCGGCATCCCGGGTGGGGTATTTGCCCCTCTGCTGGCCCTCGGCACCCTGTTCGGCTGTTTGTGGGCAGCGGTGCTGCACCATGTTTTGCCGGGTATTCCGTGGAGCCAAGAGTCATTCGGTCTGGTCGGGATGAGCGCGCTATTTGCCGCCTCGGTGCGAGCGCCGATCACCGGTATCTTGTTGGTCACCGAGATGAGCAATAACTTCAGTTTGATCCTGCCGATGATGATGTCGACCTTGGGAGCTACCCTGGTGGCACAGGCATTGGGTGGCAAACCCTTGTATAGTCAGATCCTGGCGCGTACCCTGCGGCTGGCGGCATGGAAGGCGCAGAGTGAAAGCCATGCGACCGCTAAGGCGAATACTTGAACTGGGCAGTCGGGTATTGGATAATCGCCCCACGATAGATGCGAGGTAACGCCATGAGCGATAGTGTTGAAATGCAACTGCCGATCCAGATGTCGGATGCGGCAGCCCGTAAGGTGCTGAGCCTGATCACCGAAGAAGAGAATCCGGCGCTCAAACTGCGCGTCTACATTACCGGTGGCGGCTGCTCCGGCTTCCAGTATGGCTTTACCTTTGACGAGAAGGTGAATGAAGGCGATACCATTGTCGAGAAGAATGGCGTCACCATGGTCGTCGATGGCATGAGCCTGCAGTACCTGGTTGGCGGCGTGGTGGATTACATTGAAGGGCTGGAAGGCTCGCGCTTTTTGGTCAACAACCCGAATGCCACCTCAACCTGCGGTTGCGGTTCGTCATTCTCTATCTGATCGCAGATGGTGTTCACGAACAGGCCCGCATGCGGGCCTGTTCTGTTTCTGACGCCCTGCCGTCCATATACTGCGCCTCTCGCCTCTCGCCTCTCGCCTCTCGTCTCTCGTTTCTCGCCTCTCGTCTCTCGTTTCTCGTTTCTCGTTTCTCGTCTCTCGTCTCTCGTCTCTCGCCTCTCGTTTCTCGCCTCTCGCCTCTCGCCTCTCGCCTCTCGTTTCTCGCCTCTTGCTCCTTAAC
>JAYROM010000194.1:0-5511 GCA_041911695.1 Aeromonadaceae bacterium
AACGAAACGGCCAGTGCCGCCACGGTCACTATTGCCAACGGCAAGACGGTCAAAACGACCTATGGTTATCCAAACGGTTCGGACCTGATGAATATGCTGGAGATCTCGGCCAGCAGTGCCGCAGTACCCGGCGATACCGATTTTATCTATGACCTGGCTGATAATGCGCCTAATACCATGATTTTCTGGCCAACAAGCGGTTTCACCTCGAAGCTGGCCCAGAGCACCTGCAATGTCACCTACAGTGACCCGCGGAGCGCCGGTGATGCGCCGCTAATTACATTTTTTTCCGGCTGCTAACTGTTAGCCCCGCCAGATTACCGTCTCTTGCTGTTACACACGCGCCGACAGTTGCCGGCGCGTGTTTTCAAACCGCTGATGCCCGTTTGCTAATTACTGGGCCAAGCCAATCTGCTTCATAAAGGCCAGGTTATCCCAGAACAGGTACTCTTCATCCATCACCCCGGCCTTGGTCCAGTGGCCCAGCGTGGCCATGGTCAGCTTGAACGACTTGCCGGTAGGCGGCAGGGTCTTGCCATTTCCAATCGGCATCGGCTGACTGAAAGTACCTTCAATCACCCCGATCACTCCGGTCCACGGGCCGGAGCCAAACTTCACCGGATGTACATCAATGTGGGTATTCGGCGCGAACACGAACATCTTCTTCAATTCTGCAATGTGCGCATCAATCCCCTTGGTGGTGCTGCCATCCGGGTAGTGCACCAGAATGTTCTGATCATGGCTTTCATGCAGGCGATCCCACTTCTGGTGGCTATATACATCAAAGTCCAGCTCATCAAACTTCTTCAGATGCTTCTGTACCTGTTGCTCGGCATGCTGGTAGTGCTCTACCTGCTTCATCAGCGGCGGAATCGCGGTAACCGGATCGGCCTTTTGCTCTGCCGCCATCACAGAAGCGGATACCAGAGTGCCAGTCAGTGCCAGGGTTAACAGTGCGTATTTCATGGAATGTTCCTCGTTGTTGATTTGTTTGCCCGACATCTTGGGGCGGTGTATTGTTTTATAAACCGCAATCATCAACGAAGAAACCGTGCTTTATGCAATGCATTGTTACGATTTAGGTAACAATGTCCAATGGGAGTTATATGGACCTGACTAAAACGATGCAAACTTTCATTGATGTGGCCGACACAGGTAGCTTTATTGCTGCCGCTGAGAAGCAGGCCACCTCGAACGCCTCGGTATCGCGGCAGATTGCGATGCTGGAAGAGCATCTCGGTGCCCGTTTACTGCAGCGCACCACCCGCAGGCTGTCATTAACAGAGCCCGGTCAGGCGTTATACGAACGCGCCCACAAGATATTGATGGATATCGGTGAAATGGAGGCCGTGATAGGTCAACATACCTTGCATCCGAAAGGCCAGCTACGCATCAGCGCCCCCCTCTCCTTCGGCACCCGGGTGTTATCGCGCGTCTTGCCCGAATTCACCGCGCGCTATCCTGACGTGATACTCGATATCAACCTGAATAATCGCAATGTTGACCTGGTCGATGAAGGGATCGATGTGGCGCTGATCATGGCGCAATCGCTCAACCCGGCGATGATTGCCCGCAAGCTATCGACCGTCGATATGCTGGTCTGCGCTGCGCCGAGTTATCTGGATCAGCACGGGCGCCCAGAGCACCCCAGCGATCTGGTGACGCATCACATCCTCAAACATAAGACCATCACCGCCAGTGATTGCTGGACATTTATGGATACGACCGGACATAGCGAGTCCGTGCACTTTACTCCGCACGTTCTCGCCAATAGTGGGGACATTCTGGGCAATATGGCACGCGCCGGAATGGGGATCGCCGCGCAGCCCGATTTCCTGGTGATGGAGGATATCGAACAGGGGCTGATCGAGCCGGTACTGACCGACTGGTATCTGGGCGAATACTATATCTACGCCACCTATGTCAGTCGCCAATATCTCTCCCCCAAAGTCCGGGTGTTTATCGACTTTCTGGCCGAACATCTGAGCACCTTGTGCCGTGAACGCGTCCGTCTGGTGCGCGAGCAGCACCGGCGTCGTGCCTGATCGGGTTTACGGGCGGCGGATCTTTTTTTCATCACCTGTTTGACATTCATATCGCGTGCGATATTATCGCATGCATGGCGCGGCGAGTTGCCATATCACTACCCGATTTGACCGTGCGCGATATCCGCAGTAACGGCCATCATTCACGCTTGAGGAGAAAAACCATGTCCCTGCAAAAAGTGCTGTATACCACCTCTGCTACTGCCACCGGCGGCCGTGATGGTCGCGCCGTGTCTGTCGATAACCAGCTGGATGTCAAACTGACCACGCCGCGCGAACTGGGCGGGCTGGGTGGTGCTGGCACCAACCCGGAACAACTGTTTGCTGCCGGCTACGCCGCCTGCTTCCTGAATGCGATGAAGTTTATCGCCGCGCAGAACAAGTCGCCGATGCCAGCCGACACGACCCTGGAAGCTGAAGTCGGGATTGGTCCGAACGATAAGGGCGGCTTCGCGCTGAAGGTAGAACTCAAAATCTCGGCCCCGAGCATGACGCGTGACGCAGCCGTCGAGCTGGTTCATAAGGCGCATGAAATGTGCCCGTATTCCAACGCCACCCGCGGCAATATCGACGTGACCCTGACTATTCTGTAATAGATCTATTCTGACCGACGGCATAGCGCAGCCCGCGTTATGCCGCGTTTGTCTATCTGCTCGCCCAAGGAGAAGGTATGCATCCACTGGCTTCATTTAGCGCACAAACCCTGCACGGAGAAACCGTATCGCTGGCCGACTTTGCCGATAAGGTAGTTCTGGTGGTCAATACCGCCAGCCGCTGCGGTTTTACCCCGCAATATGCCGGACTGGAGAGCCTCTATCGCCAATATCGCGAACAGGGGCTGGTGATTCTCGGCTTCCCTTGCAATCAATTTGGCCAGCAGGAGCCGGGCGATGCCGCGGCTATCTCCTCGTTTTGCGAACTCAATTACGGGGTGACCTTCCCGATGTTCGCCAAGGTGGAGGTCAATGGTGAGCAGGCCCATCCGCTGTTTGTCTGGCTGAAGAAATCATTGCCGGGCATGCTGGGTGACGGGATAAAATGGAACTTCACCAAATTCCTGATTGGTCGGGATGGCACACCGCTAGAGCGTTTCGCCCCCTTGACCAAACCGGAGGATCTCGAGCCGGCAATACGCCAGGCGCTCGGTTTATAAAAGAGTTGGAGTAAACCAATGGATGACAAGCCGGCCTCCGCCGACCACCTAGCACAGACCGCTAACGACGAGACACCGACAGCACTGCTCCGACTGGATCGGCAGCTATGCTTTCCGCTGTATGCGGCCTCGCGCCTGGTCACCCGCTTGTACCAGCCATTATTGGAGCCCTACGGGATCACCTACCCGCAATATGTGGTGCTGATGATCCTGTGGCAAGAGGCGCCCTGCCCGGTATCACGCATTGGCGAGCGGGCTTTACTTAATACCAACACCCTGACCCCGCTATTAAAACGGCTCGAGCAATTGGGCTATCTGCAACGCCAGCGCTTGCCGAGCGACGAACGGGTGGTGCAGATCAGCCTGACTGACAGCGGCCTGGCGCTGAAACAGCAGTGCACCTGCATTCCGCTGACCATGTTCGAATCGCTGAACTTCCCGGTCGACAAGGCACTGGCCTTAAAAGGGTTGCTCGATGAATTGCTGGTGGCGCTGGAAGATGCCCCGGTCGAGCACGAGTGACGACATCGCCGGGGCGTGGACAGTAAAAAACCCGCCACACTATGTGTATGGCGGGGTGTATGACGGGGTGTGCTGTTAACTACCTGACGGCTTACTTCACATCGAAGCGGTCGGCGTTCATCACCTTGCACCATGCCTTGACGAAATCGCGGACAAACTTGTCACGATTATCGTCCTGCGCGTAGAGCTCGGCATAGGCACGCAGAATGGCGTTGGAGCCGAACACCAGATCAACCCGGGTCGCCGTCCACTTCACCGCCCCGCCCTGCCGTTCGCAGATCTGGTACAGGTTGTCCCCAACCGGCTTCCAGCTGTAACGCATATCGGTCAGCCCGACAAAGAAGTCATTGCTGAGCACACCGACACGGTCGGTAAACACCCCATGCGCCGAACCACCATGATTGGTGCCCAGTACGCGCATCCCACCGAGCAGAACCGTCATCTCCGGTGCGGTCAGCCCCATCAACTGAGTGCGATCCAGCAACAGCTCTTCCGGGGTCACCGCATAGGGCTGCTTCTGCCAGTTGCGGAAGCCGTCATGCAGCGGCTCGAGCACGGCAAACGACGCAACATCAGTCATCTGCTCGCTGGCGTCACCACGTCCTGGCACAAACGGCACCTCGATCTTCACCCCGGCGGCCTGCGCCGCCAGTTCGACCGCCGCCGAGCCGCCCAGCACAATCAGATCAGCCAGACTCACCGGCTTGCCGAATGCAGACTGAATAGCGGTGAGCACGGCCAGCACTTTTTGCAGACGAGCCGGTTCATTGCCAACCCAATCCTTTTGCGGGGCCAGACGAATGCGCGCGCCGTTCGCCCCGCCACGGAAGTCGGAACCACGGAAGGTGCGCGCACTGTCCCAGGCAGTACTGACCAGCTCACCAACACTCAGACCACTGGCCAGAATCTGTTGCTTGAGGGTCGCGATATCCGCAGCTGACAACGGGCCGGGCGCCGCGGGGATGGGATCTTGCCAGATCAGATCTTCGGTCGGCACTTCCGCCCCCAGATAGCGGCTCTTCGGCCCCATGTCGCGATGGGTCAGCTTGAACCAGGCACGGGCAAAGGCATCGGCAAACGCCGCCGGATCTTGATGGAAGCGTCGAGCAATCGGCTCGTAGATCGGGTCGAAGCGCAGCGACAGATCGGCGGTGGTCATCATTGGCGGATACTTGCGCGACGGATCATGCGCATCCGGGATCAGATGTTCCGGCTTGACGTTTTTCGGCGTCCACTGCTGTGCGCCGGACGGGCTGTGGACAAGCTCCCACTCGTAACCAAACAGCATGTCGAAGTAGCCGTTATCCCAAGTGGTCGGGTTCGGCTTCCACGCCCCTTCAATCCCGCTACTGGTGGTATGCACACCACTGCCGCTACCCAGCCGATTATGCCAGCCCAGCCCCTGCTCTTCGATACTGGCACCTTCCGGCTCGGCACCGACCAATGCCGGATCGCCAGCGCCGTGCGCCTTACCGAAGGTATGGCCACCAGCCACCAGTGCCACCGTCTCTTCATCGTTCATCGCCATGCGGGCGAAGGTCTCGCGCACATCACGCCCGGAAGCCACCGGATCGGCTACGCCATCTGGCCCTTCCGGGTTGACATAGATCAACCCCATCTGCACCGCCGCCAGCGGGTTCTCCAGTTGGCGCTCGCCTGAGTAGCGGCTGTTTGGTTTGTCGCTGGTTGCCAACCATTCGCGCTCCGAGCCCCAGTAGATATCTTTCTCCGGATGCCAGATATCCTTGCGGCCCCCGGCAAAGCCGAAGGTCTTGAACCCCATCGACTCCA
>JAYROM010000195.1:0-1696 GCA_041911695.1 Aeromonadaceae bacterium
CATCAACATGCAGCAGGAAGGGACCATATTCGTCACTTACCCAGTACCCCCCCTTCCCATCAGCAGCGATACCTTCGGTATCCAGCCCGCGGGCATCCGGCGCTTTGAGCGTATGCAGATCCGGGCTGAGCGCCACCTCTCCGGTGGCACCAACCGTACCATCCGGCAACGGCAAGCCATGCACTGGCCCCTGCGCATCACGCAGCAGGATCGGCGCGCTGATGGTGGCCTGGCCGTCCTTGACCGCGATATTCAACCAGCGCGGCGTATACTCCGGGGTCAGGAAGATCTTGCTCTCGCGGCAGTTGTCGCCCTGGCACACCTTGGGGGCATCCGCGTTCGGCCCGCGGTCGGTGATCGAGACAAAATGCAGGGTGCCGTCGGCATCCTTACCGGTGAACTGCAACCCGGAGCCCAGCCCGAGCGCAATATGCTTGCCCAGTACGCCGGCATCCGGCCCCTGATAGGGCAGCTGTAATTCAGCGGGAATATCGAGCGTCAGTTTGGACAAGACGGCGGTTGGTGCCGCCAGGGCTGGCGCGGCCATCAACGGCAGGGCCAGCAAACATCCTTGTATCCATACGCGGTTGCGCAGCTGAAACGGAAAAGAGACGACACGCTTCATTGTTCTGTTGTTCTCCTCGTGATGATCCACCGCAGGCCTGCATCAAGTTGGCAAGTATCGGCCCCGGCGAGACCTAGGCAGGCCGGCAGACGCCGGCAAAGCTCGAGCGGCGAGTCTGACCCCGTCGCGTGACAACACGTTGACACAAGCGCATCAAATTGTCACAGCCTAGGCCGTTATCGCAGCAATTCTGGCAAAATCAGCCGCTTGTAGACAAACGTTTCCTGCCGCGCCACGTCTGGCTTGCGCGCATGCAAATAAATCGCCAGCCATCACAGTTTTGTGTAGAATACGCGCCCGCCGACCTCCCCTGCCAGCGCGCAGGCCAGGCGGCCCGACACGGGTCAAATCAGGGCATTTCGGCCAGAGCGGTTTCAGCCATCTTCCGCTGACCAAGCCGCTCAGGCGAAATTCCCCAGGAACCTGTAGAAGGACTACCAAGAGATGGAAAACACTCGACCGATCCGCCGCGCCCTGCTGAGCGTCTCAGACAAGACCGGCATTGTGGAGTTCGCCCGCGCCCTCAACCAGCGTGGTGTAGAACTGCTGTCCACTGGCGGAACCGCTCGCCTGCTGGCCGATGCTGGCCTGCCGGTAACCGAAGTCTCCGATTACACCGGCTTTCCGGAAATGATGGATGGCCGCGTCAAGACCCTGCACCCCAAGGTTCATGGCGGTATTCTGGGCCGTCGCGGCACCGATGATGGCATCATGCAGCAGCATGGTATCAGCCCGATCGATCTGGTCGCCGTTAACCTCTACCCGTTCGCCGCCACTGTCGCCAAGCCGGATTGCTCGCTGGCCGATGCCATCGAGAACATCGATATCGGCGGCCCGACCATGGTGCGTTCCGCAGCCAAGAACCATAAGGATGTCACCATCATCGTCAATGCGCGTGACTATGATCGCGTGATTGCCGAGATGGATGCTCAGGCCAACTCGCTGAGCTATGCCACCCGTTTCGATCTGGCCATCGCCGCTTTCGAACACACCGCCGCCTATGACGGCATGATCGCCAACTACTTCGGTACCAAGGTGCCGACCTATGGCGTACAGGACGAGGCCAGCGAA
>JAYROM010000196.1:0-4320 GCA_041911695.1 Aeromonadaceae bacterium
CGCGAACCCGATCTGATCAAACCTTACGAACGATTTGATGAAATTTTCAATGAGTGGGTGCAAGCCGGCAAAGCCGCACTCACGACAGCGGCCAGTCACCCGCCCTCACCCATTGACCACGCCAAGCAGAAGTCTGACACCCATTTTCAGGCCATCCGCGCCGTGCTGGACCAGGCCGGAGAGGCCATCAACAACCATGCCCGAGAGCAGAAAGAACTGGTGAAGACGCGGATCGCACACTTTGAAAAAATCGCCATTGTGGTGGTTGCCATCGCCTTTATTGTTGCGATGGGGGTCGGCTATTACATTCCGCTTAGTTTGACCCGTAACGTCGAACATATCTCGCGGCGCATCCGCGAGATTGCAGACGGTGACGGTGATCTGACCCAACGCATTCAAGCCAGCTCGCGGGATGAACTGGGAGACCTGTCACGGGAGTTCGACGGATTCGTCGAAAAGCTGCGCGGCATTATCGACCAGATCCAGCAGCAGTCAGTGACGTTAGGCAGTATGACGGGGGGATTGAATACGGTCTCCGAACAGGCTGACCACATCAGCGAGGGGTTGGTCTCTGCCACGGATGCCATGGTGAGCGCCGGCAGCCAAATGAGTGTTGCTAACCGGCAGATGGCCGATCTGGCTGGTCATACCGCCGACGAGGCCAACCACTCCAGTCAGCTGATCCAGCAAGGCCTTAGTGCAGGCGAGTTATCGAATCAGGCAATCGCGCAGCTGGTAGCTGATATTGAGGTGGCATTGACCAAGTCGACCGAGCTGGAGAAAAATTCGCAAACCATCACCTCAGTGCTCGAGGTGATCAACAAGATTGCCGAACAGACCAACTTGCTGGCACTGAATGCGGCGATTGAGGCGGCTCGCGCTGGCGAGCAAGGGCGCGGTTTTGCTGTGGTCGCGGATGAAGTTCGCACCCTGGCTAACCGCACGCAAAACAGCACCAGCGAGATCGAGAAGATGATCCAGGCACTCAACGCCAGCGTCAGAGAGTCTGCCCAGGCCATTCGCAATAGCCAGACAAAAGCCGACAGTACGGTAGCCAACGTCAGTCAGGTGATTAGTGTGTTCGATACGCTCAATACCTCGTTTGAGCGTGTGCAGCAGATGGCGGCACAGACCGCCCTCGCCACAGATGAACAAGCCCAGGTATCAGCCCATATCAGCGAGAATCTCTCTTCGCTCAAGGATCAATCGGATGGTGTCAGTGTGATGTCAGAACAGCTCAACACCCAGGCGCAGCAGATCTCTGCCCTCTATGCGGCACTAAACCACCAAGTTAAACGCTTCAAAATCTAATAGCGGCTTAGAATACGGGTTGCCAAATGAATGCGCATCAGATCTGATATTTCATACTTAGAGCCATCGGGAGTTTTTATGCGTGAATGCTAATTCAAGCCTCAAAATGCTCCCTTATTTCGATTGCTTGACCCATATCCATTTGCCGGTACTATTTATTGATAGATAGCGGAAGAGATGGGCGCCGATGCTTGATCTGAAAACACTGTTCGTGATGATAGTGCTGATTAATTTCACCCTCGGTGTGATGCTCAGACTGACGGCAGATAAAGAGTCTGGGCTCATAGATGTCGCTTATGCCAATTTAGCCCATGGCACCGGTTATCTGTTATTTTTGCTCTCCCCTGTATACGGCAACACTCTGATCTGGCTGGGAGAGTCCTGCATCGCCATCAGTATCGCCGGGTGGATGGGCGCCATCTTGCAGTTCGTTCGCCAACCGACACCAAAATGGGCACAAATCGTGTTGGTTTCATTGGTGTCCCTTTTCACTTTTATTCATGTTGACGAAAAAGAATCGCGGCTGATTTTTAATTCCACCATCTATATCATCGTTGAAATTTACGTGCTGTACGTATTACGCAAACATTGGGCGACGATTCATGGTCGAGGTAAACACCTGGTCTTTCTTTCCGTCATCGTCAACATGCTAATGCTCTTGTATCGAGAGCTATTCGTGCTATTTAAACAGGGGCATATCCTTGCCTTCTACGACAGTCAACCCCCGCAATTCTTCCTGTATACCTCAATCCTGATGACCTTGATTTTGTTATCGGTCGGCTTTCTGATTATGTCGAAAGAGCGCGCAGACCGTATTAATCAAGACCTGATTTTAAAAGACGGCCTCACTGGGGTTTGGAATCGTCGCAAGATAAATGAGGTCGGCGCCTATGAAGTCTCGCGCCAGCAACGCTATGGAACGTCAGCATCCTTGGCAGTAATCGACATTGATAACTTCAAAAAAATCAATGACATTCACGGTCATGCAACAGGAGACCTGGCATTGCGAGCGATGGCTGATGCTTGTCAGGCGGTATTAAGAGAGACCGATATTATCGGCCGGTGGGGCGGCGAAGAGTTTGTCGTGATATTCCCGAATACCGGCTTGACTGAACTACACCATCTGGCCAACGCCCTGTGCCGTGCAGTGAACAATATCCGGCAACTGCCGAATGTCACACTGAGTGTCAGCATCGGTATCTCAGCCTGTCTAAGCAGCGACACATTTGCCAGTTGGTTTGCGCGTGCCGATAATGCCCTCTATCAGGCGAAGCGAAACGGCAAAAACCGCGCGGCGTTTGATATTCCGCTTACCTTTACCAATAACTGCCTACAGGTCAGCTGGAACGACCAATTCCAGACAGGACAGGCCGATATTGATGCTGAACATGCACAGTTGATTGGTCTGATTAATCGCTGGATTGCCCAATCACGACTGAACTACACCAAGAGCGGCGTCCTTGAGTCAATTAACCATCTACGCAGCGTCATGTTCCAGCATTTTGAAACCGAGATCGCTGCACTACGCCAGCAATACACCCATGTGGCCATCAGCCAACACCAGGCCAGTCATGACAACCTGCTGCAACGGCTCGACTTCTTGGTTAGCCGCTTCACGCACGGCCAACTAGAGCTGGATGCATTGACCGAATTCCTGGTTTGCGAGTTCTTCGTCAACCACATTCTGACCGATGATCGGCAGCTCTTTGCCACACTGCGCGTTTGACCAGGTCATATCCAAGTGGCACCAAGCTGCACGCCCCCACGGTTAGCAGTATGCTGATTGCCAATCAGGACTGGAGAAACCCTATGACCCAACGACTGCGCTGGGGCATTGCCGGAGCCGGCAAGATCGCCCACCGTTTTGCCAGTGATCTGGTGCAACATGCGCAATATGGCGTGCTGCATGGTGTTGCCGCACGAGACCCGATGCGTGCCGCACAATTTGCTGCGGAATGTAAGTCGCTGGCGACAGCACAGCCGATGACGATTGGCAGTTACGGCAGTTATCAGGCGCTCGCCGACGACCCGAAGGTTGATGCGGTCTATATCGCGCTGATCCACCCGTTCCATCGCCCGGTCACCGAACTGATGCTGCGCCATGGCAAGCATGTGCTGGTTGAGAAGCCAGCCTTCACCACAGTGGCGGATTGGGATGCGATGCAACAGTTGGCACATGCCAACGGACTGTTGTTGCTGGAGGCGATGAAATCGGTGGTCTTTCCCGCCTATCGCCAGTTAGTGGCGTTGATTCAGCAACAAGCGTTGCCGATTCAACATCTGCGCGCGGCGTTTGGTGGCTGGCATGCCGCGGATTGCGGCCTGCCGATCTTTGATCCCAAGACCTGTGGCGGCGCCACGCTGGATGTCGGTGTCTATCCGCTGTGGTTGTATGCCGATCTCTGTCGGCAGCTCGGTGTAGTAGCCGCGCCTCCTCGCGCCGAGCTGACCGCGGTCAGCCCGGATTGTCAGGTGGACGGCGTGGCGGTTTATCGCAGCAGCGGCGCACTGCACGCTGAATTGGGCTCAGCGATTGTCGCCGATCAGCCGCGCCATGCCGAGCTTAAGGGGCCGTCACTGACCATCCACATCGCGGAAAAGTGGTGGAACCCGCAGCATATCCAGATTGACTGGCAGGGCCAGCCTCAACAGATCAATGCGCCGATCATGGGTGGCGGTTTTCAGTTCGAGGCCGACCATTTTGCCCAACTGGCCCTGGCCGGTGCGCTGGACTCCCCCATTCTGAGCCAGTCGATCAGCCGGCAGGTTATAGGCTGGATGGAGCAACTGTTACGCAGCCACGGCTTTGCGCATCTGCTGAGTTTGGGGTGAAGCCATCAGATGGCCACCTTGCAGTTGACGCACTGGCTGCCGAGCCATGCCGACAAGACATCTCATGGTTCAGGGGATATTTGCTGACGATTCAAACTACCAGTTGGTCGCTCAACGTGGTCTGGAGTTGGGTTACCTGTTCGGTCAACGCAATGGTCGCCTCGATCTCGATCTGCA
>JAYROM010000197.1:0-9972 GCA_041911695.1 Aeromonadaceae bacterium
GGTTAACGGCGGGCTTGTCCGGTCTGGTTGACCAGCGCACCGACCGTTTGCGAGACATGTTCTGCCCCTTTGAGGATTTCGTCGATCAGGCCGGAAGCCTCGACAATCATTGCGGTATTATCCGCTGCTTGATTGGTGACCTGGGTCATCGCCGAGCGGGCGGTGGCGACCAGTTGGTTGTTCTTGTTGACCATCTGATTGATCTCTTCGGTCGACTTGGAGGTCTTGGCCGCCAGATTACGCACCTCATCGGCAACCACGGCGAATCCGCGGCCATTCTCGCCGGCGCGTGCCGCCTCAATGGCGGCATTCAGCGCCAGCAGGTTGGTTTGCGAGGCGATGGTATCAATGGTGGTGACAATCTTGACGATCTCGGTCGATTGACGGTTCAACTCCTCAATCAGGGTCGACGAATGATCAATCTCGTTGGCGATGGTCTCGGCGGTCTTGACGACCCGCTGCAACAGTTCAACCCCGATTTCCGAGATCTGTGCGGTCTCAACCGAGGTGCTGTGCGCGATTTCCGCCGCCTTCTGGGTGTTCTGTTGTTCGAGAATTCGGGCGGTGACGTCACTGGCGATTTTTACCACGCGAGTGAGTTTGCCCGACTTATCAAACACCGGACTATAGGAGGCTTCCAGCCAGACCGAGTCGCCATGTTTGGTCTTGCGCTCGAACAGGCCGGTCTGGAACTGACCACGTTGTAAGTCTTGCCAGAACTGCGGATTGTCGCGATAGAACTGATCCGGGCACAGCGAGCGATGGTTGTTGCCAATCAGCTCGGCTGCGGTGTAGCCCATGACATGCAGGAAATTCTGGTTGGCAGAGAGCACGTTCCCATCAGGGTCAAATTCAATCAGCGCATTGGATTTGTTCAGTGCTTCAATTAAGGCTTCATCACTGGCCAATTTCTGCTGTTTTTTGGTCACATCCGCAGCGAATTTAAAGACTCGGGTTACTACGCCCTGTTCAGTGACTGGAATATAGGTGGCTTCGATCCAGATATCGGCACCATCCTTGCGTTTACGCAAAAAACGCCCGGTTTGCGGTTTGCCGAGCGCCAGATCGTTCCACAAGCGGGCATAATCCGGGCTTTTCACATAATCCGGCGGACATAACTGCCGATGATGCTGACCAATCACCTCATCTGCTTGATAGCCGACCAAAGCCAGGAAACTCGGGCTGACATCCAGAATAACGCCTTGCGGGGTAAATTCGATGGTCGGGCAATGGGTCACCATGGCTTGTAGGGTGGCAAAACTGGCGCGCAACACTTGCTGCTGCCGAACTTCGGCTTCCGTTGGCTTCTTCTGGAAAAACATAGACTACTCCACAGGCGGCGGGGGCAAGGGTGGTGGTGATCATGGTTCACCCTGCGAATGTATAACTGAATAGATGATAAATAGTTGTTTTTCAAGTTATTACGACAGGTTTTTGTATGAGAGAGCCAGACTGGAACCACAATAAAATCAGGGCTATAGCGTGGTTAATCTTGGAGAGGTGCGATGAATCGGGCTACGCGGCCAGCCTGTATGGCGGCGATCGGTCCAGAAAGCCCTGTGCTCCGCGGTGGTTGTTAAAGCGCTTGAAATCACTTAACATCACTTAAAACCACTTTATTGATGGGCTACAATGACTCAAGATGAACGCATTCTGGCGTTGAACGAGATCATCACCAGGCAAGGCAAGGTAACGCTGGATTTTATCTGTCAGCGTTTTGGCATCTCCGTGGACTCGGCGCGCCGTGATCTGGTGCGTCTGAGCCGGCAGCCGGGCATATTGCGTATTCGCGGTGGCGCGCTGTACCAGCCGGAGAAGCCGGTTGGTCGCTCCTATGACGAACGCGCGCAACCCGATGCCGTCAAAAGCCGTCTGGCCCGTGCCGCAGTGACGCTGATCCAACCGCACGAGGTGATCCTGCTGGATACCGGCAGCACGCTGGCCGAGTTGACCCGCCGTATTGAGGTTGAGGCGACGCTGATCACCAATTCGATCGATATTCTGGCGATCGCCAGCCATCAGCCCGGATTGCGCAGCATCATGCTCGGCGGCGAGTTCAACCCGTTCAACCGTGCCATCTATACCCCCGAGTCAGTGCGCCAACTGCAAGGCTATCAGGCAGATAAGGCATTTATCGGCGTACCGGCCTTTTCCACCGCCGGCGTGAGCTGCGAGCAGGAGGTAGAAGCCACTTTCAAGTGCACGCTGGCCGGACAGGCAGCCTATACCATCTGTATTGCCGAACATGCCAAGTTTGGCCAGCGGCTGCTCTATCCGGCCTGTCGGTGGGACGAGATTGACTGTGTGATCACCGATCAGGCCCCGCCACCGGCCATGCGCCAGGTACTGGAGGCCCATGACGTGCATGTGTGGATTGTTGAAGAAGGAGAATGCTGATGAAACTCGCCCTGATTGGTGCCGGCAAGATAGTACAGATGGTGCTCGATGCGTTGACGCAACTGCCGGAGATAACCCCCGTTGCGGTCTATGTGCGGCCGGGCAGTGTCGCGCGGGCGCAAAGTCTGCAACAGCAGTACGGGATTACCCAAATCTATACCGACTATGCCGCCCTGCTGCAGGAGCCGACGATTGATGCTGTCTATCTTGGTATCCCGAACCATCTGCACTTCACCTTTGCCGAGCAGGCGCTGCGTGCTGGCAAGCATGTGATCTGCGAGAAGCCGTTTACCTCGAATCTGGCCGAGGCCGCAGCGCTGGTGCAGTTGGCGCGCGCGCAGCAGTGTTATCTGTTTGATGCAGTCACCGTGGTCCATATGCCGGCCTATCACTGGCTGCAGCAGCAACTGCCGGCGATAGGCCCAGTGCGTCTGGTGCAGGCCAACTATTCTCAATACTCCAGCCGCTATGACGACTACTTGCTGGGTAAGGTGCATCCGGCCTTTGACCCGGCGATGTCCGGCGGCGCCCTGTATGACATCAATCTATATAATATCTACGCCGTTTGCGGCCTGTTCGGCGCGCCGCACAAGGTGGAATATTGTTGTAATCGCGGCCATAACGGCATCGATGTCTCCGGGGTTTTGACCCTGCACTATGCCGACTTTATCGCTGTCTGCTGCGGGGCCAAGGATTCAGAGAGCCCGGGCCATGTCACCGTGCAGGGGACGCAAGGCTTTGTGCGCATTGCCGGTACGCCAAATATGTCCCAGGCTGCAGAGTTGGGGCTGCGCCAAACGCCGGTCGAGCGGTTCAGCGCTGCAGATGCCAACCATATGGTGCATGAATTTGCCGCCTTCCTGGCCTGTTGGCAGCAGCAGGATCAAGCGCGCAGCGATGTCTGGTTGGATCTGGCACTGATCGTGGCCGGTGTACTGGAGGCGGCACGGCGTGATGCCGGTATCCGTTTCCCCTGTGATGAGGCGTCCCACCCATAGCGCCACGCCAGGCGCAAACAAAAAGGCCGTCCTCCTGGGAGAACGGCCTTTCACTATTTACCGACAGGCATCCACTGACCGGCATGGCGGCGGTCAGTCAGGATAGACGGGGGATTATGATTCGCTGCCATCCCAAACGTGGCTCATATCCAGCTTGGCGACAGACTTGTTGCCGGTTTCTTGTTCGGCGTTGAAGCGGAAGCTGTGATCCGATTCAGCAGTGCTCCATACACGGGCAACATCTTCAGCGCTCACCTGTGCCGCAGCGGTCGGCTTGACATAGTGCACGTTGTCATTGGTATCGATCTTGGCCATGGCCGGGGCGGAAACTACAGCAGAAACCATCAGGGCGGCGATCAGGGTACGGTTCATCATTTGTCTACTCTCCAAAGCATTCATTCAGTGCCACCAGTCTGGCCGGTGGGCCGTGCGGTCTGTTGTGTACCGCCGATGAGTGAAGTATCCGCCCGGGATGATTTCCGATAAACAGCCAATTTAGTGATGATTAATCCCTAATAACGGGATAAATAGTCTAAATAGTGTGATGTTGGTTGGTTTTGGCAGGATGAGTAGGTACGCAATAGGGGCGAACTAGCCGCGATGTTGCGATGGCGAACACCCGAATTGGGCACGAAAACGATTACTGAAGTGACTGGCTGAACTGAAGCCACAACACAGGGCGATCTCGGTCAGCGACAGGGCTCCCTGGTGGATTAAAGTCATCGCATGCTGCAAACGGCGTTGCATCAGATATTGATGCGGCGCCTGACCGGTCGATTGTTTGAACATGCGGGCGAAATGATAGACGCTGAGCCCGGCCTCGGCGGCCAATTGATCGAGGGTCAACGCCTCGGCCAGATGGGCATCCATATAGGCGAGCACATTGCGCAGGGCGCCCGGGGCCAAGCCGCCGCGCACCGCAGGCAGTTGCCAGCTGACACTGCTGTATTGCTGCACCACATGGGTCAGCAGCAGGGTCGCGGCGGTGCTGAGCAGTAACTGGTTGGCCGCTTGCTGCCAGTCGCAGCTGAGCAAGAAGTGGCGATAGAGCTGGGTAATGCGCGGGTCGGCGGCAAAGATCTTCTCGTTCAGCGACAAACTGGCTGGCTCGCGCTCCCAGATCTGCAACGCCAGCTCGCGCAGATGTTGATCCGTGCAATACAGATGCACAAACGACAGATCGGCGCGCACATCCCACACTGACTCCACCTCTTTGGGCATCAGACAGAAACGGTCTGGGCCGCCGCCATTACGCCAACCCTGCGGGGTTTTGAGATAGGTCTCGTAGCCATCCGCCACATACAGGCTCAGCGTGTGGTGGTCATATTTTTGTTCAATCCGATCATCACGATTTGACCAAGAGGCGAGCTGGATCCCGTCCCCGAGCAGAACGCTGTCATGCAACCTGGCCTTGTGCTGGCTCAGGGTGTCGATGGCCTGATAGTGCGGCGCTGGGGTCGGCATGGTGTGAGGGCATATCGTCGGGACATGGGCGCCAGTGTAAAAACTTGGCCGGTGGCTGACCAGCCCGTTTGCGCTCGCGCACAAAAAAATGCGCAAGATTGTGCAAGTGGCGCAAGCTGCGGCAAGCGCACGCGCGGCCAGACCGCGATACTGCCGGGACTCGCAATGAAGTCGCTGCGCAGGAGGCGTGAACATGAATCTGTTTTTATATCTGCTGGTGGTCGGGATCTGGGGAACCACTTGGCTGGCGATCGCGATGCAACAGGGGGCGGTCAGCGTGCCGGTCTCTATCTTCTGGCGCTTCGCCGTGGCCGCGTTCTGCTTGTGGGCCATCCTGCTGATCGGCCGTCAGCTCAAGCAACTACAGCGCGCCGATCACCTGTTCTGTTTGCTGCAGGGCTGTTGTGTGTTCGGCTTTAACTTCTACTGTTTTTACACCGCTGCGGGATTGATCAGCAGCGGGCTGGAGTCGGTGATCTTCTCGATGGCCGTGTTGTTCAATACGGTCAATGCCCGGCTGTTCTTCGGCCAGCCGTTAAAGGCCAACCTGATCTATGCCTCGGCATTGGGTGTTGGCGGGATTGTCGCCCTGTTCTGGCATGACTTGCAGGCCACGCAACTGTCGGGGCCGATGCTGGCCGGGGTCGGTCTGTGCCTGCTGGGCACATTCGGCTTCTCGCTTGGCAATATGATCAGCTGGCGTCACCAGCGCCGCGGACTGGATACCCTGTCGACCAACGCCTGGGCCATGCTCTACGGCACCCTGATCATGGGCAGCATTGCCTTGCTGCGTGGCGACAGCTTTATGCCCGAGTTGACGCTGCACTATCTGGGGGCGCTCGGTTATCTGGCGATCTTCGGCTCGGTGATTGGCTTTGGCGCCTACTTCAAGCTGGTCGGACGGATCGGCGCCAGCCAGGCCGCCTACAGCACCCTGCTGTTCCCGCTGGTCGCGTTAACCATGTCGACCCTGTACGAGGGCTATCACTGGTATCCGAATGCCGTTCTTGGTTTGCTGATGATCCTGGCCGGCAATCTGGTGATGTTTGCCTGGCCGGCCGGCGGGATCAGATGGCCATGGCGATCTCTTCATGCAGCCAGTCGCTAAAGGCGCGAAAGCGTGGCCGTTCGCGGTTTTCCTGCGGGTAGATCAGCGCATAGTCGCGGCCCGCAGGCACCACAGGCCCGCAGGGTGCGATCAATTCGCCGCTCTCCAGTAGCGGTTTGACCAGACACTCGCGGCCCATCACTACCCCCATGCCCTGTTTGGCGGCCTGCACGGCCATCAGATAGTGGTTGAATCCATAGTGGCGCTGTTCGATAGGCAGCGCCATGCCGCTTTGTTCGCACCAGATGCGCCATTCCGAAAAGAGCCCCTGTACGTCCGATGACTCGGAGGCGTGGATAAAACAGACGTCAGCCAGCCGGTCCGGGTCCTCAAGCAGGTTGAACTGTGCGGCATAGGCGGGAGCGCAGACCGGCAATAACCGCTCGCTCATCAAGGGTTCGCGGTGCAGATCCGGGCTGGGTGTGGTGCCATAGTAGATCGCCAGATCGACCCGCTCCTCATTGAAGTCAACCGCACCGGCTCGCACGCGCAGCATCAGATTCAGGCCGGGCCAACGCTGTTGAAAGCGCGGCAGGCGGGGGATCAACCACTGTAACCCCAGCGTCGGCGCGATCCCGACCGTCAGGGTACCGCGCAAGTCCTTGTCGCGAATGTCCTCGATTTCATCATTGATCCGCCGCAACGAGCGGGTGAGGGTCGCCAGCAACCGCTGTCCCTCCTCGGTCAGCGCCAGCCGGCGGGTCATGCGCAAAAACAGCCGGAAACCGAGGTGGTTTTCCAGTTGGCGAATACGCTGGCTGACCGCCCCCTGGGTCAGATGCAGCTCGTCGGCCGCGCGGGTAAAGCTCAGGTGACGCGCCGCCACCTCAAAGGTATGCAGTAATGCCAGATTGCCCTGATGCGCCAGCATGGCGACCTCTTCACGATAGGTGGATGGTAGGTCATGGATTAGATTGGCTAATTCATGGCGCCGCTTTATTGGTTTGTGAGTCCCATTTTCACACGTTTTAATTAAATGGAAACCAAAATTGAGGAGAGGTGGTTATGTCTGGTCTGAAGGTTGTGGTGATTGGTGCCGGCTCCAGTTATACCCCGGAATTGATCGAGGGGCTGATTCAGCGTCGTGACGAGTTACCGCTGCGCGAGCTGTGGCTGGTGGATATCGCGGACGGGGAGGAGAAGATGCAGATCATCGCCAACCTGACCCGGCGGATGCTGGCCAAGGCCGGTCTGCGGATTCCGGTGCATGAAACCCTGGATCGTCGTTCTGCACTGCAGGATGCCGACTTTGTCTGCTCGCAATTCCGGGCCGGTTGTCTGGAAGCGCGTATCCGTGATGAGCGCATCTCGCTCAAGTACGGTCTGATTGGTCAAGAGACCAATGGCCTCGGCGGCTTTGCCAACGCCTGCCGGACCATTCCGATTGCGCTGGAAATTGCCCACGAGATGGAAGAACTCTGTCCGCAGGCCTGGCTGCTTAACTTTACCAACCCGTCCGGGATGGTCACCGAGGCGCTGCTCAAGCACACCCGCATCCGCACTGTCGGCCTGTGCAATGTGCCGGTGATCATGCAAAAAGGGGTCGCCTCGCTGTTGCAGTGCCACAGCGAGCAGGCGTTCATCATGCAGGTTGGTGGTCTGAACCATTTCATCTTTGTCCGTCAGATCCTGCAGGGCGGCCAGGACCGGCTGGCCGAGGTCATGCAACAGATCACCGAGGGGCCGGATCCGCTGGTCCCGCGCAATATCCCGCCGTTCCGCTGGCCAGCGCACCTGCTCACGGGGCTGGGCATGATCCCATGCGCCTACCTGCGTTACTACTACATGAGCGATGACATCCTGCGCCAGGAGCAGGGCGAGGCCGGTGGCGAGGGCACCCGCGGCGAGGTGGTCAAGGCACTGGAAAAGCGGCTGTTCGATATCTACCGCAACCCGGATCTGGCCGTGAAGCCCAAGGAGCTGGAGGGGCGTGGTGGCCAGTACTACTCGGAGGCAGCCTGCGAGCTGATGAGTGCCATCTACAACGACAAGCGCATCATCATGCACGTCAACACCCGCAACCATGGCGCGATCCAGGGGCTGCCGGATGACTGCGCAGTCGAGGTCAGCGCGGTGATCAGCAAGTCTGGTCCGCTGCCGCTGAATGTAGCGCCGTTCCCGGACGATGTGCTGCGGCTGTTACAACTGATGAAAACCTTCGAGCAGCTGACCATCGAGGCGGCGATGACCGGTAACCGCCACACCGCTTGGCGCGCGCTGGTGCTGAACCCGCTGGTACGCAGCGGTACTGTACTGGAGCAGGCGCTGGATGAGGTGATCCGCGAGAACCGCGATCTGCTGCCCGCCTTCCACCGCGTTTAACGTTGACCGCCGCATTGCGGCGGTTGATGTCATCATTTTATTGGTCTCTGCGATCCCCTTTTCTTTTCAAGATCAGGATTATCGACATAGTTATTGCTGCATTGGGGCTGCTACACTGCGCATCATCATAAAAAATGAAGCTTTATCCTGAGGTTACCATGACAACAACAATCCAGCGTATTCACTTGCAAGGTTATAAAAGTGGTGCCGACGTTTGTCTTGATGAGGTCGCGGCATTCTCCGTCCTGGCGGGACCGAACGGGGCAGGAAAGAGTAACCTGGCTGATGGGTTGGCGTTTTTTGGTGCGGTAGTCGCCCGAGGGGCGCGCAGTGCTATTCGCGAATTTGGTGGTTTTAGCCAGATTCACTGCGTCAGGTTTAAAAAGGAGAGGGCGCGCACTGCATCACTGTCGCTGGAGATAACGTTCGAAGAACGGTTGTACTCATACACCTGCAAGCTGTACTCCATGGATATGGAGCCCCAGCTCGAGGAAGTGTTAAAGATTGATGGTCAGTCGGTGATGACCCGCAGGCGTGGCCACCCTCCGACCTTGGTTTCGGAGACAAATGAGAAAACGGTAACGTTGCCGGATTTCCCTGGCGAAATGTCAGGTTTGATGATGTTGCCGCATATGCCGTTGTACCGTTGGCTTTGCAATACACGGGTATTCCGTTTTGACCCTCTTGGGGCAAAAGAACCTGATAGCTCTAGTGCGGATTCAGCCGAACTGGATCAGCATGGCCGCAATGTCGCGACCATGCTGTCGATGCTGGAGAAAAATGTTCAGCAGCGCGACACCATTCTGGAGTGGATTGAGTTGTTAGTGCCAGGCATGGAGCGAGTGACGACAGAGCAGCAGCGCCTTGATGGCAGTACAGTTATCAAGTTCAAAGAGGAGGGAACGCGGAATTTTTTCCCTGCCAATTTGATATCCGACGGTACCATCTACGCCTTATGTATCATGACCGCTATCTTGAGCCGCGACGGGCGTCCTGGTTTGACCATGATCGAGGAACCAGAGCGAGGAATTCACCCCAATGGCATCAGTGAGTTAGTCAACATGATGCGCGAACATGCCACGCCGGAGCATCCGGTATTGGTGACGACACATAGTGAATCTGTCGTTCGTAGTGCGCGGGCCGAAGAGTTGTGGCTGGTGAACAAAATCGACGGGAAGACGTTGTTGAAAAACGCAGCCAGATCAGCTGTACCCTTGCAAAGCCTGCCATTAGATAAAGCCTGGTTGATGAATGTATTTGATGGGGGGCTGCCATGGTAGTGCGTGTGGGCTTCATTGTAGAAGGTAAAACCGAAGCCATGGTCATCAATTCCAATGCGTTCAAGCAGTGGCTTGCGCAGCAAGGGTTAGAATTATGCCGCCCTGCTCTGGATGCCAAGGGGGGCGGTAACTTGTTGCCCCAGAATCTTGGTGACTTGGTGAATGTCATCAATGCACATGCGCCGCAATATATCGTGATCCTGACCGACCTCGAAGATGCTGTTAGCACAGAGGTGGTCAGGCAGCGTATCGGGACTGAATATGGCGCTGTTCCCTTTACGTGTTGGGCCTGACCTATACTTGACGTAGGTTCTCTACGCAGAGGTACCCTACTATGGAGACCAACAGTTTTTTTGAACTGCTTCGCTCCTTTAACCAGCTGTCATCTTTGCAGTTGGAACGA
>JAYROM010000198.1:0-20710 GCA_041911695.1 Aeromonadaceae bacterium
CGCAGATGCTGGGCATAACCGGCCTGATAGCGGGTGCGATAGTCGGGCTGGTTTTCCGCCACCTTGGGCAGCGCGACCTCCTTGAGTTTGGCCTCGAAACCGTACTGGGTACGATGCGCCTCATCGGCAATCACCACGATATTATGGCGGTCAGACAGCAGTGGGAAGGTGTCCTCATCCGCGCCGGGGGCGAACTTCTGGATGGTGGCAAACACGATGCCGCCAGATGGGCGGTTGCGTAACTTAGCGCGCAGATCCTGACGGGTGAGGGCCTGCACCGGCTGTTCGCGCAGCAAGTCTTGCGCCAGCGAGAAGACACCGAACAGCTGGCCATCCAGATCGTTACGGTCGGTGATCACCACGATGGTCGGGTTTTCCATCTCGACGGCCTGCATCACCCGCGCGGCGAAGCAGGTCATGGTGATGCTTTTGCCCGACCCCTGTGTATGCCAGACCACGCCGCCTTTGCCTTTGCGCTGGCCCGCCACGGCCGGATTCGATGCCGTCACCACCTGCTCGATAGCCGCGAGCACGGCATGGAACTGGTGATAGCCGGCAATCTTCTTGATCAGCGTGCCGTCCTCTTCAAACAGCACGAAGTAACGCAGATACTCGAGCAGATAGGCCGGCGCCAGCACGCCGCGCACCAGGGTTTCCAGTTCGGCAAACGGGCCGAGCGGATCGAGCGTGACGCCATCCACGGTACGCCACTGCATAAAGCGTTCGGCATTGGCTGACAGCGACCCCATCCGCGCATCGGAGCCATCGGAGATCACCAGGATTTCGTTGTAGTGGAACAGATCAGGGATTTGCGCCTTGTAGGTCTGTAGCTGGTCAAACGCCTTCCATATATCGGCGTTCTCATCGGCCGGGTTTTTCAGCTCGATCACCACCAATGGCAGACCATTGATAAACAGGATGATGTCCGGCCGGCGGGTATGCTTCGGGCCTTTGAGCGTGTATTGGTTAATCGCCAGAAACTCGTTCTGGCCGGCGCTATTTTGCCAGTCGATCAGTCGCAGGAAGTCGCCGCGCGTTTCGCCATCTCGCTGGTATTCGACCTTCACTCCGTGCACCAGCAGGTTATGAAAACGGCGGTTGGCCGCGAGTTGGGACGGGATGGCCAGATCCAGCACTTGCCTGAGTGCATCCTCGCGGGCGACCAGGGGCGCTTGCGGATTGAGGCGGGCGAGGGCGCTGCGTAGCCGCTCGATCAACACGGGTTGCAGATAGTCAGCCCGCTCCTGGTTTGGACCTTCGGGGGCGATATCGTAACCGCACAGTGGCTGATAGCCGACCTCTTGCAGCCAGCCCAGCGTTTCCTGTTCGAGTTGATCTTCGGTCATGCGCGATTCCTGTTTCTTCTTCTGCCGACGGACTTCGGGCCTCCGCCGAGTGGACCTTACTGGTCAATAGCAGTAACAGCCTGTCAGAGATGACAAGTTCATCACTTTACACAGCGAAAGGCTACGGCTGAATCCTTGAGTTATGCGGTAAATCAAGGGATTGCCGAAAGTCGGGCACCTCGCCATCTTTTAATCACTGACTGAAAGTGCCGTTGTAGGCGTCTTTGGGTGTTGGCGTTGCTCCTATGTCGTCGTTCGGTTTCCCGGTGGATAAACACCAACACGGCAGTTTTACTTGTCATGCAGGCTTAAGCGGCAAACACAATGATGACGGTGCGGGCACCACCAGGTGTGGCAACTGTGGCTTTTCAGACGCCTGACCAAGCTCGAACGGCAGCACCCATAACACCATTTGGTTCCCGTCATCAAAATAGAACGGTGCGAGAGGCTTGGTGAAGGATTTGCTGACCGGATAAATCAGCACCAGATGCTGTGTGGCTTGTTCACGCAGATACTTATGGCCATAGGCGAACAGCTGATAGAGATCGTTTTGGCTGATTTGGTATTTGCCCTTGCGGTCATTACTATCCAGCAGCTTCCACTTCACATCCAATATCCAGCGCTGTTTGTTGTGCTCAAGCAGCAGATCGGGCTTTAGCTGGAACAGCTTCTCCTCATTCTGTTGGCACAAGTATTGGCTGGCCGCTTGGGCGGTTAAGTCGGCATCAGGTTGTAACTGCTGACGCAGATGTACTTCGACATAGCGCTCGAACAGTTTCTCCATCGGGAACAGCAGGCTGATACCGCGCCATTCGCCTTGTAGCGCGCTGGGCATGGCGCGGTACAGGATCAATTCGCACCAGGGCCGGATCGGTTGGTAATGGGCCATCAGCCGGTCATGGCGCCATTGTCGGAAGTCTGCCTCCGTATCCCGACTGGCGGGGATGTCGGATAACAGGTGACGAAGTTCCTGGGCCAGTCGCCAGTTATCAGGATGCCGGGTGGTGTTGGCGACCTTCTCCAGTGCCAGTTTGAGCAGGCGGTTTTCGGCGCGGTCGGGTAGAAACAGATCATAACGCAGCGCGAAATGATGCTGTCTACCGGGCGGTTGGCGCATCTGGCGCACGACATCCAGTTGGCCACGCAAGAACGGCTCGCTGGCTTCGACGCGCTGATAGTCCGAACGGATACCGCGTTTGAGCAGCTGATCCAGTGCGGCCAGAAAACGGGCCATTACCCATTCGCTTAACGGCAGCGCGAAACAGGCCAGCGCTGCCTCATCGGTCTCGCGTGGTGGCAAGTCCAGGGCGCACTCCAGCATTCGGCGGGTTAATTCACGGCCGGACTGTTTCCCCTTATCTCCATCCCCTACGATCTTGGGCAGGATCTCGATCACCTGCCCGGAGGGGGTTTCGATGATGCCGACATAGTTATCCAGTTGCAGGGTGCGGGCATCTTCTACCTGCACCAGCGTCGGGGCATGGCTAACGCGATAGCGCTGGCTGAGCTGGCATAACCAGTCAAAATCGGCGCGCGCAATATGGGCCAGCGACAGGGTAGGGCTGTCCACCGGGAGGGTGGTCAGCCGGCCATATTCACGAATCGAGATCGGGGCGTTCATTCGCCCTCCTGGCTACCTTTGTCACCCTCAATAATCAGCTGATAGGCTGCCGGGTTATTAAACGCCTGTTCATTAAGTTGCCAACGCTGGCGTTGCCCGCCAATGTTGGCAACGCCGAGCAGGGTTTTAATATCCTGCTTGGGTTGATGCAAGAATTGGGTGGCAGGCTCGGTTTTGCGATGGTCATTTAATACCCAGGCAATGCGCTCCCAATCCTCAAAGAAGTACTCTTGCAATAGCGGCAGAATCTGGTTCTTAAAGATTGGAGCTAATTTGGTGATGGGTTGCTTATCCTTGAGTTGCATAAAATACGCATGGCCTAGGCAGTGGTCGCGATCCAGCAGTATTTCAATTCGCTGGTTCATCTTCTCGAGCAGTTCGCCAATGTTGATGCCATCAATGGTGATTTTATTAAGTTCCTTGTATTGAGGCGCCATCTCTTCAAAGACGAACCGGCGGCGTAGGGCGATATCCAGCCCGGCCAACGAGCGGTCAGCGGTATTCATGGTGCCGATAATGTAGAGGTTATTCGGCACGCTAAATGGTTTTTTGGAGTAGGGCAGGGTGGTGGTTAATGCTTCACTTTCACCAGTTCGCTTGGAGGGCTCAATCAAGGTGATTAGCTCACCAAAAATTCGTGAAATATTGCCGCGATTGATCTCGTCGATGATTAATACGACGGGTTTTTCAATTTCTGTTGTGGTGGAATTGTCGTATTCTGGTAAGTTGCAGTTGAGTTTTAGATATTTTAGGATTCCTCGTACATAAGATTCGCTATATCCTGAGCTTATGCCTGTAATATAGAGGGATTTCACATGCTTTAGGTTGGCGCTATCATACGTTCTGTCATTTTTTCGATTCTCTTGATCAATAGAGAATGTACCTTTTTCTGGTGCGTAGCGTGCTTGGAAACGGCTGCCATTTACAGTTTGCATTGGCAGCCAATTTCCTTCGGCTTTCGAGGCTCGTCGAGCTAATTCATCAATTGCCAAATCGAATGGGCTCTGGGGTTGGTCAGTCCAGCGTCGAGCTTGCTCACATAATTGGGCAAATACACCAGGTACAACTTGATATTCAAGTGCCCCATCCGGTCGAGTGACAGCACGGAGCCCTTCAACAAAATCTTCATAGCTATAGCTTTGATGGAACGTCACAAAAGCAATTTGGCCTAAATCAACATAACGTTCAAACGCGTCTTTGAGTTCGGAACGGGTCACGTTGCTGCGATTGAGGAGGTCCGGCTCCAGAATCCTAAGTGCCCTATTAATCGTATTATAGGTCTTGCCAGTGCCTGGCGGTCCAAACAGGATCTGGTTAAGCGGGATAGAGTTGGTCATATCAGACTCCACTGTCTCGGTAGGATCTGTCGTGGTCGGAAGATTGCTTTCGCTGTTGCTCACCTCTGTCCGTGGATTGAAGAAAGCGGCATAGAGCATCCAGACAAGTATGTTGTTGTCGATCGGGCTACTATCTGGCAAACCCGCTTGCCGTAAGGCGAGATTGATCGTGTGATTAAGCTCCAGCCAGTTGCTACTGTCGGCTGTCGTTAACTGGAAGTCACTGGTGAACCGGCTGAGTAGTGCGCGGCAATCTTGGACATTAACCAACGTGGTATATAGTGCTGGTGCAGCAGCAGCGAACACCCGATGAATCACTGCGGTATAAATTTTAGGAACACTTCCCGCTGCTTTTGCTTGTTCCCAGCGGGCAAACACCTGCTGGTAGGTCTCGTGCCCCGGATCTTGCAGAATCAGATCACCCAACTCGCGCAGCATATCGATGTTCTTTTCATATACTGTGTTAGATAGCTGGCCTGGTGAGACGGTGCATACACCGTTAGCTCCGTCCCTCCACAGCCAATCCAACGTGGAATTATCGAGTGGCTGCTGGTTTGTCTGAATCGCCTCAATAGATGCAATTCTGGCCAGATACTTTTGCCTCCAACTTGAGTTGGACCACTCGTGCTGTGCCTGATACCAATGGGCGCACTGGGCAAGACTATGCACGTCGCGGCCGATTTCCCATACCTTATCCAACGATTCGGCCAACTCGGGCGGGATGGCAATGCCAGAGCTTTGGGCACTCCACTTGAACTTACCTTTGGATAGCTGCTCCAGTAGCACTATCGGTAACAAGCCAGAGACGCAATCAGGGCGTGTTTCTTCGGCCTGGAAGCGGATATAGCTGCGGGTTTTCGTTGCGTCGCGCCAGTCCTCGGCTTTGAAGCTACCCTCGGTCACTGTTCCTCTTGCCACTATCCCGCGAGGGTCAACACCGAGACGAATCAGATAGACACGATCGCCGATCACCGGCTTGGTCGAATAACACGACCAACGCTCAATTCGGCCAGCCCTGACCCCGGCATTACCACCGTCCTGATAGTGCTCCGGGTTCCAGGTCAGCAGGAAGGCTGCCGGTTTCTTCTTGTCGGCACTGGTTTCACTAACAACATATTCAATCCAATAGCGCAGCGCATTCCGTGCACTGCCGTTGCTATAGGCTCCGGCTTCTGAATATTGCCCTTGCAGGCTGTAATCAGCCTGTAGAGTATCCAGTTGCTCGAGGTCGGTGAGCGTCCACAGGTCCTGTCCGCAATGCTGCGCGAGATGGTTTAATCCGCTGCAATATGAGTCGATGGTTTTCGCCAACAATTCACGGGACCGCAGGTAGTCGCGGTAGCCATCTTTGGTTACTGGCATAGACTGGCCTCGTTCATTGATGTCTCCACCTCCGGCAACCGCAACTGGCCGGAAATCAGCTTGGGCAGCAGGCTATCGCGCAATTGGGCGAGGGTTTGGGCTTGACGATAATTATTAATCCAAGACTGAAATACTGGAGAAATAGACTGACTATACATCTCTAGAATTGACTTACTGTTTGGGATGATAAGCCTTGCCGATTCAATACCTGCAGCACTTATATTTGGCTGAGCACTTCCACTAGCTGCATTAAATATTTGTTCGGCCATGTGATGATTTTTGAAAGCTACGAATGCAAGATTAGTGTTGTCTGCTTCTTTTGCTTTGTTTTCAAATTTTGCGACTCGTTGGTTGAGAAAGGCTTCAGTGCCATTGGAGACGAAAATACCCACTTTACCAATGGTGGCTCCGGTCATTGCCATTAATATATCGCCATCCGACAAAGCAAAACGTTTTGTCTTCTTAGACAGGCTTTCAGGAATGAATGCAACGTCGTTTATGTTTACTGTTCCATCTCCGATTATGTTTTTTATCTTAATTACGGGGAATCCGGAATCAGTAAAATCAGTGCTCTTATACGCATAACCACCTTTGACGGTTACTAGGTCACCAATACAACCAACCCGCCACCCCTTCGGCACCATCCCCAATTCAGATTCTTCAAAACTATCCGGGAACAGGGCGGCGGTGGCGTCATCCATCCCTTGCGGTGTTTCGCCGCGCGCCTTGGCGTGCACCGGATCGAAGTCGACAAACCAGGATTTAAACAGCGCCTGGGCAATCGCCTCCAGCGTGGCATTGGTTTCACGTAGCAGAGCGATGCGGTCGTCGAGAAAATAAATTAGTTCTTCAATTTTCTGTCTTTCAGCAATGGGGGGCATGGGAACAGGAAGTTCCCTCAAGTCTTTTAGGTTAATTGTTGTTTGTACGGTGGTATTTGCTCGGCTTCCAAGAAGATGCTGAGATAGTGGCGAACGCAGGCAAATGGCTAACCATTGAGGACTGACATCCTCTCGAGGATGAATAACAGCAACAGCTCGAGCGATGTTAAAACCTTTTAACGACTCAGGAACAATTGCGACTTGACCAACTGAGCCTACGATGGTTATTAAAATCTCACCACCATTTAAACGTGTCCGTAGATATTTCGACTCAATTTCTGGCGCGATTTTCATTACATCAGCGAGTTCAATTCGGCCATCTCGTATGTTGTTCACTCGAACAATAGGCACTCCATTTTCGACAATAGAGCCAGGTTGAACAACGCCATATGTAATAGATTTATCTTGAGCCAACTGCCCGAGAGATGAATAGCACCAGCCTTCGGGTAATGATGGAAGATCAAAACTCATACCCCAGCCCTCCCAGCTTTTGGCGAATCAGCTGATCCAGCTCGGCGCCCTTGGCCATCTGCTCACCGAGTTTTTCGGTCAGTGCCTGCATCTTGTCGGCAAAGGCTTCGTCATCCTCTTCCACCACCTCGGCGCCGACATAGCGGCCCGGGGTGAGCACATGGCCATGCTGGGTGATCTCTTCCAAAGAGACCGAGCGACAGAAGCCGGGAATATCTTCGTAAGGCTGATCCGTCTCGCCATCCCCTTTCCAGGCATGAAAGGTGTCGGCGATACGGGCGATATCGGCCGGGGTGAGCTCAATCTGTACCCGGCTGACCGAGGAACCCAATTTGCGCGCATCAATAAACAGCACCTCGCCATGGCGGGCGGTCTTGCCGTTGGCCAAGAACCACAGACAGGCGGGGATCTGGGTGTTAAAGAACAGCTGGCCGGGCAGGGCGACCATGCACTCGACCACATCCTCCTCAACCATGGCACGACGAATATCGCCTTCGCTGTTTTGCGAGGAGGACATGGCGCCGTTGGCCAGCACGATACCGGCGCGACCACCGGGCTTTAGGTGGTAGAGCATATGTTGCAGCCAGGCGTAGTTGGCATTGCCAGAGGGCGGGGTGCCGAACGCCCAGCGCGGGTCGCCCTCCAGCGAGCCGTGCCAGTAGTCGCTGATATTGAACGGTGGGTTGGCCATCACGAAATCGGCGCGCAGGTCCGGGTGCTGGTTACGGGTAAAGGTATCGCCCGGCTCTTTGCCGAGATTGAAGTCGATGCCGCGAATCGCCAGGTTCATCGCTGCTAGACGCCAGGTGGTGGGGTTGGACTCCTGACCGAAGATGGCGACATCGCCGAGCTTACCGCCATGTGCGGCAATAAACTTCTCTGACTGCACAAACATGCCGCCCGAGCCGCAGCACGGGTCGTAGACCTTGCCGGCGTGGGGGGCGAGCACGGCGACCAGCGTTTGTACGATACTGGCCGGGGTATAGAACTGGCCGCCCTTCTTGCCTTCGGCGCTGGCGAACTGGCCGAGGAAGTACTCATACACCTGGCCAAGAATATCGCGTGCCCGTGACTGATCCTCGCCAAAGCCAATGGTGGATATCAGATCAACGAGCTCGCCGAGCTTGCCATCCGGCAGCGGGGCGCGGGCATAACGCTTGTCGAGAATGCCTTTCAGACGCGGGTTTTCCACTTCGATCAGCGCGAGCGCATCATCAATCCGCTTGCCGATATCCGCCTGCTTGGCCGCCGCACGCAGGGCTGCCCAGCGCGCCGCTTCCGGCACCCAGAATACGTTCACTTCCTTGTAGTAGTCGCGATCTTCCAGCTCGGCGGCGACCTCATCCTCTGCGGCACCAAACAGATAGTAGTCGTCGTGCTCGTCGGCAAAGCGACGGGTCAGCTCATGACGGCGCGCGTCGAAGGCATCGGCAATAAACTTGAGGAAGATCAGCCCGAGGACGATGTGCTTGTATTCGGCAGCATCGACATTGGCGCGCAACTTGTCAGCCGCAGCCCACAAGGTTTTCTGGATATCGGAAAGCATCTGCAACAGCTCCGCTTGGAGAGGTTTTTAAGAGACCGCAGTATAACAAAGTCGGTCTAGCAGGGCTGTAAGGAATGACAGGTGATTGCGTACTGGTTAAATACACATGACGCTTTTCGGGGCAGGTGGCGAGCTACGTCGGGTGGGCGGCCGACCGGAAACCCTGCTTGGGTGCGGTGCTGTTGGCAACATGAAACGAGCTTGAATATGTTAACAGCATGCAGGCGCCCTATGTCGGCCTTGGCGTTACTTCAATACGGCATAGCAAGCCTGAATATTCTGCTGGAACGAGGCGGGGATGTTATCCCAGACCAGTAGATCGACCCGGAATGGCAAGGAGCTCTCGTCGAGTTCCTCTTTGAGCGTAGATACCTGCGCCTCCTGTTCGGGGCGGCTAAACACCACCAGATCGAGGTCCGAGGTGCGGCGGGTTGTCCCTTTGACCCGCGAGCCAAAGGCCCAGACTGTTACCCCGGGCAGATACTGCTGGAACAGGGCCAGCAAGAGGGCGTGAGCGTCCGGGCTGATATCAATACCGGGCATGGCAGGTGGTTCCTTGTGTGACTGATGATTGTTCATTCCCAACGATCGCCGGACATGGTCTGGTACACCGAAGTCCTCGTGCGTCTAACGCATAGATGGATAATGGCCGATACCGGCCAAGCAGTAGGTATCAGCCAGTTGAGCCCGCTCCCGGCGGGCGTATCCGGTCATCGTGACGTGGGCGGTCAGTCAAAGAAGTCGCTGATCTCTTTCTGGGTGTAGCCATCCAGTTGCTGCCATGGGCGCGGGGTGGGCAGGCCGGGTTTGAGGGTGACCTGCATGCGGTACTGCTTGTAGCCGTCCAGCGTATGGCGCTCGATAGTCAGCGCCAGTTGCAATTGTGGCGACCAGAGTACCCGCAGAATTTGGTTGTCTTGGGTCAAACGATACCAGCTGGCATCTTGCGCTTCGGACGGCAACCCTTCGGGCAGGGCGGCCTCCGGTTCGGCTTGCATCTGTGCCAGCGTCTCGGCCGGGAACAGACGGGTCAGGCGGGCCCAATCCGGTTCAAACCCTGACTGGCTATATTCGATCGGCGGGTAGTGCACTTGGTTCTTGTGGTAGTGGTCGACATAGTCGAGGTTCAGGTTGCCGTCCGGCAGGCGAGTCACCCAGCGGGCCGCCATCTGATACATAAAGTGTTTATGCGGTGTTTTGGCGGTGTCGTGTTGCAAATGAAAGGCGCGTGCCACCGGCAGCGGGATCAGCCGTTCGCTCCACAGCGTATCGCCATCGCGGATCCAGCGCTCTTTGTAGGTGTTCTGGCGGGTCAGGCCATCTGGCGTCACCTCCTGACTGAAATAGGTGACCAGGGCCTGAACTGGCGGCAGCGGGCTCTCCTCAGCCGCGGCGGCGTGGGCGAGAGGCAGTAATAACAGGAGGGGGAAGAGACAAAACTTCATGCAGACCTCATTAGCAAAAAAAGGGCAGGCTGCGCGCCTGCCCTAAACACTGCGTTGTTACAAACCGGTGGCGGCTTTGACCTTCTCGAACACCTTGGTGTTATCGATAGTGCCCTTGAACAAGTCAGCATTCGGCCCCTTGGCAAACAGCATCACATCGCCGCCGCCGTGGGTTTCCGAGCCGAGCTTGACGCCGCTCTCCTGCAGATAGTTGTCGGCCATCACCTGCTCGCTGGTCAGATCTTCACGTACCTGCTTGCGGTTCGGGCCGTTGCCGAAGGCCAGGGTGGTAATGGCGTTGCCGTTGACATCACGCTTGATGGTCTTGTTGCTGCCTTCCTTGACCAGATCCAGCACATTGTTGCCCTTGGCCGAGTAGCCGTTGATGGTCATGGTGTGGTCATGGTCGGCAGTGACCACGATCAGCGTATTGCTCAGATCCACCTTGGACAGCGCGGTCTTGATGGCGTCATCAAACGCTGAAGCATCCTGCAGCGCACGCTTGGCGTTGGTGCCGTGCAGCGCATGGTCGATACGACCGCCTTCGACCATCAGGAAGTAGCCATCCTGATTCTTCGACAGCAGATCAATCGCCTTGCTGGTCATCTCTGACAGCGACGGCTGGGTGCTGGCCGGGTTGTTCTGGCGGTCGAGATCGTAGTCCATGTGCGAGGTCTTGCTGAACAGGGCAATCAGACGTGAGCTGCTGGTCGGGTCGACCGCGGCCAACTCGTCCTTGGTGGTGGCGGTGGCATAGCCCTTGGCTTTAAGTTCGGCCATCAGGTCACGACCATCGGCACGACCGCGCTTGTTGGTGTCTTTGTTGTACGGGGTCCAGTAGTTGGCGCCACCGCCCATCAGTACATCGACGCCATCGCCCAACGCGCTGTTAAAACCGGCACCACCCGGTACCGCCTGGACGGCGATATCGTAGGCAGCATCACGATGGCAGATATGCGCATAGGTGGCCGCCGGGGTGGCGTGGGTCAACTCGGTGGTGGTGATCGAGCCGACTGCCTTGCCCTTGGCCTTGGCCAGCTCGAGCAGGGTGCTGACCGGTTGGCCATTATTGCTGGCACAGCCTGTCAGGCCACTGTTGCCATTGGCATCTTTGACTGGCGATTCGGCCACGGTGTCCGAGCTCATCGAGATCACTTCGTTGTTCATCTTCACGCCGGTCATATAGGCCGACATGGAGGGGGCGGAGTCGGTGGTCTGTGCATCGTGCGAGAAGGTTTTGATGCGCGCGGTGTAGTCCAGCGTCTCCATGGTCAGTTGACCGGCTTCACCGACCTTGTACAGGCGGGTGGCGGTAACCGTGGTCGGGCCCATGCCGTCACCGAGGAAGAAAATCACATTCTTGGCGGTCGCCGCCTGGGTCGCCGGGGTGGCGAGTGCCAGCAGAATGGCGCCAGTCAGCATCATTGGTTTAAACATGTTCGGGACTCCTTGTCAGGGGCTTACAGGCCAACGGCTTGCTTGATTTTGTTGAAGACGGCGGTGTTTTCGAGCACGCCATGGAAGCTGTCGGCACCATGGCCGATGGCGCCGAGGAACACATCCGTCCCGCCGTGGGTCTCGCTACCCGGCGCACCGACGTTGAATACCGCCTCCTGGCGATAGTCGTCGGCACTGGTGGTGGCGTCGTCGATGGCCGAACGCGGGCCGTCTACACGGTTGGAGCCGTTGCCGAAACCGATGATCGAGTAGGGGGAACCGTCAGCATCGACCGTCGGCTGACCGATATTGCTGCCGCCATAGTTCTTGACCACGCCGAGCACACCGGCCTGGCTGCTGGTGGTCTTGCCGGTACGCTGCGCATAACCGTTCAATACCAGCGTATGATCATGGTCGGCGGTGACCACGATCAGGGTGTTTTTCAGATCAGGGTCCACCACTCGCATCTTGTCGATCGCCACCTTGATGGCGTTGTCGAACGCTATGGTGTCCTGCAGGGCGCGCTTGGCGTTGGTGTCATGCAGCGCATGGTCGATGCGACCGCCTTCGACCATCAGGAAGAAGCCCTTGTCCTTCTGGCTCAGCATGTCGATCGCCTTGGCGGTCATGTCAGAGAGTGCCGGCTCGGTCGGCGCCTTGCCGTTGAGACGGTCCAGGTCATAGGAGAGGTGGCTGCCATTAAACAGCCCAATCAGCGGCTTGCTGTCATCGGCGGCAATCATCTCGTTCAGCGTGCTGGCATAGGTATAACCCTTGGCCTGCAGCTCGGTGATCAGGTTACGGCCATCGGTACGGCTGCCAGCGCTGTCTTTGGGCAGGAACTGCTTGGTGCCGCCACCAAGGACGACATCAACGCCGCTGCCCAGTGCACTGTTAAAGCCTGCACCGCCCGGCACCAGTTGTGCGGCGATATCTGTTTCCAGATCGCGGTTACAGATATGCGCGTAGGTGGCGGCCGGGGTGGCGTGGGTGACGCGGGTGGTGGTGACCACGCCGGTGCCCATCCCCTTGGCCTTGGCCAGCTCAAGCAGGGTGGTCACCGACTTGCCGGCGCTCTGACTGCAATCCGCCAGTTGGGTGGCATCGCCATCCATCGAGATGACACCATTGTTGCTCTTGACGCCGGTCATATACGCCGACATCGACGGCGCCGAATCGGTGACCTGTGAATCATGCGAGTAGGTCTTGATGAACGAGGTCTCTGGCAGGGTATCAATGGTCAGGCTGCCATCTTCGCCCACCGCATAGATGCGTGAGGCGGTCAGCGTGGTGATCCCCATGCCGTCACCCAGAAAAAACAGGACGTTCTTGGGGGTGTCAGCGCTGGTTTTATGGTTGTCGCTGTTACAGCCGGTCATCAACAGACCGGCGCTCAGCAACAGGGCGAGCGGTGCCATCTTGTGCATCTTGGTGTCTCTCCTTGGCTAAAAGTGGAACTGATCCTAGGAGTCAGGCGTGACAGATTTATTTAACAACTGTTAACAAATGTTAAGAATTCAAGACAGTTAGGCGACGCGGTGCGCCGTTAACGCCCGGTGATGTCGATCGGAAAAGGTGCCGCGCTGCGCCCTAAGTCGCCTATGCGCGGCACCTGGCGGGGTCACGGCATATAGGGTTTGACCGAGGCGGCATCCAGCTGATAGCCCGCATCGGCCAAGTCATGGTGGGTCGATTGCACATGCAGGATGCCCTCTACTTTGATCGCATCCCACAGGTCATCGGCCGGCACCCCTTGTGGCACCTTAACCAACACCACCTGATTGGTCGGTGGCGGCGGCACATGGATGCAGGCGCCAAAGAAGGGGACCAGCAGGAACGAGGTGACGATCTGACCGTCACCCTCGAGCGGTACGGCATAGCCGGGCAGGCTGATGTCGTGCTGATCCCATGCCGGATTGACCTCACCGGTGGGTTGCGTCGCCACTTGGGTGTGTTGGGTCGGCTCGACCGGGGCTTGGGCACTTTCACCTGGGGCAAGCAGGTTGTTCCAGGTCAGCGCCTGTGTGTTGCTGGCCAGTGCCGCTGGCGCACTGAGTAGCAGTAGCCAACTACTGAGGGTCAGGACGGTTCTCATCATCTTGGTGATGCTCCTTGTGGGTCTTGTTCTGGGGCTGATGTCAGACACGGAGGGTCATGCCATCGAGCAGGCTATAGCGATAGGCCTGTATCGCGGGTAACAACCCGGCCAGCAAACCAGCGCCCCAGATCAGCGCCAGGCGTCCGGCTTCTGCTCCACTCGGCCAGTGCCAGGCCAGTTGTAAGCCGTACTGCGCTTGCAACAGCGGGCCAGCGGCGGCTTGGGCTAAGTAGAGCGCCAGGGTGCCGAGCAGCAGACCGAGGCTGGTCAGTAGCAAGGCCTCCAGTCCGAGCAGGGCAAACAGATAGCGGGCGCCCGCGCCGAGCGAGCGCAGGATCGCCAGCTCACGCCGCCGTGCATGCAGGCCCGCAAGCTGGGTAGTGAGCATGCCAACCAGACCGGCAATGACCACGAACCCGGCGATCACCGACAGCGCGGTCTGCGCCACCGCCATCAGCCCCCACAACTCCTGCAGGGTGGCGCCGGGCAGGATCGCCATCAGCGGCTCGGCGGCATAGGTGTTGATGCGGCGCTGCAACTGGAAGGCGAGGATCGGACTCTTCAGGCCGACCATAAACGCGGTCAGGGTTTTGGGTGTCAGATCGTGCTGGGTGGCTTCGCTCGCGGTCAGTGCCTTGCTCTGGATGCCGCTGTCCCAGCCGTAATGGATCGCTTCGATGCCGGCCAGCGGCACATGCACGGTGCGATCAATCGGTGTTCCCGTCGGCGCCAGAATGCCAACTACCGTGAAGGGCAGGTTGTCATGTTGGATAAACGACACCTTGCCAGCGCCATGGGCGATGACAATCGACTGACCAATCTGATAGCCCAGTTTTTTGGCCACCTCGGCACCGAGTACTGCCTCAAACGGGGTGGCGAACGGCCGTCCGGCCGCGAGGCGCAGCGGCTGCTTCTGCCCATAACGCAGGTATTTGAAGTAGTCACCATTGGTGCCGAGCACGCGAAAACCACGGTGCGAGTCACCCAGCGACAGCGGTATGGTCCAGGCAATCCCCGGACTCTGGCGCAGTGCCTGATAGCTGTCCCAGCCGACATTGTTGGTTGGGTTGCCGATACGGAACACCGCATACAGCAGTAGATTGACCGGCCCGGAACGCGCGCCGACGATCAGATCCGTACCGGAGACGGTATTGGCGAAACTCTCGCGCGCCTGGGTCTGCAGGCGCTCGACGCCGAGCAGCAGCATCACGCTGATGGCCACCGACAGCAGCGAGAGGCCAGCGGTCAGCCGGCGGGCCAGTAGGCTACGCATGGCCAGGGTCAGCATACGCACCTCCGGTTCAGCGTCTGCATCGGGGCCACCCGATCAAACAGCGGCTCCAGGGTCGGGTCGTGGCTGACAAAGATCAGCGTACTGCCTTGGCGAGCACATTCAGCGAACAGCAGTTCGATAAACGCCGCGCGGTTGTCGCTGTCCAACGCCGAGGTCGGTTCATCGGCAATCACCAGCGCCGGGGCACCGATCAGCGCACGGGCGGCGGCTACTCGCTGTTGCTGGCCAATGCTCAGGGCATGGACCGGTTGTTGACGCAGGCGCTCGGGCAGTTGCAGGGCATCGAGCAGGCGAATTGCCTCGTCGCGGGGCGCTGCATCAAGCCGGCTGCGTTTGTGCGCAGAGAATTGCAGCGTGCACAGCACGTTGTCGATCACGCTCAGATATGGCAGCAGATTGAACTGCTGAAAGATATAACCAAGATGATCGGCGCGAAACCGGTCGCGAGCGCGGCCAGACAGTGCCTCCAGCGCATGATCCAGCACGCGCACCGAACCTTGGGTGGCGGTCTGAATACCAGCCAGCAGGCCCAGCAGGGTGGATTTGCCGGAGCCGGAGGCGCCCTTGATAAACACCCGTTCGCCTTGGCGTATCGTCAACGCCGGGATCTCCAGTGTCGGCGCCTGATCCGGCCAGGCGAACACCAGTTGTTGCAGTTCAACCACATTCATCGGCGTTACCAATACAAGGCGGTGGTGGTGGGGGTGAGTTCGGCCGAGGTCTGGGTGGTCGGCAGAATCGCCTGCAGTGAGATCTTCTCCAGCGATGGATACTGCTTGAACAGACGCACGCCGAACGAGTTCAGCGCTTCGGGCTGCTGGCAGACAAAGGTAAAGCTGGCATGGATATCACTATGCTCCTCGGCCTCATGTTCGGGGTGGCCGCTGGCGTCGTCATGCCCCTGTTCAGTCTCTTCATGCGCCTCGGCTTCGCTGCTGACCGTCTGTTGCTGCAGCTGACAGGCGGCCGCAGTGGGCAGCACAAACAGCTGGTCAGCCTGCTTGAGCGGCAGCAGGGCTTGGGCGTAGTGCTGTTGCTCCTGACGGGTGCGCGGCGGATGTTCAAAGCCGACCAGATCGGCCGCCGGGGCCTCAAATTCGATCAACAACTGCTGGCCGTCCAACGCCAGATTGAGCTGGGCATGGCCATGTTCATGGGCGCCGTGGGTGTGGGCCGCCGCCAGCGTGGTCAGCGGCAGCGTCAGTGTGCAGGTCGCCAGTAGCCGTACAACAGTGTTCATAGGGACTCCTCTTGGGTGAACAAGGAGAAATACCTGCGAATGATGACAATTTGTTGATCGCCGCTGCGGTGAGCGGTCTGCGTGGGCGGCGCTTTGCCCCTTTCGTCCTGCTTCGCGGTGTGGCTCGAAACTTGTCTTGTCTTCACCTGCGTATAAGATAGACCTCGAATTTGTGACGGATGTCACTTTGCATGGGTGTGGACGGCGCTGATTTCGTCCCATTCGGATGACGGGCGGTGGTGAGCGTTGCCCGCCAATGGGAGAGGGGAAGCCCATGTTCGGGCATGTAATGATGTTGCTGGCGGTGTTCGAGCGTGCTGCCCTGATGTTGATGACGCTCTTCTTTCTGACCCGTATCTGGCCGTTCCAGCATCTGTTCCAAAAGCAGGTGCATTCGCCGTTCGAGCAGATCATGGTCTCGGTGTTGTTCTGTGCCTTCGCGGTATTCAGTACCTACACCGGTTTGCCGGTAGACGGCGCGCTGGTCAATGTGCGCATCATCGCCGTGCTGGCGGGCGGGATCCTGTTTGGCCCTTGGGTCGGCATCCCGGCCGGGATTGTCTCCGGATTGCACCGTTATCTGATCGATATCGACGGTTACACTTCGTTGCCTTGTCTGTTGAGCAGCGTGACGGCGGGCGTGCTGTCGACCCTGATCCACTTCCGGGCGCGTAAATCACGACTGTGGTGTTACGGCATTCTGGCGGGGATGGCCTGTGAAGGGCTGACCATGCTGCTGATCTTCCTGCTCACCGAGCCGCATGCGGTGGCGGTTGATATCATCCATCGCATTGCACTGCCGATGATTGCCGGCTGTCTATGTATCGGGCTGATTGTCCGGCTGGTGCAGGATCTGGATGACGAGAAGGAGCTGATCGCCGCCAAGCAGGCCAAGTTGGCGCTGGATGTGGCGAATAAGACGTTGCCCTATTTTCGCGACCTAAACCGGCCGGCACTGATCCAGGTGTGCGATATCATCCGCAGCGAGATCGATGCCGATGCGGTGGCGATCACCGATACCCGTGACGTGCTCGCCTATGCCGGGGCCGGCAAGGAGTACTACCAGCTGGATGGCCATGATGCGATCAGCGAGATGACACGCCGGGTGATCATGTCCGGCCAGATTGTTATCAACAACGAGCTGCAGCAGTATCACCTGGCCGATTTTCACTCGGTCATCCTGATCCCGCTGCGCGAGAAGGGGACGGTGGCGGGTACGCTCAAGATCTTCTACCGGCGCACACATCGCATCACCAGTTCGCTGCGCGAGATGGCGGTTGGGTTGTCCCAGCTTATCTCTACCCAGATGGAGGTCTCGCGGATTGAGCAACTGCAGGAGGCCACCCGCAAGGCGGAGTTCAGTGCCCTGCAAAGCAAGATCAACCCGCATTTCCTGTTCAACGCGCTGAATGCCATCTCGTCGCTGATCCGCATCGAGCCCGCCAAGGCGCGTGAGCTGATCGCCAATCTGGCCGACTATCTGCGTTATAACCTGTCGCGCGGCGATGCGTTGATCGACATCGGCAGCGAGTTACAGCAGGTGCGTGATTATGTGGCCATCGAGCAGGCGCGTTTTGGCAACAAACTGACGGTCGAGTTTGATCTGGATGCGGTAGCGATCCAGATCCCCAGCCTGCTACTGCAGCCGTTGGTGGAAAATGCCATCCTGCACGGTATCCAGCCGCGCAGTGCGCCGGGCAAGGTGACCATCGAGGTGCGTCAACTGGCGGGGGCGGTGAAGGTGGCGGTCCGTGATAGCGGCTATGGCATCAGTCAGGAGGTGATCGACAACCTGGCGGCCGGCACCGTCAACAGCGACAGTATCGGCCTGACCAATGTCCATCAGCGCCTGACCTTGCTCTATGGCACCGGCTTGCAGTTACGTCGGTTGGAGCCGGGAACCGAGGTCGCGTTCTATCTGCCGGATCCGGCGTATCAACCGTCGTGAAAGGAGTGCAAATGCTAAAAGCCATCGTGGTGGAAGATGAGTATCTGGCGCGGGAAGAGCTGATCTATTTGATCTGCACGCATAGCAGTATCGAGATAGTCGCCAGCTTCGAGGATGGCCTGGAGGCGTTCAAATTCCTGCAGGATCACGAGGTCGACCTGGTGTTTCTCGATATCCAGATCCCGTCGATTGATGGGGTGATGCTGGCGCGTAACCTGCGCAAGTCATCTCGTCCGCCAGAGGTGGTGTTTGTCACTGCCCATAAGGAGTTTGCGGTCGACGCGTTCGAGCTTGAGGCGTTCGACTATATTCTCAAGCCCTATAACGAGACGCGCATCATCCACCTGCTGCAGAAGCTCGAGCAGCTGACCCCGACCAAGGCGGCCGTGGTGACCGAGGAGCCGGTCGCGGCCCGGCGACAAACCATCAATCTGACCAAGGGCGAGCGCATTGTGGTGATCCCCTGTGACGAGATCTATTACGCCGAGGCGGACGAGAAGCTGACCTACGTCTATACCCGGCACGATAGTTTTGTCATGACCCTCAGCATCAGCGACTTTATCAGCCGCCTGCCGGCCGAGGGCTTCTTCCGTTGCCATCGCTCCTATTGCGTCAATATCAACCGCATCCGCGAGATCGTGCCCTGGTTCAACAGTACCTATCTGATCCGGTTACATGATCTGCCGGCTGAGCTCCCGGTCAGTCGCAGCAATATCAAGGCGTTCCGTCAACTGATGCAACTATAACGGCCATTCATTCCTCCCATTCTGCAGTTCATGCCTTTTCCCGCCGGCATCGACGGCATCCCGCTTACAGTGGGGGCAGACCCGGGGTGTATACCCCGCAGATTGCGTAGAGAGGAAGTCGTATGCCACAACCACTATCTAACCGTATCCGGGTGATGACCCTCATCGGCACCATCATCACCCAGTTTGCGCTCGGCTCTGTCTATACCTGGAGCCTGTTCAACGCACGTCTCTCGGACAAGCTGGATGAACCGGTCAGCCAGGTGGCTTTTGCCTTCGGTCTGCTCAGTCTGGCGCTCGCGGTGGCGTCGTCGCTGGCCGGCAAGCTGCAAGAGCGCTTTGGTGTGCGCAAGGTGACCTTGGGGGCCGGCCTGTTGCTCGGGCTCGGCTTCTTCTGTACCGCGCAGGCCAGCAATCTGGCCATGCTCTACCTGTGCGCCGGCATCCTGGTCGGCTTTGCCGATGGCACCGGCTACCTGCTGACCCTCTCCAACTGTGTGAAATGGTTCCCTGAGCGCAAGGGGCTGATTTCGGCCTGCGCCATCGGGGCCTATGGTCTGGGGAGTCTCGGTTTTAAATATGTGAACATGCTGCTGTTGTCGCGGGCCGGTCTGGAGACCACCTTCGAGTTGTGGGGGCTGATTGCCATGGTGCTGGTGATCATCGGGGCTTTCTTGATGAAGGATGCGCCGCGTCAGGAGCCTGCCAACCTTGTCACCGGCGCGCGGGATTTCACCCTCGCCGAGGCGATGCGTAAACCGCAGTACTGGATGCTGGCGCTGATGTTCCTGACCGCCTGCATGAGCGGACTGTATGTGATTGGTGTGGCCAAGGATATTGGCGAAAAGCTGGTCGGCCTGCCCACCGTGGTGGCGGCCAATGCAGTGGCGGTGATTGCCATGGCCAACCTGGGGGGCCGTCTGGTGATGGGCATTCTGTCCGACAAGATGCTGCGTATCCGGGTGATTTCGCTGGCCCAGATCATCACCCTGGCGGGCATGATCCTGCTGCTGTTCGTACCGCTGAATGCCAACCTGTTTTTCGCGGCGGTGGCCTGCGTGGCGTTCAGTTTTGGCGGCACCATCACCGTCTATCCTTCACTGGTGAGTGATTTCTTCGGCCTGAATAACCTGACCAAGAACTACGGCGTCATCTATCTCGGGTTCGGTTTCGGCAGCATTATCGGCTCGATTGTCGCCTCCCTGTTCGGCGGTTTCCAGGCGACCTTCTACCTGATCCTGGCCCTGCTGGTGGTCGCGCTGCTCTGCTCGCTGACTATCCGCCTGCCAGCCGGGGATGTACCGGCACCGGGCGCGGAACCGTTGCCGGTTTGACACACGCCGTTATCGTCTAGTCACTAAAAGTCACCCGGCCAGCAGCGTGCAAACGTTGCTGGCCGATTTGTTGGCGAGATTAACTCGCCATCTCCACCACCGGGTAGCAGGCGTCACCCCACAGGGTCTCTGGGTGTTCCATCATCAATGAGATGATCTGCGGGATCAGTTTGTGCAGCAGATGGGTGCAGTCGTGTAGTTGCTTGCGGTTGATCTTGCTATCCCAGGTTGCACCACCGTGGAAGAGCTGGTTGCGCAAGGTGTAGAGCCGGCTGAAGATGACGCCGAGCAGCAAGGGGGTATTGCTGCTGGCCAGCGCCTGATTGGCTGTCTTCTTGCCGTTTGCCAGTTGGTGTTTCCACTCCTGTTCGTCGATGCGTTGGCGGTGATAATCCCAGAACCCCTGGAGCACATAGGGGGTATCCAGCAAGACTCTGATACTGCCGGAGAACTCCTGCCATACCAGTTTGTCGATCACTTTGTGCTTATCCAATGCGCAGACCTTTTCCAGAAAATGGCGGAACGTCTTCTGCTCGGAAAGGCGGATATCAGGATTGATTTCATACGCATAGGCTGCATTGAAGGCGATCCACAGGAAGATAAA